>DIWH01000064.1 GCA_002423485.1 Candidatus Xenobium occultum | reverse complement strand
CCGCGAAAGCCACCAGCGCGACCTGTTCGACGCCATCGAACGCGGCGACTTCCCGAGCTGGACCCTCTACATCCAGGTCATGACTGAAGAGCAGGCCTTGAACCACTACGAGAACCCCTTCGACATCACCAAGGTCTGGCCTCACGGCGAGTTCCCGATGATCGAGGTGGGCGTCCTGGAGCTCAACAAGAACCCCGAGAACTACTTCGCGGACGTCGAGCAGGCAGCGTTCAACCCGGCCCACGTGGTGCCCGGGATCGGCTTCTCGCCCGACAAACTCCTGCAGGGGCGCCTCTTCTCCTACGGCGACGCCCAGCGTTACCGTTTGGGGGTGAACCACGACCAGATCCCCGTGAACGCCCCGCGCTGCCCGGTCCATTCCTACCACCGCGACGGCCTGATGCGCGTGGATGGCAACCTGGGCGCCACGGTGCACTACGACCCCAACAGCGAGGGTCAGTGGGCCGACAACCCCGAATTCCGCGAGCCGCCCCTGAGCCTGGAGGGCACGGCCTGGCACTACGACCCCAAGGATGACCCGACCGACGACGTCTTCAAGGCTCCTGGGCGCCTGTACCGCCTGATGACCGAGGAGAAGCGGTCGCTTCTGATCTCCAACACCATCGCCGACATCATGCCCGTGACCGAGAACGTGAAATACCGCCACGTCTCTCAGTGCTACAACGCGGACATGGAGTATGGAACCCGCCTGGCCGAGGGCCTGGGCCTGGACCTGGAGAAGGTCAAGAAACTGGCCGCCATGAGCCACGCGGAGCGGCGCCAGGCGACCCTGAAGTAGACTGCCTGATCGGGCGCTGAGACGAATGAAGCCCTGCCGGTGTTCCCCGGCAGGGCTTCATTCGTAAATCCGAAGTCGATTCTTCAGATGAACAACGTGGTGCCGACGTTCTCGTTGGCCGCGATATAGGCGCCCACGCCGCCGTACTCGATCCCGTCCAGAAGTTCCTCCTGCTTGATGCCCATCAAGTCCATCGACATGGTGCAGGCAATGAAGGTCACGCCAAGGTCCATGGCCTTGCGCATCATGACCTCCAGGGAATCGACGTTCTTCGCCTTCATGATCCCCTGGATCATGGCCTTGCCCAGACCGGCCATGTTCATCTGGGAGAGGCTCAGTTTCGCGGCCCCCTGAGGCATCATCCAGGCGAACATTTTCTCCACCATCGTCTTGGAGACCGGAGGAGCCTGTGCCTTGCGCAGGGCATTGAGCCCCCAGAAGGTGAAGAAGACCGTCACCCGCTTCCCCTGGGCCGCGGCCCCCTGGGCGATGACCATCGCCGCCAGGGCCTTGTCGAGATCTCCGCTGAAGAGCACGAGGGTGGCGTTCTCCTGGGTTGCGACGGCTCCGGAAGGCGCCAGCCCCGCGCGGGCTCCCTTGACGATCTCGGCGACGTGCTTGTTGCCTTCCTTGGACAGACCGGCCAGGGTGTGCCCGTTGGTCCGACACCAGGACTCGACATCCTTGACGAAGCCGGGATCCGTGGTCACCACCCGCACCCTGTCCCCCTCAGAGACCTCCCGGACGGCCTGATAGGTCGCCAGGAGGGGCCCAGGACACTGCAAGCCCACGGCATCGACCACCTTGACCAGACCGGAAGGCTGGTTCCCCTCGGCTTGGATGGTCTGCCCGGTGACCTCATTCACCTCGACGGGAGGTTCGGCAACCGCGGAGGTGCCAGGTCGATAAGAATAGGCCTTGTAGGTCGAGTAACCGCCCGAGACGTTGTACAGCCGGGTGAAGCCGTGCGCCTTCAGGATCAGGATGGCCAGATAGGCTCGCAGGCCGACCTGACAGTTCACGTGGATCGGCGTGTCCTTGGGGACCTGGATTTCGCCGATTCTCTGGCGCAACTGGTCCACCTCGATGTTGACGGCCCCGGGGAAGTGACCCGTGTTGAACTCCAGAGGCGTCCGGACGTCCAGGAAGAAGGCGCCCTCGGAAGCCAGACGCTCGATCTCCTGGACCCCGACCACCCCGTACTCCTGATTGAAGACGTTCTCTGCGATGTAGCCCAGGATGTTGACCGGATCCTTGGCGCTGGAGAAGGGCGGGGCGTAGCTCAACTCCAGGTCGGCAAGGTCCGGGACCTTCGCCCCCAGTTTGATGGCGGTGGCGATCACGTCGATGCGTTTCTCGGTGCCCTGCTGACCTACCGCCTGGGCTCCCTGGATCTGGCCGGTCTCCGGGTTGAACACCAGCTTCAGGGCGATGTTGGTGCTGCCAGGATAGTAGCCGGCGTGGTTGCCCCGGTGGGCGTGGATGGCTTGGCAGGGGATCCCGCGCGACTCCAGGGTCCGCTGGTTGTTCCCCGTGGAGGCCACGGTGAGGTTGAAGACCTTCAGGACCGAGGTCCCCAAGGACCCTCGATACTCGACGTCGCGGCCGTGGATGATGTCGGCCACCAGGCGAGCCTGACGATTGGCGGGCCAGGCCAGGGCGATGGCCGTGTCCTGCCCCGTCACGAAGTCCTTCACCTGGATGGCGTCCCCGATGGCGTAGATATCCGGCAGTTCCTGGCCAGTCTCGGCATCAAGGGTCCGCAGCCTGGAACTGGTGACCACGTGGCCGCGAGGCCCCAGTTTCAGGCCCGCCGCCTTGGCCAGGGAGTTCTCAGGAGTCACCCCGATGGACAGGATCACCAGATCCGTCGCCAGCTTCCGCCCCGAATCCAGGTGCAGGACGTGCCCCTTCTCGGTGAAGTGCGAAACCCCGTCTCCCAGGACCAGCTCGACCCCGTGGGACTCCAGTTCCTGGTGGACCATCTGGGCCATCTCGAAGTCCAGAGTCGCCAGGACTTGCGGCATCTTCTCGACCAGGGTGACCTTCAGCCCGCGCTCGAGGAGGTTCTCAGCCATCTCCACGCCGATGAAGCCCCCTCCCACCACCACAGCGTGGCGGGGAGCGCGCTCCGCCAGGAATCCGGCGATGGCGTCGGTGTCGGGGATGTTTCGCAGTGTAAAGAGATTGTCGACCTCTGAGATTCCCGGGATCGGAGGCTGGATGGGGCGAGCCCCCGGAGAAAGGATCAGCACATCGTAGCTCTCGGTGTAGGTCTCACCGGTCTGCGTCCGGAGGACCGTGACGGTCCTGGCCTTGCGGTCGATGCCCGTCACCTCGTTGAAGTTGCGGATGTCCAGGTTGAAGCGCTGCGACATCCCCTCGACGGTCTGCACCAGCAGTTTCTCGCGATCCTGGATGACCCCGCCGATGTAGTAGGGCAGACCGCAGTTGGCGAAACTGATGTTCTCATCCCTTTCAAAGAGGACAATCTGGTCTTCCTCGCTGAGCCGGCGCAGACGCGCGGCCGCTGTGGCGCCGCCGGCCACACCCCCGACGATGAGTATTTTCTTCATCTCAAGCTTCCTTCGAAAACATTCATGGTTGTCGCCCCCCACACCCTCTTGGATGCTGCCAGGCCCGCAAAGGTTCAGAGTTCACGCTCGTCGCCCCTTTCAGGAGCCAGGAAACTCGATTCGGAAGGATCCTCGGCGACCACGGCGCACCACGGCAGAGATGTCTTCCGAGGATCGAGCCCGGGCCCGACTCCTGCAGCGCCTTTTCCGAGGGCGAAGGGATGTCCACGCCCGCCGCCGGCCTGGCGAGGGCTGGGACGTCGTGCCCGGTCCCATCCGCGTGGAAGACCTGGAACGGCACGTGCGGGGCGAGGTGGAGATCGGCCTCTATGCCCGACCGGGTTCACCGGACTCCGTGGTGCTGAAGGCCCCGGACCTCGACGGGGCTCGCGCCCTCCAGGAAACCGCCCGACTCCGAGGAGTCCCCCTGGTCGCCGCCGGCGACGGCCTGGATCTGTGGGTTCCCTTCTCGGCTCCGGTCGGGGCTCGTGCGGCCCGGGACCTGGCGGGCCACCTCCAGGGCGCGGCCGGGCTGCCGAAGAGCGCATGGGATCCGAACTCCCCCCAGGTGCTGCCTCCCGGACCGAACGGGCCCGATGCCTGGAAGGAACTCGAGCATCTCGAGCCCATGCCCCCCTGGCGTCCCGTCCGGATCCTGGCGGAACGACTGGATCGCGAGTTCGGTCCTCTCCCCTTGTGGCGGGACACCGCCCCCCCCGACGGCCCCCCGGCGTCCCTGCACGCGGTCCTGGGCGCACATCTGGAGCTGCGGGGTCCCATCCCCGAGACCCTCCACCACCTGCTGGAGCACACGCGAATGGCCCGCACCCCGCGAGGCTGGGTGCGCTGCTGGGGGCCGACTCCCTGGGGCCTGGTCACGGCGCCCCAGGTCTGGCCCGACCTCCAGCACGCCCTGGACTGCCTGGGCTGTTCCTGGCACCTGGAGGACCGCCGGCTGACGGGTCCGGCCTGCCCGCCCCGGCGCCAGCCCGCCCTGCGCCAGGAAGAGTCTGCCCTGCTGGCAATCGTCCTGGAGCAGGATCGCTGCCGACTCAACCTCCAGCCTCCAGAAGCGGCGCGCCGGGTGGCCCTGGGGATGATCGCCTCCCGTGCCCGGCCCACCTTGCTGCTGACCGGTCAGGTCCAAGTCTGGAAGGCGGATCTCGAACGCGGTCTGGCCTTGCCCCAGATGGAGATCGGAATCATGGACGAAGAGGTCGCCCGCCTGGGACCCCTGGTGACGGTCGCTTCCTGGTCTGCACTGCTCAACCGGGACCTCTCCGAGCTGGCGCGCCACGTCGGCAGCCTGGTCCTGGAGCCGGGAATCGACCTTTCCGGCCCGGCGGTCGTCGATGTGGTCCGCCAGTTCCCGGCGCGCTGGGCCCTGACCCTGGAGCCTGCGAGATGGAGCGCCTCGCCGGCCATGCGCCAGGCCTGGCTGGGCGACCTGCTGCAGGATCCGACCCGGGAGCTGCGAGCGGCCCCCGTCCGCGCTGAAGGGGAGGCCCTGGCTTCAGTTGCCACGAGGCGCAAGCGCCCCCGCCGGTCCGCCGACTCCTCCGAGCAGTTGTTGTTGTTCGAATAGGAGCCGACCAGGGCTCGGACCCGGCCCCGGTGAAGGACCAGGCCCAAAGGAGCGATGACGATCCCGCGCAACACAAACGTCCTGATCGGGGCCGGGTGGAGCCTGATCCTGATCGTGATCGGCCTGGGTCTGGCCCTCTACTTCTTCTTTGCCTACGACACCACGGTCCAGGCCCAGGGGCTGGCTTCGATCGTCAGCGAGATGGTCCAATGAAACCGGGTCCACAACGAGGGGCTGATGAACAACCGACTCTGCGGCGTGGTCCTGGGAACCGGCCTGGCCCTTCTGGGTGGGATGCTGCTGGTGCTCCAGGGGTTCAGCGAGTCCGCCTCCAGCCAGCACCGGATGGTGGTCCTGCTGACGGTCCTGGCCAACAAGCAAGGGGCGAACCAGCAGGATCTCGAGGACGCCCTGGGGAGGTAGAGGGCCCGCTACTCGGCCGGCCGCACCCGGTTGCGCTGGCGATCCTCGAATCTCTGGAAGGCCAGGCCCACCAACCGATCCAGCAGCTCGGCGAAGGGCACCCCGCTGGCTTCCCAGAGTCTGCCGAACATCGAGATCGGGGTGAAGCCGGGCATGGTATTCACTTCGCTGATCCAGATCCGCCCCTCCGAGTCCATGAGGAAGTCGACCCGGGCCAGTCCGTTGAGGTCCAGGGCCTTCCAGGCCTGGGCAGCCAGATGACGGGCACGTTCGGTCTCTTCGGGGGTCAGCGGGGCGGGGATCCGGGGGGGCGGATTCTCCTGGGTGAAATACTTGGTCCGGTAGTCGTAGAAAGGCCCGCAGTGACAGATCTCCCCCACCACCGAGACCTCCGGGACCTCGTTGCCGATCACTCCGACTTCCAACTCCCGAGGGGATTCGACGGCCTGCTCGACCAGGATCTTGCGATCGTACTCCGCCGCGTGGTTCAGCGCCGCCAGCAGCTCCTCGGGCGTTCGCGCCCGCCGGATGCCGACGCTGGATCCCAGGTTGGCAGGCTTCACGAAGCAAGGCAGACCAGGGTCTTCCAGGCATTCCGCCAGCGCGGCCTCCGGCTCGAAGCCCAGGCGATGGCGCAGCAGCACCCGGTCCGGCAGCACGGGCAGGCCAGCGGCCCGCAGCAAGCCCTTCATGAGGGCCTTGTCCATCCCCACGGCCGATCCCGAGACGCCCGCCCCCACGTAGGGCAGACCCGCCATCTCCAGCAACCCCTGGACGGTGCCATCCTCCCCATAGGTGCCGTGGAGGATCGGGAAGACCACGTCCAGGTCCACGAACTCAGGCGCCGTCCCGTCGGCTCCCTCACCGATGGAGACCAGGGTCCGCTCTCCGGCCCCGGGGCACAGGCCCAGCGCCCCGCACAGACCTTCGGCGCGTCCGGCTTCCAGGGCAGCCTGGGAGGAACCGGGCGAGAGCCAACGCCCCTCGCGGGTCAGAGCCAGCGGAATGACCTGATAACGCTGAGGGTCCAGGCCAGCCAGGATGGCACGTGCCGAAAGCACGCTGATCTCGTGCTCGGCGGAACGGCCGCCAAAGAGAAGACCGAGGCGAATCTTGCTGCTCATGGGCGGAGCATTCGCACCCAGTCCCGGGGAGCCTGCCCCTTCGCCCACACAGGAGCCGGCGCACTCCCCACGAAGCCCCGGGCCGATTCCGTCCCCCTGGAGGCCTGACCATGTCCCGATCGATCCTGGTGGCCGTCGCCTGGCCCTACGCCAATGGCCCACTGCACCTGGGGCACGTGGCCGGCTGTTACCTGCCGGCCGACGAGTTCGCCCGCTACCACCGGATGAAGGGGGACCGGGTCCTGATGGTCTCGGGGACCGATCAACACGGGACGCCCATCACGGTTCGCGCCCAGTCTGAAGGGATCACTCCCGTGGAGGTGGCGGAACGCTACCACCGGATGATCGTCGATTCCTTCGACCGCCTGGGCATCCGCTGGGAGCTCTTCACCAGCACCCACACCGAGAACCACCGGCAGGTGGTCCAGGATCTCTTCCTGGACCTGTACCGCAAGGGGTTCATCGTCCTCCAACCCCAGACGCAGCTCTACTGCGCCCAGGAGGAACGCTTCCTGCCCGACCGCTACGTCGAAGGGCGATGCCCCCACTGCGGGCACGAGAAGGCTCGAGGCGACCAGTGCGAGGCCTGCGGGCGAACCCTGGACCCCGAAGACCTGGGGAATCCCCGCTGCAAGACCTGCGGAAGCACACCCGTGCCCCGCCAGACCGAGCACTTCTTCTTCCGCTGGTCCGCCTTCAACGACCGCCTGGTCGAATGGCTTTCGGACAAGCCCCACTGGCGCTCCAACGTGGTGAACTTCTCGCGCCGCTACCTGCAGGAAGGTCTGCGGGATTCCGCCATCTCGCGGGACATCGACTGGGGCATCCCCGTCCCCGTCGAGGGCTATGAGGGCAAGCGCATCTACGTCTGGTGGGAGGCCGTCATCGGCTACCTCTCGGCCAGCATCGAGTGGGCCACCCGCCAGGGTCGGCCCGAAGCCTGGAAGGACTGGTGGGAGGACCCCGAGGCCCGCACCTTCTACTTCATCGGCAAGGACAACATCCCGTTCCACTCGATCCGCTGGCCGGCGGTGCTGATGGGCCGCGGTGGGCTGAACCTGCCCGACGACGTGCCCGCCAACGAGTTCCTGAACCTGGAGGGTCGCAAGTTCTCGACCTCCGAGAACTGGGCCGTCTGGACCAACGACTTCCTGGACCGCTACGACCCCGACCCGCTGCGCTACATCCTGACCGCCGCCGCTCCGGAAGGATCGGACACCGACTTCTCCTGGAGCGAGTTCCACCGGCGCAACAACGACGAGCTGGTGGGCTGGTGGGGCAACCTGGTCCATCGCAGCATGACCTTCACCGCCAAACATTTCGAAGGGCGGGTCCCGGTGGCCCACGAGACCCCCGAGGACCAGGCCATCCTGGATCAAGCCCGACAGGCCTTCGAGAGGATTGGCGGCCTGCTGGAGACCTGCCAGTTCAAATCGGCCCTGGCCGAGGCCATGGAGCTGGCCCGGGAAGGGAACCGCTACTTCGACACCCAGGCGCCCTGGAAACTGGTCAAGACCGACAAGGACCGGACCGGAACGGTCATGGCCACCATGGTGCGCCTGATCGCCGCCCTGCGGGTGCTCCTGACCCCGTTCCTGCCCAACAGCAGCCGAACCCTGCACGCCGTGCTGGGCCTCTCCGGAGACCCCGAGGCAGGCCCCTGGGCCATGCCCGAGCTCGCCGAGGGGCACGTTCTGGGCGAGCCCCGCCCCCTCTTCAAGAAGCTCGACGAAAGCCTCATCGAAGAGGAGCGGGCCCGCCTGGGCTGACCTGTGCCTGGGCGGCTATTCCTTCAGCGTCGCAATATCGATCACGAAGCGGTAGCGCACGTCCGAAGCCAGGACACGCTCGAAGGCTTCGTTGATCTTCTGGGCCGGGATCAACTCGATCCGCGGGGCGACCCCGTGCTCGGCGCAGAAGTCCAGGACCTCCTGGGTCTCGCGGATGCCGCCGATCAGGGAACCTGCGAAGGACCGGCGCCTCATGAGCAAAGAGAAGACCTGGACCGCCAGGGGTTCGGACGGAGCCCCGACGTTCACCAACGTTCCGTCCACGGCCAGAAGCGAGAGGTAGGCGTTCAGGTCGATCCTGGCGCTGACGGTGTTCAGGATCAGGTCAAAGATGTTCGCCAGCGTCTTGAAGGTCTCCGAATCGCTGGTGGCGTGGTAGTGGTCGGCCCCCAGGCTCAGACCATCCTCCATCTTGTTCAGGGTCTGGGACAGGACGGTCACCTCGGCGCCCATGGCGTGAGCCAACTGAACCGCCATGTGGCCCAGGCCGCCCAGCCCGACGATGGCCACCTTCTTGCCTGGGCCCGCGCCCCAGTGGCGCAACGGCGAGTAGGTCGTGATCCCGGCGCACATGATCGGCCCCGCCACGGACAGGTCCAGCCCATCGGGGATCCGAACCGCGAAGTCCTCAGGCACCACCAGATGGGTGGAGTAGCCCCCGTGCGTCAAGTCGCCGTGGCGATCCACGCTGCCGTAGGTCATGACGGCGCCTTGATGGCAGTATTGCTCCTCTCCTTGGTGGCAGGAGGGACACGCCCGGCAGGAGTCGACCATGCAGCCCACGCCCACCCGGTCGCCCACGGCGTGGCGGGTCACCTCTGCCCCCACGGCCGACACGACCCCGGCGATCTCGTGACCCGGGGCCACGGGGTAGGCCACCTTGCCCCAATCTCCACGGACGTGGTGGATATCGGAATGGCAGATGCCGCAGAACTTGATGTCGATCAGGATGTCGTGAGGACCGACCTCGCGACGGGAGATGGTCAGCGGACCCAGGGCGTCGGTGGCCGAGAAGGCGGCGTAGGCGTGGACGTCGTGCATGGTTCCTCCAGATCTGGGTGGCCTCGGGGCTGCTTGCGGCGCCTGCTCCCGGGCAGGACATGGTTCGGCCTGGTCCGCCTTCCTGCCTGTCCGCGCTGCCGGGCATGAAAGAAGGCCCGCCCGCAACGCGTGGGCCTTCTTCAGCGAACCGACGCGCGCTGGACCAGGAAGCCTAGGAGTCTGTGTGAGTATCCGGACCGAGCATCGCCGAGGGATCTTGTGCACCCCGCAAGGCGCAAAAAGTCGTGGTTTGCTGGTGGCAAATGAGATTTTTTGCAACACAGCGGGGGTGCAAGAGACCCGGCGAGGCGACCGACGCGGTATTCACACAGGCTCCTAGCCGGCAGTTGCCTGGCTGGCCGCCACCTGCTGCTCGAACATCATCTGCTGGACCCGCGGGTCGGAGAGCAGGGCCGTCTGCAGCTCGACCAGCTCGCTGTAGACGGGACCCGCGGACGGGTGGGTCTTGAGCCCCTCCTCCACCTTGAGGTATTCGGCGGCTTCGGCGCCGTCCGGATTCTGGATGGCCGAAGGCATCAACTCCTGCATCTGCTGCAGGGTTCCAGCGATGCTGGGGTCGGCCATCAACTGAGCCTGGAGGTCCTGGACCCTGGCGCTGATCTGCTGGATCTGATCATCGTCCAGGCTGGGAGGGGCCTGCGGGGCGGCTGGGGCTTCGGGGGCGGTGGAAGCCTGGGGAGCCGTCCCAGCCGTGGCGGGCATCGCCTGCGGAGCTGGAGGCGAGGCCTCCTTGGCGCCCTTCACCTCCGGCGAACCCGAAGGCACCACCTGCGGCTTGTTCGCCGTGCCCGAGGCGGCCTCGTTGGCAGCGGGCTTGTCCTTGGTGAAGATGTTCTTGAACTTCTCGGCGATCTTGCCGCCGATGGCCTTGAGGGCCCCGCGCATCCCAAAGACCATCGAGCCCAGTCCCAGGGCCACCGCGCCCACCGCCACGACGGCCGGAGCGCCCAGGGCGGCCGCGATCATCGCGCCGCTGGACACGATGCTGATGCCACTCATGATGGCCTTGTCCCGGGCTCCCTTGACGATCTCGTCGATAGGAACATCACGGACGCCGGCAACCATCTTGCCCTCTTCGTTGCGGACCGGCACCTGCATGGGAATGCTCTCGGTGCCTTTGGCCTTCAGGCCCTCGTAGAAGTGCTTGGCGTCCAGGGCCTCCTTCAACTGGTCGGCCCCGGTCAGGAGGCCCACGGCCCCGCCGATCCCGGCCAGTTGACCGGCCATGGCTGCTGGAATGCCCCACGACCCCCAGCCGGCCAGGCTGTAGACACCGATGCCCCCGGCCATCTGGCCGAAGGAGTTGACGACGTTCTTGCCCCGGGCGACCTTCAGGCCAGCCGGCGAGTCACCGACCTTGGGGAGCATGCCCTCGGGCAAGGTCTCCTCCTTGATCTGACCGACCAGCTTCTGGACCTCGGACTGATTGGTGACGATCGCGTCATTGGGCAGCAACTGGACCTGGAAGTCGTCGATGGGCATCCGGCCCGTCTTGGGATCCACCACCAGCATGTCCCCGGGAACCTGCAGCGGAACGTTGACCTCCGTCATCCCCTTGGTCTGGGATGAGACGGCCGGATTGGTCTGGATGTTCATCGGTCAACTCCTCGCGTGGAATCCCCTGGACGGCGCCCCCCCGAAAGGAGCCACCAACGCAACGTGGTATACGACAAGACTATAGTAGTCCGGGCCACGGCCTGCAGCAACGGAAAGATGTTGCTGGCATGTAAAACGAGGCCGTCCCCCCACCATTGGAGGTTCCGTGACCGTTCCAGAGATGACCGGACAGACCGCCGAGAAGCGCCTGGAGGAGGCCGGCGAGGAGCTGGGCCGCGTGCTGGCTGCCCTCCCTCCCGAGGTCAAGACGATGGTGCGCGAGATCAAGCAGAACGTCGAACGCGAGTTTGAAGAACAGCGCAAACAGGGGAACTACATGGATCGCTCGGTCTTCTTTGCCGCGGCCCTGATCGGGCATGAAGACATCCGCGACGAGAACCTGATCCGTGCGGCCGCCAACTACGTGGACGCCGACCATGCCTACATGAAGGCCCAGCAGGCCTGATCCCCGCCGGGTCTGGCTATTCGGCCTCGCGCAGTCGGGCCGCCAGACCCGGCAGGACCCACACCCTCAGCACCGACTCTCCGATCCCGACCCGGGTCCCGGACTTGACGGGCGTGGCTTCGGTGACCTGGCGGCGGCCCAGGCGGGTGCCGTTGTGGCTCTGAAGGTCCTCCAGGACCACCTTGCCCTCCTCGGTCACGTGCAGCTTCAAGTGAAGACGGGACAACCCCGGGTCCACCAGACGGATGTCCGACTCCGGTCCGCGGCCGATCACCACGCCCTCACAGGCGATGCCCCAGAGCCCTCCCCCAGCGGGCCCCTCAACCCCCTCCACCATGCCCAGCGCGGGAATGCCGCGGCTGTCCGTCCAGCGAACCTCGACGTCCTCCAAGCCCGCCTCCGGACCCACCGGACGCACCTCGAAGGGCCCGAGGGTGCGAAATCCCCGCTGCTGCATCTCGGTGGAAACCAGGCGCAGAACCTCTTCAGGGAATCCCTCGGGGACCTCCGCCAGGTCCGGGAAGGGCACCAGGACCAGGTTCGGGACCAGGGTCATGCTGCCGCAGCGTCGGCGACTGTCCAGAAGGGTCCGCACTGCGGCCCGCGAGGCCTCCAAAGCGTGCATGTGCACCCCAGGACTGCCCTCCAGTCGCTCCTCAATCCCCCGTTCCAGACTCCGCAGCCAACCCATGGCATCAACCTCCCGCGCTGAATGCAGGCGTGTTCTCAGCCCGAGGAGGAGCGCCGACGTGTCGGCGGATCTCCCGGAGCCGGAGTTGCCCGCAGGCAGCGTCGATATCGGAGCCCTTCTCGCGGCGCACCGTGCAGCGCAGCCCTCCCTGCTGGACCCGATCCTGGAAGGCCCGCACCCGAATCTTCGAGCTCCGACGGAAAAACGGATGGTCGACGGGGTTCCAGGGGATCAGATTGACCAGGGAGCGGAGGCCGCCCAGCAACTCGACCAGGCGGTCCGCCTCCTCCAACGAATCATTGACTCCATCCAGCATCACGTATTCGAAGGTCATCCGACGTCCCGTGGCAGCCTGATACTCCCGACAGGCGCCCAGGAGTTCGGCCAGGTTCCAGCGCCGGTTGACGGGCATGAGCCGATTCCTGAGATCGTCGCGGGTGGCGTGCAGGGAGATGGCCAGCTTCAGGGGCAGCCTCTTCTCGGCCAGACGACGGATGGCGGGAACCAACCCTGAGGTCGAGATGGCGATATGGCGCATCCCGATCCCCAGACCGTCCCCGTGATTGAGGATGCGGATGGCCCGCAGGAGGTTCCGGAAGTTGTGCAGCGGCTCGCCGATGCCCATGAAGACGACATTGGCCACCCGCTCTCCGTGAGGATCGACCAGGCGCTGAATCGCCAGGACCTGGTCCACCATCTCCCAGGCCTGGAGGTTGCGCACCAGGCCCAGCCTGCCCGAGGCACAAAACTCGCAACCCATCGCGCAGCCGACCTGGCTGGACAGGCAGACCGCCAGGCGCCCCGGTCCGAGGTGCTCGAGATAGCGCATGCGCACACTCTCGATGGGGTTGCCGTCCGGCAGGGTGAACAAGAACTTGGTGGTGTCCTGCAGGGATTCCTGGGGTGAAGCCAGATGCAGCGAGGGCAGGACCGCCACGTCCTCCAGGACCTCGCGGAAGGCCCGGGGCAGATCGGTCATCTCAGCGAACGAACCCGCCCTTCGGACGTACAGCCAGCGCACCAACTGCCGGGCTCGGTAGGGCGACTGGCCCAGGAGGCGCACGAAGGCCTCCAGCTCCGATGGCAACAGATCCTTGAGGTTCACCCTCCCCCCGTGAAGGTGATCAGGAAAACTGCGGGCAAGCTCCTCCGGACAGCCGGCCATCAGAAAAGGTCCATCCCCGCGATCTGCCAGGTTCCATCCACCTGGCGCATCACGAAGCGCCCCAGGCGCAGGCGGATGGTGGCCGAGGTGCCGTCGGTGTCCTCAAAGGTCATGGCCTCCGTGCCGATGATGGGGATGCTGGAGAGGACCTCCACCGTCCCATCCGGAAGGGCCTTGAACTCCGCAAAGCCGGACTGAAAGTCCTGCAGGTGGTAGTCCTCGTGACGGAAGATGTCCTCGTGGAAGGCCCGGAAGGCATCCCGGATTTCCTGGGCCGCCTCCTTCTTCTCGGGGTGGCGGGCCTGATACTCCTGGGCCGTGGCTTCGATAGCCAGTTGAATCCGCCCCAGCACGGCCTCCAGGTCCCGGGCCTCGTAGGCCGAGTGGAGGCCTTCCAGGACCTCCAGGATGGCTGCCTGCTGGTCTGAAGAAACCTCCAGGGCCTCGTGCGACATCGACGGGCCCGACGAAGAGTCCGGCGAAGCGACCGGGGCCGGTTCATCCGGCCGGTCACAACCGGCGACAAGCAGGAACGCGGCAAGCAGGGCCACGGCACAGCGGAGAAACATGGGGGATCCTTTCCAGGGCATACAGGCCCGCACAAGGGCCCGGGGTGATTATACCACCGTGAGCAAGCCGCCCTGGATGGCAGACCGCCCCCCTCAGTTCGATCCGAAGCGCTCTCCGGACCGCAGCTCGCGTCCCTGGACGAAGGCCCAGCCATCCATCCAGCCCTTCCCGGCAGGCTTGAGTTCCTTCAGGAGGACGGCCCCCTGCCCGGTGGCCACCACGGGCCCCTTCCCCTTCTCCAGCCCCAGCACGGTCCCAGGTGGGCCCTGAAGACCGGGTCTGACTTCGGCGCGCCCCAGCTTCACGGGTTGGCCGCGCCAGAGAGTCAGCGCTGCCGGTTCGTGGGCCAGGGCCCGGAGGAAATCCCGGACCCTGGGGGCGGGAAGAGCCCAATCCAGGATCAGATCCTCATTGCGCAAGGGTCGGGTGTAGTCGGCCTCCAAAGGTTGATGTCGGCCAACCAGGGTTCCGGCATGCAGCCCGTGGACGGTCTCCACCAGCACCTGGGCCCCCTCCCGGGCCAAGCGGACCGAGAGTTCCTGCCCGGTCTCCTCGGGGTCGATCGGGACGCTCACCTGCAACAGAAGGTCTCCGGTGTCGTAGCCTTCGTCCATCAAGAAAGTCGTCAGACCCGTCTGGGCATCTCCGTTCATCACGGCGGCCTGGATGGGGATCGCGCCTCGATAGCGCGGCAGCAGGGACGGGTGCAGGTTGACGCAGCCCAGGCGCGGCAATTCCAAGATGGCCGGCGGGATCAGCCTGGAGTAGGCGGCCACCAGGATGATGTCCGGAGCCAGGCCGACGATCTCCTCCAAGAACTCGGAGTCGCGAATCCGGGCCGGCTGCAGGACCTTCAGGCCCAACTCCAGCGCATGGACCTTGACAGGGGTGGGCGCCACCTTCAGACCGCGGCCGCGGGGGCGGTCAGGCTGACTGACGACGGCACACACCTCGAAGGCTGCCGAGAGCCCCTCCAGAGAGGGGACCGCGAACTCCGGGGTGCCCATGAAGACGACGCGCATCCAAGCCTCCAGACCGGGGATGCTGGCGCCTTCGCCTCCTGCCCCCGGGGCCCTGCCCGACCGCGTCAGGCCGAGCGCGCCGTCTCGCCGTGCTCCAAGACCTGTTCCGAGTCGTCCTCGGTCGTCACCGGGCGAACATCGCTGGCCTTATCGACGAACAAAAAACCATCCAGGTGGTCCACCTCGTGCTGGAAGGCCCGGGCCAGGAAGCCCTCCGCCTGCAGCCTCAGGGGACGACCGTGCTCGTCCAGGCCCCGGACCGAAACCCGCAGGGAACGCCAGACGTCGCCCTGGACTCCGGGAATCGAAAGACACCCTTCGGTGGCCAGTTCCTCCTCTTCGCCGAGGAGGGTCAACCTGGGATTGACCACGCGGATCGGTCCGTCCCCGATGTCGACCACGATGACCCTCTGGGAGATCCCCACCTGAGGCGCCGCCAACCCGACTCCCTGGGAGGCGTACATGGTCTCGAGCATGTCGTCCAGCAATGTCTGGATGCGCGCGTCGACCTGTCCGACGGCGCGGGCCTTCCGGCGCAGGATCGGATCGGGAACGAACTTGATTTCCAATTTGGCCAAAGCCTACCTCCCTCCGCCGTCCTGGCCTTCCGGGGCGGCTTCCTCTTCGGGATCCGGCTGAAGCTGATGCTCAACGACCACCTGGGGGGTGACCTGGATCCGGTTGTAATTGTACCAGACCGGAGGCTCGGGCGTGAAGTCGACCTGTGCTCCGGGCCGCATCAGGCCGATGGGATGGGTCCACTCGTGCACCACCTCGTTGGCCAGGTTCATCAGGCGCAGATGCAGCGTCACCTTCTCCAGGGGCTGGTCCGAACCGTTCCGGATGCTGGTTGAGGTCCGAACCTCACCCACGAAACTGGTCCCGGGGGTGGTGCTGTCAAAAAAGTCGGTCTTGAGAATCTGGATCGGCGAGAGCCGATTGGTCCCGTCGGTCTCGACCATCCCAGGCTTGTCCGAGGAGGTCGAGGCGGGCTTGCTCGAATCCGTTGCCGCCGTTCCCCCCGAGGCGACCGGCGCTTCGGAGGCCACTGGCGTTGCGCGGACCTGGATCCGGGAGACGGGGACGTTGAGGTCCGCGATGCCCAGGGCCGGGGTGGGGCGGTACGAGAGATCCATCACCCGGGCCAGGTCGGCCAGGGACACGAAGGAGCGACCCTGCACCTCGACCAGCGACAGGGCCAGGGGCTTTCCATCCAGGCAGGGCTGCAGACTGGAGCCCGCCAGGACCGGACCTCCTCCGGACGTGCGCGAAATCTCGACGCGGGTTCCGTCCAAGGTCCACGAGTAGCCGATGGCCTGCAGAAGGGCTCCCAGTTCCGCGTGCAGTTGACCGCCCCGGGTCAGGGTGGCTCCCTGGAAGGGACGATTCTTGACGTACAGTTCCAGGTCCGCGGCCTGGACCGCCGAGCTGACGACGAGGAGCGCCAGGCCCACGACCAGGGTTCGAAGTTTCAAGTGCATTGAATCCCTCCTCATGCTTCTCCTTGCAGTGAAAGACCGTGAGGAGGGAGGAAGTTTCCCTCCAGGTCCCCGACCCGGCTACATCAGGCTCTGGGGGTCCGGATCCGCGAGGATCTGGAGATCCGGGCCTTCCGGAGGCCGCAGATAGTTCCGCACTCCGTCCATCAGTTCCTGCACTTTCGAGCCCTTCAGCAGCAGGTGCCAGCGATGGCGCCCACGCACGCGTTCAACGGGGCAGGGTGCCGGGCCCACCACCTGGGCGTGGCGCAGACGAGCCGACAGGATGCTCCCGATCCGGATGGCCTCAGCCTCCACCCGGTCGGGATCGGGATGGCTGACCAGCAGCCGGACCAGGCGACAGAAGGGTGGGTAGCCGGCCTCCCTCCGAATGGCCAGTTCGCTGCGACACATGGCGCCGTAGTCGTGGGTCGCGGCCGCCAGCAGGCAGGGGTGTTCGGGGTCCATGGCCTGGAGTAGGACCTCGCCGGGACGGTCTCCCCGACCGGCCCGCCCGGCGACCTGGGCCAACAACTGGAAGGTCCGCTCGGCCGCGCGGAAATCCGGCATGTGCAGTTCGGCATCCGCCCGCACCACGCCCACCAGGGTGACCGAAGGGAAGTCCAGGCCTTTCGCGATCATGCGGGTGCCGACCAGGATCCTCGCCTGCCCGCTTCCAAAGCGATCGAGCAACCTGCGGTGAGCCCCCGTCCCGCTTGTCGTGTCGCTGTCCATCCGCACCAGCGGAACGCCGGGGACCAGTTCCTGGACCTCCGCTTCCAGACGTTCGGTGCCAGCCCCCCCGGTGCGGAAGCGATGGCCCTGGCAACCTGGACAGGTCTCTGGAGGAGGCTCCTGGTGCAGGCAGTAGTGACAGCGCACCACGCCTCGCGCCCGATGCCAGGTCAAGGAGATGCTGCACTCCGGGCAGGTCGGCACGAAGCCGCACTCCTGGCACTGAAGGAAGCTGGCGAATCCCCGTCGGTTCAAGAGCAGCACCACCTGCTCGTCCTGGGCGACCCGATCGCGCAGAGCCTCACCCAGCTCGGGCGAGAGGAGGCGTCCCTTGCGCAGGTGCCGGCGCATGTCCACGATCCGCACGGTCGGAAGCGGTCGTCCTCCAGGCCTGCCGGGCAGTTCGATCAGGCGGAATCGCCCCTGTCGGGCCAGGTGATAGGATTCCAGCGACGGCGTGGCGCTGCCCAGCACCACGGCAGCCCCGTGGCGGGCTGCCCTCTGGAAGGCCACCTGCCGGGCGTGGTAGCGCGGGGCTCCTTCCTGCTTGTAGGAAGTCTCGTGCTCTTCGTCGACCACGAAGAGGCCCGGCCTGTCCAGGGGCGCGAAAACCGCCGAGCGCGTCCCCAGGGCCACGTTCAGCTCTCCCCGCCGCAAGCCCCACCACTGCTCCCGGCGTTCGGGGTCGGCCAGGCCGGAATGCAGCACTCCCACGGTGCCACCCAGACGCCCTCGATAGCGCTCGACGGCCTGCGGAGTCAGGGCCAGCTCGGGGACCAGGACCACGGCCTGGCGGCCCTCCTCCAGCACCTCCTGGACGGCCCTCAGATACACCTCCGTCTTCCCGCTCCCGGTCACCCCGTGCAGAAGGACAGTCCCCCCCGTGGCCCGGGCCTCCCGAATCGCCTCCAGGGCCAGTTGCTGAGCCTGATTCGGGGCGATCTCGGGGTAGGCCTGAACCGGCTCGACGCTGGGCAGGGCCCGCGGCCGAGACCGACGCGTCGCGGTCCGGGCCGCGCGAGCCCGCCGAAGGACGGGGCCGGGGATCGCGGTCTGCAAGGCCTCCAGCCACGTGCAACCATAGAAGCGGCGCATCCATTCGGCCAGATGCAGGAGGTCCTGCCCCCAGAAGGGGGTGGGATCCAACAACCGCACGAGCGGGCGCAGGCGATGGAGCGCAGCCTCCGGTCCGGGGTCCGGGAGGATCTCCAACACGAATCCCACCAGACGCCGGGTCCCGAAGGGAACCTCGACGGTGCTCCCGACCTGGACCTCCCCGTGCAGCTCGTCGGGGATGCCGTAGGTGAAGGGGCGGTTCAGGGCCCGCGCGGTGACCTCCACCACGACCCGCGCATACAGGCCGTAGGAAGCCGGCTCGTCTGGAGGCTCAGCCCTCGTCAGGGGCCACCAGGAAGGCCTGGTTGAAGCCATCCTTCTTCAGGGTGTCCAGGAGGGCCTGGGCGCCCTGCCGGTCCGCCGAGGAGCCGACGTAGACCCGGAAGAGGTTCACCCCGTTGCGGGTGGAGTGGTCGATCCGGGACTCGTGCCCCTTGGCCTTGAGCTGGCTCACCAGCTCCTGGGCGTTGGCCAAGGCTGCAAACGAACCGACCTGGACCCGCCAGGTGGTCACCCGCGGGGCCGAGGCTGGAGTCCGGACCACCACGGGGGCAGAAGTGACCGTGGAGGAGGCGCCCCCGGCCGGGGTGCGGACCGCCGCCGGGCGGATCGGCTGGGCAGCCCCGCCCGATGGGGAGGAAGAGGCCGCTGGCGACGGTGAGGTCGAAGGGGACGGAGAGGGTGAGGGAGCCGAGGACGGCGTGGTCGGCTCGGAATCGGGCTCTGACTCCACCGGCTGAACCGGCTTGTCGGGGGCCAACATCTCCTCGGCGCGCGACAGGACATCCTCGGCCGAACGCCGGGCGCGGACGATCCGGTCCAGGCGATAGAGCACCTTGCGGGGGAGGCGATCCTGGAGCTCGACGATCCCGACGAAGAGCAGGTCCTCCGCCAGGATGTTCAACCTCTTCTCGCAGTATTGCCTCTCGCGCGGTTGGTTGAAGTGGTAGGAATAGACCTGCAGGGTGCGGGCATGGGGAAAGCGCTCGCCTGGGGCCTCCCCTTCCGTCTTGGCGGTGAGCAGGCGGGTCATTTCGGCGATCAGGGCCTTCTCCTCGCGGAGCATGGTGGCATTGCCCTCGTCTCCGACGATCAGGATTGCCAGGTTGGGGGCTGCCTCCCTGGCCTTCTCCTCGGCTCGAAGTCCGACCGACGACACCAACAAGGCCACGCCCAGGCTGACCATGAGGGCCAGCATCCGATACCCCATCCGCAAAGATCCATACCTCCCGCCGTCTCGGGCGACCATCGACCGCCCTGCTGTCTCCCTCCCGCCCCAGGACGGCGTCCAGGCGACCGGTGGGAAAACACAAGGTTCCTGACCACGGCCGGGAGTCCTGCCAAGGACCGGGACGGGCCGGTTCCTACCCGTGGACCGACGCCAGCCGGCTGGCCATCTTGCGAAGGCGGGGAACCTCGTCCTCCGGAGCCAGCTCCAGGGCCTTCTCGAAGGCCGCGGAGGCTTCGTCCATCTCCACCAGGCTGGCGCAGGCCTTTCCCAGATCCGCGTGGATCCTCCAGTCGTGCTGCATGGTCTCCAGCGCCTTGCGGTAGGACCAGGCGGCTTCAGCGAAGAGATCCTGACGGAACTGGACCCGGCCGGTCAACCACAGGAAATACCCCTCCTGATCGGGGAAGATCCGGGCCGCGCGCTGGAAGACGTCGACCGCGTCCTGGAACCGTCCAGCCTTGCGCAGCACCCGCCCCAGCTCCTCGTGCAGGTCGGGACGGCGCGGGCTGTCCTGCAGGGCTTCCTGCATCAGGGTCACGGCGTTTCCCCAGTGTCCTTGCAGCCCCTGGATCCGAGCCTGGGTGATCTTCAGTTCGCAGCTCCGAGGCTCGGCCTGCAAGGCCCGGTCCAACCAACGTTGAGCCTTGGCGTAATCCTTGCGGGCCAGGGCCACCTCGGCCAAGCCGTGAAGCGCCCGGGCATCCCTGGGGTTGCGCTGCAGCGCGGCCTGGAAGACCTCTGCCGCCCGGGCGGGGTTGTTGTTCGCCAGGTAAGAACGGCCCATGTCCACGTAGGCCTCGCCCAGCATCCGCGTCTTCTCCTGGTTGCCCACCCGGGCCAGGAACTTGCGGAAGGACTCGACGGCCCGTTCGTGCCGACCCGCCTGGGCGTAGGCCCGGGCCATCGAGAGATGCAGCAGGTACAGATCCGGGTCCAGGTCCAGGGCACGCTCATACTCGGCGATGGCGAGGTTGGTCAGGCCCTGTCGGGCCAGGGCCTGACCCAGCATCCCGTGAGCCTGGGCATCCGCCGGAGCCAGCTCCAGGCTGCGCTTGAGGTCGCGGACGGCCTCCTCATACTCCCCCTGCTCGACGTGCAGCATGCCCAGGGCCTTGGGATAACTGGCGTTGGTGTAGTCCAGGCGGGAGGCTTTGGAGAGTTCGTGAATAGCCGACGGGATCTGACCCGAGCAGTAGTAGGCCATGGCCAGGTCTTCGCGGAACTCGGAGTTCACCGGATGCAGCTCGACGGCCTTGCGGTAGGCCTGGACCGACTGCTCGTCGTAGCGCTTCTTGAGGTAGATCCGTCCCAGGCGGTGGTGCAGCTCGGCGCTGGCGGGGTCCAGCTTGACGACCTCTTCGAAGTGGCTCAGGGCGTCATCCAGTCGACCCGAACGCATGTGCAGTTCGCCCAACTGGCGATGGATCTGCAGGTCCTGGGGATGGAACTCCAAGGCCTTGTCCAGGCGGCGGACGGCCTCGGCAGTGTTGCCGTGGCGTTCCAGGAGTTGGGCCAGACGCAGCGAGGCATCCCGGTTGCCCCTGTCCAGCTCCAGGGCCTCCTGCAGCTCCTGGGCGGCCAGATGGTCCTGGTTCTGGGCCTGGTAGACGGCAGCCAGATCGGCCCGCAGGGAGGCATCCTGCGTGTCCAGTTGGATGGCCATCCGCAGAGCCTGCTGGGCGTGGCTGTAGTGCCGACGGCGCGCGTAGAGCCGGGCCAGCAGGCTGTGGGTGTGGGGGTCCCGGGGGTCCAGCAGGCAGGCCTGCTCCAGGAAGGGGATCGCCTCATCCAGGCGGTCCGACGCGGCCAGGATCAAGCCCAGTTGCCGATTGGCCTCGAGGTGCTCGGGCTGGTGGGCGATCGCTTGCAGATACTGGTCGATGGCCGCGTCCAGGCGCCCGGATTCGTGGTAGAGGAAAGCCAGACGGCAGCGGGTGTTGGCGTCAGCCGGGTCCCGGTCCAGGGCCCCGTGCAGGGTCGAGATGACCTGCTCGGGCTGATCGGTCCTCTGGAAGAAGTCCGCCAGGCCCAGGTAGGGGTCGGCGCTGTCCTCCATCAGCTCAACGGCCCTCTCCAGGCTCTCGCGGGCCCGCCCGAACTCCTCGGTCTCCAGGTAGGCCCGCCCCAGGTACAGGTGGGCCTCTCCCATGTCCTCGTCCCGAGACAGGGCCTGGAGGAACTCGAAGATGGCGTCCTTGTAGCGACCGTTGCGGTACAGGCTGAGGCCAGACTCCATGTGGGTCCGGGCCTCCCGATCCACGACGAAGTGCGAAGGGGACAGGACCTCCCCGCACTCGGCGCAGAGCTTGCGCTCGGCGGGATTCTCGGCCCCACAGCGGGCGCAGACCGTCCGGGCGGGCTCGGGACGCTCGGCCAGCAAACGATTCTGCTGGGCCTCGTCGTCGCGAAGCCGGTCCATCAACTGGTCGATCCGCCCGGTGACCTGTTCCTGGCGCACGTTGGCCATCCAAGAGGTGCTGGCAACGCTGCCGGTCGGGCTCTGGATGTAGGGCTGGTAGGTAGCCGTGGCGCGGCCCGCGGAAGGCGGAGAGGCCGAAAGTGGCGGAGGTGCCGCGGAGGGTGGAGCTGGCGGCGTCGGCGAGGCCTCAGGGGCTGCGGTGCCGGCGACCGGGTAGCCCAGGGCCTCCGAGACGGGGTCCCGCTCGATCGGGCGCGCCGGCGGAGGAAGAGAAGCCCCCATCGGGGCCTGGGGCAGGGCGGTGCCCAGGGGGGGGGCCGCCGGCGAGAAGGGCCGGGGAGACGGCTTGGGAGAGTCCACCGGAACGTCGGCCCTGGTCGCCTCCAAGGGAGCCTTCAGGGCTGGACCCGGAGCTGGGAAGACGGGCGCCGGGGGGGGTGGCGCGGGGGCCTTCCAGGAGGCCGGTTCCAGCGTGACCGACGGCGACGAGGGAGCCTCGAACGAAGGGGGGCCCGAGCCCGGCAGCTCGACGCGCAGGCTGGAGCGCTTCAGGAAGTGCTCGAAGTCCGCGATGAACTCGCCCAGGTTCTGATAGCGGTCCTCAGGGTCCTTGCGCAAGGAGCGCAGGATGATCATCTCCAGGGAGAGGGGGACCGAGGAGTTGAAGTCGCGCGGCGAGGGTGGTGGGGCCTCGGCCACCTTGCGGAACATCTCCAGAGGGTTGCTGGCGCTGAAGGGCCAGCGGCCTGTCACCATCTCGAAGAGGATGACGCCCAGCGAGTAGATGTCGGTGCGCGGGTCGGTCAGGCGCCCCAGGGCCTGCTCCGGAGAGACGTAGGCGGCCGTCCCCATCACCTGGCCGACCTCGGTCAGGGAGTGGCTTCCTTCGAAGAAGGCCAACCCGAAGTCCATCACCTTCACGTGGCCCGCGGAGGTGACCATGATGTTGTCGGGCTTCAGGTCCCGGTGGATGACCCCGTTGTCGTGGGCATACCGGACGGCCTGCAGGACCTGCCAGAAGATCCGGAGCCTCTCCTCGAATGCCTGCGAGCCAGGGGCTTCTTCGTCCGAGAGGATCTCCCCCAGGGTCTGCCCCTCGACGAACTCCATCACGATGAAGTGGATCTCGTCCATTTCCCCGATGTCGTGGATCTTGACGATGTAGGGGCTGTCCAGCCGGGCCGCCGTCTTGGCCTCCCGCAGGAAGCGGTCGACCGCCTTCTGGGTCAGCTTCTTGGGGGGCAGGACCTTGATGGCCACCTGGCGTTCCAGGACGGGGTCCTCCCCGCGGTAGACCACGCCCATGCCCCCACGACCGAGTTCCTCGATGATCCTGTAACGACCGATGTGGATGGGAGCCATCCTGCCTCCGCGAGAACCTGGACCGGTTCAGGAATCCCTGGCCAACCATTCCGCGGCCAGGACCAGGGCTTCCTTCCGGGATTGCACCTGACCGGCGGCCACCGCCTCGGCCAGTTGCTCCAGGAGGTGGCCCACCAGGGGACCGCGCGGCAGGCCGAAGGCGTGCGCCAGGTCTGCGCCGGTCACAGGACTCTTCGGGCGGGCGACCCGTCCTTCCTGGAAGAAATCGTCCAGCATGGGTCGGATGTGCTCCAGAGAAGCCCGGTCCTCTTCCCGACCGGCGTCCGACCCGCAGGCAACCGCGAAGACCAGCACGTCGGGAGCCGCCTGTCCGGCCTCCCGGAACAGACGACACCACGGCCCCGGGGAAGCCTGGCGCCGGGCCAGGACCCAAGGCTGCCTGTGCATGGTCAGCAGACGGACCAGGCGGCGGATCTCCCGCTTGGACAGGACCAGGTGCCGACCCGCGCTCTCGATCCGGTCGGCTTCCCCCTGCGGAATCGCTCCAGAGTCCGCCGGCCGGGCCTCCAGAATGGCAGCCAGTTTGAGAAGTTCCAGGGGGCGGCGGCTGGCGGCCAGAGGCCTTTCGAGGTGTGAGCGCAGCGCTTCCGGGCAGCCGGTCAGGGCCTCATAGCCGGAGGACTGCATGCCCTCCAGGGCGGTCAAGGTGGCCAGGGCCCGCCTCCCCTGCACGCCGGGAAGCCCCCCGGTTTCGGGAAGGACCTCCCCCAGCAGGCCAGACTGGACGAAGAGCTCCCAGTGGGGCGGCAGGCCGGCCTGAAGGCAGGCGAAGAGCTCGTCCCGGATGCGCTCGGGCGAGACGCGGCAAAGCTGCCCGGCATGGGCTTGGAGGGCTTCCGCCAGTCCTGGGGCCGGCCTCAGGGGAAGGGAACACAGCATGCGCAGGGCCCGCATGGTGCGCAGGGGATCGTCGGCCAGGCTGGTAGGGCCCGCCGGTCGGAGAATCTGCCCTGCGAGGTCGGAGCGGCCGCCCGTGGGATCCAGAAGCCTGCCGGCCTTCATGTCCCAGGCCATGGCGTTGAGGGTGAAGTCCCGATGCCGCAGGTCGTCCTCCAGGCTGGAACCGACCCGGGCAGCCAGGTCCAGATCGCGCCCCTCCCTCAGGACGATCCTGGCAATACCCCGGACCCTGTCAAGGGGGACGAAGGTGCCTCCCAGGAGGCGGGCCAGGGATTCAGCCAACTCCAGGACCTGACCTGGAGACCCCGTCTCGACGACCAGGTCCAGGTCCTTGGCGGGCACGCCCCTCAGGGCATCGCGAACCGCACCTCCCACCAGGAAGACCGGCAAATCCCGGGCTTCGGCCTCGGACACGACCAGGTCCAGGACCGGTCGAAAACCGTCCAAGAGAGGCGGAAGGTCCACCTCGAGCTCCTCCTCTCGACCCGGCCGGGTCAGAATCGCGCCGCGCTGGGTTCAGGACTCGGCTCGGGGCTGGCGTCCTGGGGCGGCGGGATGACCCCATGTTCGGAGGGCGTCGGAGACACCGCAGGCGAAGGGGACGCCCCTGCCGGAGAGGGGCTGGTCCCGGGGGCCGGACTCCCGGCGGAGGAGGGAGCCGGGCTCCCCTCTCCAGTCGGGCTCCCTTCGGGAGCAGGGGTGACCTGGACGGTCGGGATCTCTTCCGGGCCTGGGACCTCGGGTCGGGTGGGAAGGGCCTGCGGCGAGGGGGCGAAGAGCTGATTGGGACGGCGGATGCGCAGGACCTGAATCCGGTGGTTTCCGGAATCTGCCACCAGGATCCGGTCGCCCGGCCCCTCGGCAATCTGTTGGGGCTTCTGGAACTGGCCCGGGGCGATCCCGGTCTGTCCCCATTCGGCCTCGAAATCACCTTGCTGGGTGAACTTCTGAATCCGGTTGTTGCCCGAGTCGACGACCAGGACCGAGCCCTCCGAGGTCACCAGGACATCGGTGGGGTGGCGGAACTCTCCCTCCCCCTTCCCCGGAAGCCCCCACTTCTTGAGCAGTTCCCCCTCGGGAGTCAGTTTCAGGACCTGGTGGGCCCCCGTGTTGGCCACGTAGAGGTTGCCCAGGCTGTCCACGGCCACCCCCCAAGGCTCGCGAAAGGGGACCTGGTCCGCGCGTTCCAGGATTTTCAGGACGTTGCCTTGGGGACCGAACTGCTGGAGTCGGTTGTTCCGACTGTCGGCCACCCACATCTCGCCCGACTTGTCGAAGGCCATCCCGATCGGTCCGGCAAACTGCCCGGGCTGGGATCCCAACGAGCCGAGCTCACCCAGGTAGCCCCCCCGAGAGTCGAAGTGCTGCAGACGGTCGTTGCCGGTATCGGCCACCCACAAGGTGCCATCGGGAGCCAGTTCGATGCGCAGGGGCTCACGGAACTGATTCCGATCCGCGCCCGGACCGCCCCACACGTCGATCAGTCTGCCCTCGACGTCGAAGCGCTGAATCCGCTGATTCCCCGTGTCGACCGCGTAGGAGTTGCCGCTCGGGTCGACGGCCACCCCGGCGGGTTCGGCCAGTTCTCCAGGCAGGTTTCCCCGCGTCGCCGCCCCCACCACCCTCTCGGTCGCAGGGGGCAGCTCATGTTGGGTCAGGTACAGGACGGCCGCCACCGCGCCCCCCAGCACGCCGACCAGGATCAGGACCCAGACCAGAAGCCTCGTGTTGTGCAAGTCGACTCTCCACAGCGCCCGGACTGGGGACTGGCCCGATCGGGACGGCTCGTTGTAGGATGAAGGCAGCCAGATGAGTCAGGAGGCGACGCCGCTGGACCCCTTCTCGGACCTGCGTGAGTTCTACAGGCGACTCGACGAGATCCTCCCCGGACCGGATCTCCCTGCCGACCAGGGATCCAACCCTTGTGGAACCTGCGGCGACTGCTGCCGATGGTTCTTCTACCTCTCCCGCCATGAATGGGACTACCTGACCCAGGAGTTGGAGGCCCGGGGGGAAGCGGACCTGGCCCGTTTCCGCGTGGCCGTCACCCCCGACCAGGACGAGAGACTCGGGCTTCCCGAGTGGCGCTGTCCACTGTACGTCCAGGGCCGAGGCTGTGGGGTCTACGACCGGCGCCCCCTGGCCTGCCGCCTGGCCGGGCCCTACCTCCCCGTCCTCTCCAGACTGCCCGACCACTGCATCTTCACCCGCCCGATCCGCTACTCGACGGTGGAGGAGATCCCGCTGTGGGAGGAGTACGTCCGGGTCTTGCGCCGACACCCCTCCCCACCCGGCTACCTGGCTCCCGGGCCCTCCTCCGGGGCCCCCCTCAGCGAGGCACCAGCCCCGCCCGAGAATAATCCTGGATCCCCAGGCGATCCACCGTCACACCCTCCAGCTCCTGACGCCAGGCGTTGACTTCCAGGGACCAGGCCAGGGGAACCGTGGGAGCGGCCTTCCAGAGCTGCTGCTGGATCTCCCCGTAAAGACGGAGTCGATGCTCCGGTTCGCCAATCGAACGGGCCATGACCAGCAGGTCCTGGAGCCGGCCGCTGGAGAAGCGCGAGACGTTGGTCCCCCCTGGGAACCGGTTCTCGCGGGACCAGGCCGGATACAGGTCCAGGTCGGGATCCACCATCCCCTTCTCCTCCAACTGCAGCGCCAGGTCGTAGGCCCCACGGCGGAGGCAATCCGTGAACTCGGCCGGGGGCAGGGCCCGGGGACGAACCGGCAATCCGACCTTGGTGAGCCCCTCGGCAATCTTCCGGGCCAGGGCTCCGGGATCCGCCAGGACCGGGGACTCCGCGGGGTAGAGCAGCAGGACCGGTTCGGAGGAGGGCATCCTGACCCTGGACAGGAGCCGTCGGGCCCTCTCGGGTCGCCAGGCGTAGCCCCTCTCGGTCTCGTCAAAGGCCCAGCTTCGGGGCGAAAGCACCCCGGTGGCCGGAGCCATGCGTGAACCAGCAAGGTTCCTGGCCAGGACCGCCCGGGGAAGGGCATGCTGCAGGGCCAGCCGGGTGCGGATGTCGCTCCAGGGATTGCGCGAACAGTTCATCACCAGCGACCAGGAGTTCAGACCCCCGGCTGGAGCCAGCCGGAAGGTTCCAGACTTCTTCAACTCGTCAACCGCCAACAGGTCGACGGCCAGGGCCATGTCCGCATTCCCTCGGGCCAGCTCGCGCTGACGGGCCGAGGCCCGGGGCACCACCGTGAACACCAGGTGGTCCAGGGCGGGGGCCCCTCCCCAGTACTGCGGGTTGGATTCCAGGGTCACCCGCTGGCCGGAACGCCTCTCGACGAAGCGGAAGGGCCCGGTTCCAACCGGACGGGCCTCGCCGGCTCCGGGGGCGACCATGGAAGGGGCCACGATGGCCATCGGAGGATGGGCCAGGACCTCCAGGAAGCCAGGCGTGGGCTCGCGCAGCACGATCTGAAGCGAGTGGGAATCCAATGCCCTGACGTGCTGGACGACCGGAGTCGGACCTCCCAGCAGGCAGCGGAAGAAGGTGCCGCGTCCCCGCCGGGGTCCAGGGTCGGAGAAGCGGCGCAGGGAGTTGGCCGCAGCGGAGGCGGTCAAGGGCTCTCCGTCGTGGAAGCGGACGCCCCGCCGCAGTTCCAGCACCCACTCGCGCCCGTTGCCCGAGCTCGTCCAGGACGCGGCCAGGGCGGGCAGGACCTGGCCGGGTTCGGGCCCGGGACGGACCAGCGTCTCGAAGACGCATGACAAGACCCTCCACGAGGTCCGGTCCATCACCTCCCCGGGGTCCAACCCCCGCAGGTCGGCAGGCAGGGCGACCACCGCCGCTCCTCCGGCGGCGACCTCGCGGGGGGTGGCCCCGAGCCCCTGCGGCCCCCAAGGCAGCAGCGCTGGCAAGAGCAGGAGGAGCAGAGCGCCGAGGACGCGCGCCGGGTTCACGGTCCTGGCGGCTTCGAGAAGGCCGGCTCCGGGTCCGGGCCGAACAGGGCCTGGACCTGCCCGTCGGCGACGACGCGGACCGTCCGCACCATCTCCGCTTCCAGGACGGCCTGCAACTGGGCCTCGGCCCGTTCGATCTCGTCATTGACGATCGTATAGGCGTAGCGGTCCATGTGCTTGAGTTCGCTGCGGGCCACCAGCAGGCGCCCGGCGATCTCTTCAGCGCTCTCGGTCCCGCGGTGGCGCAGACGCCAACGCAGGGCCTCCAGATCCGGAGGGGCCAGGAAGATGCTGACGCAGTCCGATTCGGCGGTCATCACCTCCAGACCGCCCTTCACGTCCACGTCCAGCACCACGTGTCGTCCCTGGGCACGGGTCTTCTCGACGAACTCCCGAGGGGTGCCGTAGTAGGCGCTGTGCACCTGGTTCCACTCCAGGAAACGATCCCGCTCGATCCAGTCGTTGAAGGTCTCGGGGGCCAGGAAGTAATAGTGCTGACCGTCGACTTCGCCGGGCCGGGGAGTGCGGGTGGTGGCCGAAATCGAAAAGACGCAGTCCTTCCGGCGCGCCAGGAGGCGCTCGAGAATGGTTCCCTTGCCGACCCCCGAGGGTCCGGAGACCACCACCAGGAGACCTTTGCGCGAACCAGTCATTCCTCGTCCACCTCCTCGGGGCCCGGCTCCACCGGTCCTGCCAGCGAGCCGTGGCGGCGCACCCGGTTGGCCAGGGTCTCGGTCGAGAGAGCCGAGAGAACCAGTTGCCCGGTGTCCATGAACAGGACAGTCCGGGTCCTGTGGCCGGCCGTGGCATCCACCACCCGGCTTTGGCGTCGGCCCTCGCTGACCGCCCGCCGCACAGGGGCAGAATCAGGAACCACTGCCGCGAGGATCCGCCCCGAGGAGACGTAGTTGCCGTATCCGATCGGGATCAAGCCCATGGGTCGGGCCGCTTTCTCGCCTCCCGAAGGGAATCCTCCCCTCCTGGCGGGCAGGGTGAGGAGCGTGGCGGAAAAGACCCGGCGAGGCGACCGACGCGGCGTTCACACAGGCTCCCAGGGGCCTGTGTGAGTCTCCGGACCGAGCATCACCGAGGGATCTTGTGCAACCCGCAAGGCGCAAAGGGTCGTGGTTTGCTGGTAGCAAATGAGACTTTTTTGCAGCACAGCGGGGGTGCAAGAAACCCGGCGAGGCGACCGACGCGGTGTTCACACAGGCTCCTGGGGGCGCTGCGGAGAAGGGCGGAGACATGATCGTCGACTCCATCACCCTGCGGGCGGCCTGCCTCGAGCTCGCCCCGCTCCTTGCAGGAGGCCTCCTGCAGAAGGTCTCCCAGCTCAGTGAACAGGACCTGGCCCTCCACTTCCGCCGACCCGGGGTGACCCATCGGTTGTTGATCCGGTTGGCCCCCGACGACGCCCGGGTGGTCCTGGTGGAGGGGCCGCTTTCTCCAGCCCGCGAGCCCTCGGCCTTCACGATGCTGGTCCGCAAGCACCTTTCAGGGCTTCCTCTGCTGAAGGTGCACCAGAAAGGCATGGAACGGTCGGTCTGGCTGGACTTCCAGGGCTGGTCCCTGGTGGTCGAGATCCCCGGACGCTCCAACAACCTCTTCCTGGTGGCTGAATCCGGGCGCCTGGCCGGGATGTTGAACCCCGAACGCGAGGGGTCTCGGAGACTTCGTCCGGGCCGGGACTACGCCGTCCCCCCGCGGCCAGACCGACCGGAGGCCCTGGAGGTCACTGGAGTCGATCTGCCCGCCCTGCTCCGCCCCGCGCTGGGTGAACCGGCCGCACGGGCCGTGGGCCGGGCGCTCTTCGGCCTGCCACCCCAGCAGTGCCGCTTCGCCTGCCGCCTGGCCGGCCTGGACCCCGGCTCGCCCCTGACCCAGGAGGCCCTGGCCGCCCTGGCCGCAACCTGGCCTGACTGGCGGAGCCGGCTCGAGGTCGGCCGATTCGACCCCGTCCGGCTGCCCGGGGGCCGGGTCTCGCCCTGGCCCCTGGGAGAGCCCGGCGAGGTCCTCTTCTCCAGCGTTCAGGAAGCCCTCCAGGAAGATTCCGGTCCCCCCGGAGTCCGGGACGAACGGGCCGAGTTGGAGGGCCTGGTCCGGCGGACCCAGCGCAAGGCCCGCACGGTCCTGGAACGCCGCACGGAGGATCTGGAGCGCGCCCGGCAAGCGGATTCGCGACGCCTGGCAGGTGAGCTCGTGCTGGCCCACTGCCACGAGATCCCTCGGGGAAGCGACCGGGTGCGCCTCCCCGACTGGGAGGGGCGGGAGATCGAGATCTCCCTGGACGCCTCCCGCTCCGCTGCCGAGAACGCCCAGCGCATGTTCCGCGAGTACCGGCGGTTGCAGCGCGCCCAGAAGGCCCTGGAGGCGCCTCTGGCTCGGGTCCGCTCGGAGCTGGAGTTCATCGAGGAGGTCCTGCTGGCCCTCCAAGACGCCTCCAGCGCACAGGAGCTTGAGGAGATCCGTCAGATGTGGCGCGAGGAGCGCCCTGGAGCGTCCGCCCGCCCCAAGCGCCGCATGCAGGCCCCCTCCCCGGGGCCGAGACGCTTCCGCCACGAGGGTCTGGCCATCCTGGTCGGCCGGAACCCCCGCCAGAATGAGAAGCTGACCTTGAAGGTGGCCAGCCGCGACGACCTGTGGTTCCACGCCCGGAACATCCCCGGAGCGCACGTGGTCCTGCGGACCGCCGGGCGGATCCCCACCGAAGAGACCCTGCGGGCCGCCGCCGTCCTGGCTGCCCGGTTCAGCCAGGCGGGTTCGGCCACCTCGGTCGAAGTGGTCTGCACCCCGATCCACAAAGTCAAGAAGCCCCCGGGAAGTCCGCCTGGAAAGGTAATCTACCGGGGCGAGCGCACCTTGCTGGTCGATCCTGCCGCCAGGGTCGAGGGCCTGGACACAGAAGAGGAGACCGGATGAGACATGTTCTTTCGATTGTCGGAATCTTCTTGACCCTGACCTTGCTGACGGCCTGCGGCCGGGCCCCCCAGACTCCGGCCCCAGGCCAGCCGACGGCTTCTCCAGCCCAGGGAACCGGAAGTCCCGTGCCCGCGTTCACCCTGAAGGACGCCGAGGGCAAGCCCGTCGGCTTCACCCCCGGAACCGACGCCGTCACGGTGCTGGAGGTCTGGGCGCCGACCTGGTTCGAGCAATCCGACCAGCAGTTCCAGCGCCTGCAGGAGCTTCACGAACGCTTCGGCAACCGAGGGGTTCGGATTCTCTGCCTGGCCTACGAGACCGACCCGCCCCGGGTCCGCCAGGCCATCCAGGACCACGCCGCCCTCTTCGACGTGGCCCTGGGCGATGAAGCCACCTTCGACATGCTGGATCTGCAGTCTCTGCCGACCACCTGGATCCTGGATCGCCAGGGACGGCCGCTGCAGCACCTGGAAGGCTTCCATCCCCTGGGAGTCCTCGAGGAGCGCCTGGAGGAAGCCCTCTCCGGCCCGTCGGAGGAGTAGGACGACAGTCCTGGACACGGGGTTGCGGAGGACTCAGCCCTCCAACGCCTTGCTGGCCGCGCGCTCGGGGTCACCGAAGAAGACCAGGTCCATCTTCTCGACCACCTCTTCGGGCAGGGTGGCGAACTGGGACTTGTTGCCCAGGGGGACCAGGGCCCGCAGGGCGCCGTTGTCCAGCACCACCTGAAGGGGCTCGGCGAGGGAGGGCAGGGCCCGCAGGTTGCCCTGGATGGTCAGGTCGCCCAGCACCACCGTGCCGGGCTGGAGCCTGCGGTCCTGGAGAGCCGAGAGCATGGCCAGGTAGAAGGCCACGCCGCACTCGCACTCGACCCGCCCGCCCGTCAGATCGACGGCCTCGGCGATCAGGTCCTTCTGGGCCAGGAGCGGCGCCAGGCCGAGCCGGTCCTTCACCGACTGCAGGTAGGCGTGGGCCCGCAGAAGCGACTCCTTCAGGCCCCTGTCCAGGCCGGCCGGAGTCCGCAGCTTGCCGGTCCCGGGGGTGGCCGTCACCTCCAGGCGGTAGAGGGCCACCTTCGACTCGCCGTCGGCGCTGGCGGCGTAGACCGCTCCGGCAGGCAGCGGATCCTGGGAGATCGCCCCGCGGCCGCCCTGCTCGGGCACGGCCACGGTGACCTCGCGGCCGGTCTGGGCGTCGATGTGGGAGAAGCTGGTCTTGTAGAACTCGAAGGAACCGCGCTTCTTGAGCTGTTCCTTGACCCGGCGTCGGCCCTCCATGGCCAGCTCCAGGTACTCCTGGACCTCCTCCTTGCCGTAGTTGCCGGCGGGGTGCAGCAGCTTCAGGAAGCCGCTGACCGTCCTCTTGATGCTGCTGGCGTCGCGGCCCTCCACGTGGGAGCCCAGGCGGAAGTGCTGCTCCAGGGCGTCGAAGCGGTTCTCGCGGCGCAGGTGCCGGAAGGCCTCGGCCAGGTAGTCGGTCACGAAGCCGTAGTGGTCCGTCAGGAGGTCCTTGGAGTTCTTGGGCACCTCCCAGCCGGGCATGTAGAAGTTCATGCGGTCCAGCAGCGCCAGGTCGAACTCCTTGGCCAGCGGTTGGAAGAGGTCGGTGGCGCTGTTGGCCACCAGGGTCTCGACGGGCTGGTTCAGGTTTCCGACGAAGACCAGCGAGGCGTCCGCGTAGACCTGCGTCAGGCCACGGCTGAACCGGCCGTTGGCCATGTAGTCCTTCATGATCTGCAGGGCGTCGGGGTCGGTGACCTTCATCCCCCCCACCTCGTCGAAGGCCACGACGTCCCACACGCCGACCAGGCCCACCTGGCGGCGGGCGTTGTTGTAGAAGAGGTTGGCTGTGCTGGCCTTGCCTCCGGAGATGAGGATGCAGTAGGGCGACATCTCGCTGAAGGCGTAGGACTTGCCGGTTCCGCGGGGGCCCAGCTCGATGAAGTTGTAGTTCTTCTCGACGAAGGGGATGAAGCGCGCCAGTTGCAGCAGCTTCAGGCGGCGGTCGAAGCGGGCGGGCTCGAGCCCCAGGCTGCGCAGCAGCGAGTCGGTCCACTCCTCGGCCGTGAAGGCCTGCTGGGCCTGGCAATAGTCGTCGAAGTCGAAGCGGGCCAGTTGGATCGGCTTGAGGTCCGCGATGTGGAAGGGGCTTCCCTTGGGACCCTCCTCGTTCATCCGGTATTCCAGGTCCACGATGGCCCACACGCCGCCTTCCAGCAACCGGTCGTAGCGGCGATAGAACTCCTCGGCCACGTGGATGCGCCGGAAGCCGAAGTTGTCCAGGGCGGCCCAGTACTTCCCCTCGCTGGCCAGGAAGCGCACCTCGACGCGGTCGATGAAGCGGTGCCGCCCCTTCTGCTCGACCATGGCCTGGGCCTTGTTGGCCTCGTCGTGGCGGAAGTAGTTGGTGCGCAGCGTCTCCTTGACGGCCTCGATGCCGAGCCGGATCTCCTCCTCGTCGTCCGAGGCGCAGTACTTGCCCAGCAGGTACTCCAGCACGTAGGAGGGGACGTTCTCGCCTCCCTTGATCTGGTGCAGCAGGTCCTTGCGGACCACCTTGCCGCTGAACTGCTCGACAAGTTTGCGATCGACGCTGTCAAGTTCCACGCCAGGCCTCCCGTCAGTCCAACATCCGGTTCTTGAGTTGCAGGCTGTGCAGCAAGGCGCCGGGCTCTACGGCCTCGTAGGCCCGGATCTCGATGCGCTCGCCCTGGATGTCGTCGAACAAGCGCACCGGTACCGGGGTCACCACGCCCTGGGCCAGGGTCAGGATCCCGGTGGCGGGATCCCGGGCGTCGCAGTCGGCGGCCTCGCCGACGATCGGGCCGACCTTGCCCTTCTCGAGGACCAGCCGGACCTCGAGGCGGACCCGCAGGTCGCCGGGCATCAGGCTGCGGTTCTCGAGCTTCAACCCGATGACCCGGCTGGTGAAGGAATCCGAGCGGTAGCTGAGGGTCAACTGGGGCTCGAGCCCGGCTTGCTCCAAACCTGCTTCGGGTTCGAAGAGGACCACCGGGACGATCGCCTCCTGAAGCGACAGCCCCTCGTGGAAATAGGCCGAGCCTCCCTGGAACGCCCGGAAACCCGTGGCCAGAGCCAGGTCGGGCTGGGAGGTGCGCAGGCCCAGCCCAGCCGTCTCGAGCACCAGCACCCCGGGCGCGGAGCCCGCAGCCGAGCCCAACGCACTGCGGCGCCAGCGCACGGCCCAGTCCCCGGGGGGCAGGGCAAGCGTGTCCCCCACCGGCAGTTCCGAGAGCAGCACGAAACCGTGGTCGGCGGCCAGGACGACCCGGTGGAAGCCGCAGCGGGCCAGGCGGTCGCCCACCCGCTCGAGGTCCAGCAGGCTCTCGGTCATCCAGCGACGGGCCTGGTGGCTGGTCAGCTTCTCACCCACCGTGTCCAACTCGCCGCTGCGCACCACCACCAGGTCCCGATTCTGCAGTTCCTGGCTGAGGGTGGAGAACTTGCGGTCCAGGAACTTCGCGGTGGTCCACTCGCTCATCCGGTCGCCGTAACGGGAGCGCAGCAGGTCCATGCGCTCGGCGGAGGTGGAGACGCGCCTGCCCCCGACCTGCGGGCTCAGCTTGTCCTTGTCGATTTCCAGCCGCAAGGTGGCATCGGCGCCGGGCATCAGCGAGGCCATCCCGCAGGGGGTCGTGGTGGGCAGCGAGGCGGCCGCCGCCTCCACCCGGACCTTCCCGCGGCGGCCCAGCCTGTCGGCCAGGTCGCGCCCCATTTCGAAGCGCAGGGCGTCGGCCAGGACCAGGGCGACGCGCCGACCCTGGCGCAGTTCGGCCTCGACGAAGAGGTCGAAGACCTGGGTCTGCCGCAGCAGGCCCTCCGGGGGCCACCCCTCCCGGGCCACCGCCTGGAGGAAGCCCTCCTGGTGCCGGCTGGCCACGTCCAGGTAGGTGCGCCGACACAGGTCGACCAGGCGCTCGACGCCGGGGAAGTCGCCGACCTCGGCGGCCGACTGCTCCAGGCGCCGGCAGCAGGTGTCCACCCTGGCGCCCCCGGCCGCGTCCACGTAGGCCGCGATCCGGCCCGCGACCCCGCCGGCCGGGACGGGCGCCGCGGCGGCGGACTCCAGGAAGTCCAGACAGCGCTCGGCCAGCTTCCACAACAGGCCCCGCTCCTCGTGGAACTGGCGCCACACCGAGGCGCGCCGGGCCACCTCGACCTGGCGGGCGCCCGCCAGGTCTCCGGCCTCGACCAATTCTTGGAGGCGGCCCAGGTAGGCCCGCTCCTCGAAGGGGAAGGTGTCGCGCAGGCCGAGCCGCTCCATTCCTGAGCACAGGGCAGGCAGGCGCAGCCGCTCTTCCAGGCTGCGGGCCACCTCGACGTAGGGCTCGCGCGTGGCCGTGGCGTCCCGCAGGCGGTCGCACAACCGGTAGATGGCTTCCCGATGCTGCTCGGGTGCCGTCTGCAGGTGCTCGAGCGCCGCCGGGAAAGGCTGGGGCAGGTCGAAGCGGAACTCGGAGAGCAGGACATAGCAGGCGAACCAGGCGCGCAGGCCCTCCTCGCCCCCCGGTTGGCGCCGGAAGCCGAAGGCCCCGGCCAGGAGACGCTCCAGCTCCCCCTCGGCCCCGGGGACGGCCTCCAGGGCAGCCGCGGTCTTCGGCTCGGCCAGCAGGCGCGAGGCCACCTCCTGGGCCGCGACGGTGCCCAGGGCCTGCTGGAGCAGGGGCCAGGTCTGGCCGGACTCCAGCGAGTCCAGCAGGTCCAGGGAGGGCCGACCCTCGCGGAAGAGCCGCTCGACCTCCTGCACCCGGTCGGGCATGGCCTGGCGGGCCAGGGAGTCGAGGCGCTCGCCCTCCTGGTCGCCGAAGGAGGCGCCCAGGGCCGCGAAACCCGCGAAGGGGTCCTGCAGCATCTCCTCGGGCTGCCGCGGGCGGAGGGCCGGCCAGTAGACCAGCAGCGTGTGGCCCTGCCCCCCCTGGTCACCCTTGTCGCCAGCCCGGTTCATGGCCTCCAGGGCCGAGTCGGCCTGTCGGCGCGCCAAAAGGACCGACCCCGAGCCGTCCACCACCACGCACCCGGGCGCCTGGAAGTCCCGGGCGATGGAGGCGAAGCAGCGCTCGGGGTCGTACCACACGACCACCCGCTTCTCATCCAGGAGTTGCTGGACCCTGGCGCGCACGAAGGAACTGACGGACACGGCTTCCCCGATCAGGAGAGGATACTTCAAGGCGGGTCACCCTCCAGGGGTCGGGGCTTCCAGGCAGGCTCGGCTGCTTCCTTCGCGGGGTGAGGGGGCGCAGGCGAGGTGGGGTGGGGGCAGGACCAGGCGCTGGCGCGTCAAGCGCCGGTAGCGACACGCGCGTGTCACTCGGGTCGCTCGGGTCGCTCGGGTCGGGGACTCGGGCGTCTGGCCCCGCAGGCGGGGACTATTCAAGGCATCGCTCGGCGCGAACAGGCCGGCGTCACTTCCCGACCGTTCCATGCCACAATCGATTCTTGAATGAATATTTTACACTTTGTTCGGTGTCGCTCTTCAAGCCCATGCTCTATAATATCAATAGCCGCCACAGGCGCGGCCCACCCGGCAGCCAGACTGCCGAACGGGAGGGAAATCCCGTGAGCATCACCGGCACGATTCCGCCTTCCCAGGCCCTTCCCTCGAAGTGCCTCGAACCCGGCCCGGAGGAATTCATGGAATCCGGGCCGGCCACCCGTCACCCTGAGGTCGAGAACCTGCTGGACGAGGAGCTCCTGACCTCGGCCCTGTCAGCCTCGGTGGCCCTGGTCCAGGAGCGGCTCTTCCTGGGGCGCTGCCTCTTGGAGATCCAGAGGCGCGACCTGTGGAGCCAGTGGGGCTACAGTTGCCTCAACCAGTTCCTGGCCCTGGGTCTGCAGATGGATCCCCGCGAGGGCCGGGAGGCCCGCCGCGTGGCCCAGGCCTTGGAAGACATGCCCATGCTGGCCGAAGCGGCCGAGACGGGTCGGGTCCGTTGGGCCAACCTGCGCGAGGTGGTGCGGGTGGCCACCCCGGAGACCGAGGAGTTCTGGACGCACGCGGCCCTGACGCGGCGCTACCGCCCCCTGTGCCGGATGGTCCGGCGCGCCCTGGACGGCGGCCAGGCCGACGACGAGCCCGAGGAGCGCGACAGCACGGGCACGCGCCTGCACATGAACCTCCTGCCCGAAGAGGTCGAGCTGATCCAGGCCGCCACCGCGGCCCTCTCCGCCCAGGCCGAGCGAAGGCTGGACCCCCTGGAAGCCTGGCTGGACATGTGCCGGCAGGTCGTGGAGGGCCGCTTGCGCACCACCCCCGACCAGTTGCAGAAGACCCGGGAGATGGTCGCGGAACTGGAGGTCCTGCGAGAGGAGCAGGACCTGCGCGAGTTCCAGGCCGTGGCCCGGGAGGTGGCGGACCAGGAACGACACGCGCGTGTCATGGACGGCGGGTCGCAGGTGCGCGAGGGTGAGATTTCCGACGGCGCCTGGGAGATCCTGGACCGGATGCCTGGCCTGCCCTGGGCGGCAGCCGCCACCGAGGAGGCGCCCATCCCCGGAGAACCCGACCTGGGCGTGGCCTGGCGCAGCCGGGTTCCCCACTGGGACGAAGCCGAAGCGCGCGCCCGCCATCCCGGCGCGGCGATGCGGCGCCACGTCCTGCGTCGTGACGGCTTCCGCTGCGCCTACCCGGAGTGCCCGCACGAGGTCTGGCTGGACATCCACCACGTCAGCTTCTACTGCAGCGGCGGGCTGACCGTGCCCGAGAACCTGGTGCTGTGCTGCTCGAAGTGCCACGCCAACATCCACGACGGCAACCTGCGGGTCACCGGGAACGCCGAGGAGGGCCTGACCTGGACCGATCGCCGCGGCCGCCCCCTGGGCGCCTGGACCGAGGCCGAGCTGGCTCGGGCGGCGCAGGAGGCGCTGGGGCGCCGGGGTTGCCTGGTGGGTCGGGAGGACGCCCCTGGGTGACACGCGCGTGTCGGTGATGGGGGGGGCGGGCCGTGGCTGCCGAGGGATCAGGACTCCCCCTCCTCGGCCCCGCCACTTTCGGGAGGGCTCACGTAGGTCTGGTAACAGAGGTCGAGCAGGGTCCCCCCGGCAGGGAGCAACCTTTCCTGCACCGGGCCCGGTCGCCAGGAGCCGAAGTCCCGCCCCTCTGGAAAGTCCTCCGGGCCGAGGTCGTCCAGGCTCTTGTCCAGGGGCGCAAACAAGCGGCTCAGGGCGAACCTGGTCACGGTCCCCTCGGGCGTCTCGACGGCGATCCCCGCAGTCCACCAGTTGGATGTTTCCTCGCCCAAGGCCTCCAGCATCCGGTAGCGGACAAGTCTTGGGGGGCCCTCCTCGGGGGCGGGCTCGTCCCATTATAGTGGTCCCCTATGTCAAGACAGGCATGAGGTGAACTTAAGCTTATGTCGCAGAGTCTCCGGCCGGGCCAGTGTCCGAGCCGGGGGGGGACATCTCAGACCACCAGTCCCAGGTGGACCGCCTGAGGGGTCCGGTACCCCAGGGACTGGTGAGGGCGCTCCGTTGTGAGATCCGGGGAAGAATA
>DIWH01000021.1 GCA_002423485.1 Candidatus Xenobium occultum | reverse complement strand
ATCGTCGAGGACCTGATCGCGATCCTGCTGATGGCGATCCTCACGGCCGTCTCCACCGGGACCGCGGTGACCGGCCGGGAACTCGCCTTGACGGCGGGGCGCCTCGCCGCGTTCCTGGCCGGCCTCCTGCTCGTCGGGATGCTGACGGTTCCCCGCCTGGTCCGGGCCGTTTTCCGCCTGAACCGCCCCGAGACGACGCTCGTGGCGACCGTGGGCATCTGTTTCGCCTGCGCCCTGCTGGCGCGCGTTTTCGGGTATTCCGTTGCCCTGGGCGCTTTCATCGCCGGGGCGCTGGTGGCCGAGTCGGGCCTGGGGAGACAGGTCGAACGGATCGTGAAACCTCTGTGCGACGCCTTCGCCGCCGTGTTCTTCGTCTCGGTGGGGATGCTGATCGATCCCGCGCTGATCGTCCGGCTCTGGGCGCCCGTCGCCGTGTTCCTTTGCCTTGTCGTCGGCGGAAAGGTCGCCGGGGCCTCCTTCGGGGCGTTTCTCGCCGGGTACGGGATCCGCACCTCGGTCCAGGCCGGCATGAGCCTCGCGCAGATCGGCGAGTTCTCCTTCATCATCGCCGCCCTTGGCCTCTCCATGGGAGCCACGCGGGATTCCCTCTACCCGGTGGCCGTCACGGTTTCGGCGGCCGCCACGCTCCTGACCCCCTGGATGATCCGGTGGTCGGGTCCGGCGGCGGACCGGATCGACCGGTTCCTTCCCAGGGCGGTGCACACGTTCGCGGCGCTGTACGCCTCCTGGCTGCAAAGGATGAGGGCCGGGATGGAGCCGGCGAAAGCCCCCAGGGAAAGACGCTGGCGCTTCCTCCTGCTGCTGGTCGATTTCGCGATGATGCTCGGGATCCTGAGCGCGGCTTCCATCTGGAGAAACGAGATTGCCGGATGGATCGTCTCCGTCACGGATCTCTCCGCCGCCGCGGCGCAGTACGCCCTGCTCGCCGCGGTCGTCCTCGTCTCCAGCGTCTTCTTCTTCGCCATCGCCCGCGGGGCGCGGCGACTGGTGCTGTCGCTCGTCGCCAAGGCGATGCCGGCGTCGGAGCCGGGCAAGCTCGACCTGGCGGCGGCTCCCCGGCGCGCGATGATCGTCACGCTGCAGACCTGCATCCTCCTTCTGGCCGGGTTGCCGCTGCTGGCGGTGTTCCAGCCGTTCCTGCCCGGCCTGCCGTCGGCCGCCATCTTCATCGGGATACTCCTCCTGCTCGGCATCTCTTTCTGGCGCGGCACCGCCAACCTGGAAGGGCACGTGAAGGCGGTGTCCGAGATCATCGTGGAAAGCCTGGCGAAACAGGCGGAGGAAAAGGGAGCCGCGGAGGACGACAAGACGCTGAGGCGCATAAGGAAACTCTTTCCCGGGATGGGGCACCTCGCCACGCTGCGGCTTGGCCCCTCCTTCTACTGCGTCGGAAAACCGATGGAGGAACTGAACGTGGGAAGCCTGACCGGCGCCAAGATCCTCGTCGTCATGCGCAGCGATGGGAACGCCATCCTTCCGGCGGGGAAGGACGTCCTGCGGGAGGGAGACGTGCTGACCCTCGCGGGAACGCCCGAAGCGGTCGAGGCGGCGAAGGAAATCCTGACCAAGGGGCCGGACGTAGGGGGAAGCGCGTAGAAACGGGGCTGCCCGGTTCAACCGGACAGCCCCGTGGTAGCGCCTTATCGTCGGGAAAGCGGGTTTACTTGATCCCGGGTACGTCTTTCAGCGGAATCCCGAGCGCGTCCGCCACGCCCTTCCCGTAATCCGGGTCGGCCTTGTAGCAGTTGAGGATGTGACGATACTTGATCTCTTTGGGAATGTCGCCCATCGCCCGGGCGGTGTTCTCGAAGAGCGCCTTTTTCTGTTCCGCCTTCATCAGCCCGAACAGCTTGCCCGGCTGCGAATAGTAGTCGGCGTCGTCTTCGCGGAAGTTCCAGTGGTCGGCGTCCCCCTCGAGTTTCAAGGGTGGCTCGGCGTATTCCGGCTGTTCCTGCCATTCCCCGTAGCTGTTCGGCTCGTAGCCCAGGGTGCTCCCGTAGTTGCCGTCGACCCGCATGGCGCCGTCCCGATGGTAGCTGTGGAACGGGCAGCGGGCCTTGTTGACCGGGATCAGGTGGTGGTTCACGCCGAGCCGGTAGCGTTGGGCGTCGCCGTAGGAGAACAGCCGCCCCTGCAGCATGCGGTCGGGCGAGAAGCCGATGCCGGGCACGATGGAGGCGGGGTTGAACGCGGCTTGCTCCACGTCGGCGAAGTAGTTCTCGGGGTTCTTGTCAAGCTCCATGACGCCGACTTCGATGAGCGGGTAGTCGCCCTTGAGCCAGACCTTGGTGAGGTCGAACGGATGGAACCTGTACTTCGCCGCGTCTGCCTCGGGCATGATCTGGACGTGCAGCGTCCACCTCGGGAAGTCACCGTTCTCGATGGACTCGTACAGGTCGCGCTGGTGGCTCTCGCGGTCCTTGCCGACGAGGGCCTCGGCCTCCGCGTCGGTGAGGTTCTCGATGCCCTGCCCGCACACCCAGTGGAACTTGACCCAGTTGCGCTCCCCGGCGGCGTTGATGAAGCTGTAGGTGTGGCTGCCNNCGCTCATGGTGATGGTGACCTGGTGGAGCGCCTCCGGCAGCAGCGTCCAGAAGTCCCAGTTGTTGTGGGCGCTGCGCAGGTTGGTGCGCGGGTCGCGCTTGACGGCGTGGTTGAGGTCGGGGAACTTGAGCGGGTCGCGGAAGAAGAAGACCGGCGTGTTGTTGCCGACCAGGTCCCAGTTGCCCTCTTCGGTATAGAACTTGATGGCGAAGCCGCGGATGTCCCGCTCGGCGTCGGCCGCTCCGCGCTCGCCCGCCACCGTCGAGAAGCGGACGAAGACCGGCGTCTGCTTGCGGGTCTCCGAGAAGAGCCTGGCCCGGGTGTAACGGGTGATGTCGTGGGTTACGGTGAAGTGGCCGAAAGCGCCGCTGCCCTTGGCGTGCATGCGCCGCTCGGGGATTACCTCCCGGTCGAAGTGGGCGAGTTTCTCGAGAAACCAGACATCCTGAAGAAGTTGCGGGCCTCGGGCACCGGCCGTCAGGATGTGGGTATTGTCCGCCACGGGGGCGCCGACCGCGTTGGTCATTCGGGGGACGTGGGTCTTCTGGTCTGCCATTCGGTCCTCCTGAGGGGGAATCTGATTTGCGGGAACACTCATGTTCTGGGGTTCGGACCGGCTTCCTTCGGGAGGTCTGAAAACCTCCGGCGCAGGTCTTTCGGGCCGGATGTGCGAAATCCGCCCGATGCGCTGTTGGGTGATCCTCTGCTCCATCCTGCTGGGGTTCCTGGTCGTGCCCGCCCAGGCCGGACCTCTTCACCCTGGACTGGGCCTCGACGTTCTCGGTTCTCGCGCCAGGCGGTGGATTCAGGCTTCGCGGGCGCGCTTTACAGCCCAGTCCACTTTCGATAGAATTCCATGGTCGGCAAATCCTGGCCGCAGCCCCTCCTGGATTCAAGCATCCGGGTGGGGCGTTTTGGAGGTGGGACTCCGCAAATCACTCCGGGAATGGAGATTTGCAATGATTGCTCTGGGAACTCATATCATCGCCGAGCTGTCTCAGTGCAGACAGGACCGGTTGGCAGATCTCGACCAGGTTCGCAATGCCATGGTCCAGGCTGCCCAGGAGGCCGGCGCCGAAGTGCGCGAAGTGGCCTTCCACAGATTCTCCCCGCAAGGCGTCAGCGGGGTCGTGGTGATCGCAGAATCGCACCTGTCGATCCATACCTGGCCCGAGCTCGGGTACGCCGCCATCGACGTCTACACCTGCGGCCTGCACACTGATCCGGAAAGGGCCTGTCGCTACCTGGCCGAGTTCCTCGGTTCCAGGCAGATGACCCTGACCACCCTGGACAGGGGCCTTCCTCGTCCTGGGGGAGCTTTTGGCCACTCGCTCCGCAGCGAGGAGGATGTCCCCCAGGCCAGACTGGTCGCCGTCGGATCATGACCAGAGCATCGGAGACCCAGGTCTCGAGCCTGGAAGGTCTGTCTGAGTCTGCGTGGTTCGTCGAGAGGGAGGGCCAGGATGTCGCGGTGAGCCACCGCGTGCGCGAGGAACTCTTCCGTGGGCGGACCTCCTTCCAGGAGGTTGCCCTGTTGAGGAACTCCCTGTATGGGACCTATCTGCTTCTCGACGGGGACTTCCAATCCGCCACCCGCGACGAGTTCATCTACCACGAGACCATCGTCCATCCGGCCATGATCGCCCATCCCGAGCCCCGAAGGGTGGCCATCCTGGGAGGAGGGGAGGGTGCCACCCTGCGTGAGGTTTTGCGCCACCCCAGCGTCCAGGAAGCCTGGTTGGTGGATTTGGACCGAGAGGTGGTGGAGATCTGCAGGCGCCACGCCCCCGAGTATGCCTCCGGGGCCTTCGAGGATCCGCGCACGCGGCTGGTCTTTGGGGACGCTCGGGACTTTCTGCTGGGCTTCGAAGGGCGCCTGGACGTGGTGGTCAGCGACCTGACCGATCCCCATCCCGAGAGCCCGTCCCGGAGCCTCTTCTCGGAGACCTTCTTCCGCCTGGTTCGGGACCGCCTTGCCGAGCCGGGAATCTTTTCGATGCAGGCCGGTCGAGGGGATTTCCTTTATCTGGCCGGACATCGCAGGATCCGGGAGGCCCTGGCCCGAGTCTTCCCCAAGGTCACCACCATGGTGGCCTCCATCCCCTCCTTCCACGCCAACTGGGCCTTCGCCACCGCCTCCTCCACTCTGGACCCCGCGCTTCTGGACGCGGCGGAGGTGACTCGTCGTCTGCTGGCCAGAGGGCTGGGGGGATTGAGACACTACGACGGGATTGCCCATCTCGGCCTCCTGAGCCCGTCCAAGGCGGTGCGGGCTGCCTTCCAGCCGGAACCTTCTGCACACCAGGTTGTTTCAAGAGGGGAGGGGAGGACATCCCCAGGACCCAGGAGGCTCACCACGCGGATGAACCGGAACTTCTCGGATCCGGGGTGGGGTTGGAGGGGGCGAAGCCTTCTCTTGACTCTGGCCTTCCTTCTGGTTTGGAGCGGGTGCGCCCTGGCCCAGGGGTGGGGGCCGCCCGCTGCCGACCCCATCGAGGCTTCCCTGCTGGCCCGCGACGAGATGGTCCGGCGCTACCATGTGTTGAACTTTCCCGCCGATCCACGGTATGAAGCCGTTCTTTCGCGGATCGGGAATCGGGTGAATGCCCATCTGCACAAGGTGTTCCCCAACAGCGAGGAGGAGGTCACCTACGGGGTCTTCCTCTCGAACATGGGTTTCAATGGGGTGGCCTGGCACCGCGTGGTGATCCTGGACAGCCTGCTTCTGGATACACTTCACCGGGTGGCTGAGGCCATCGCGGTCTATGGGCGTCTGGAGAACTCCTACGTGGATCAGTTGGCGGCGTTCATCGGGATGCTGGGGACCCAAGGGGGCTATGGCGCACCCCTGCGTGATCGCACCCGGATCGATCCCGAGAACCCCTACCGCATCCCACCTCCGCCCGGCTTGACCTTCCAGGCCCAGCGCCGGGCAGAGGAGATCTTTGAAGACATGCTGGCGGCCTGGGTCTGTCACGAGCTGAGCCACTGCTATCTCGGGCACGCTCGCGAGAAGATCGAGGAGGGGCTGAGGTTGCAGAATCAGTACGGGGGTCAGGTTCCCCCTTGGGTGTTGGAAGGTCAGATCCAGCAGCACCTGAACTATCGGATGGCCCCCGCCAAGGAGTTGCAGGCGGACCGGGCCGGCGCCCTGGTTGCCTTCCATGCTGGATACAGCCTGGAGGGGTTCCGGCGTTGGTATGCGTTCATCGACCGGATCGAGCAGCACACCGGCACGGCCTTCCAGCAGCACCGCACCCATCCACATGGGACCCAGCGCTTCCAGGCCGTCCAGGAAGTCTATGAGTCCTGGCGTGCGGAGCAGGCCGGGCAGGACTGAGCGGGAAGCCTCTGCGCCGTTTCAGGCTTCCGGGGCTTCCTGGAAGTGCAGGCAGGGTTGCCCGCAGGTGATCGCTTCCTCGCCGAAGTTCGGACACCAGACGACGATTGCCTGTTCGAAGGGCTTCTCATCGGTCTGCACCTGGATCCGCGCCTCGCGCCCGTTGAGGGGACAGAGGACTTCCAGCTCCTCGAGGTCCAGTTCGCCTTCTTCCTGTCCGATCATGGCCTGGTCCCCCTTTCACCCAGAAGTGCCCAGGAACATGCTAGCAGGACCTTCCGCGTGCCTGTATGACGGCAGACATCCTCGGCCTCCGTCTGGCGTCAGAGGCCCACGCGACCTCGCAGCGACTTCAGGCGGGCCAGGGTGTGCCGAAGGTTGGAGCGGGCGGTGTCCTCGTAGCTATTGCGAAAGGCCTCGCTGAGGAAGATGGCGTGCCGTTTCAGCAGGCGCTTGAGGACGCGAGCCCGTCCCGCCCGGTACAGGAGCCGAGGCAGGTGGTGATACTCCTTGCGGATCCGCCGCTCGTAGTCGGAGTACTCGTCCGGGGAGCGGCCCAGGATGGCCAGGTCGGCGTCCATCAGAAACTGGGCCTCGAGCTCTGCCGGGATCCGGTCCTGGCGGGTGGCCAACACCAGCCAGGCGATCCGCTCGCGAGCTTCAGCCACGACCTCCGCCTGCTCAAGGATCCGCAGGGCCCATTCGACGCTGCAACTTTCGTTGTCGCCGCGACGGGGGTCGTACACCACGTCGTGGGCGAAGGCCGCGAAGAAGAGCTCGGCTGGCCTGTCCACAAGCTCGCGCACCTCTTGGAGTTCGGCCAGGCAGAAATCCAGGTGCTCGAGGTTGTGGTAGAGGCGGTGCTCCTCTGACCAGCGCTCTTCGAGCTCCTTCAGGATGGGTTCGGGCTCGCCACGAGCCTCGAGTTCCCGCCAGGTCATCTGGAAAAGCTCGCGTCTGTCCATGGTCCCCATGTTCGCCGCGACGCTGGAGGAACCCCGCCGCGCTTGCGGAAGGTCGGGGCCAATTTCCTGGAAGTCCAAGGAGCCTGCACTTCGTGATGATCTCTCGGGTTGCCGACCGGCGGTGCCATGACCTGCGGGCGGCCTGGCCGGCGTGAGCGACTCTCCGCGCCCCTCGTCGACGTTGCGCAATCTGTCGATCTACGCTCAGGTCTCCTTGGCCATGGTGGCCGGAGTCTACCTTCTCTGGGCCTTCCTCGGTGGAATCGATGCCCAGATCGCGATGCTGCTGGATCCCAGCCTCCAGGCCCAGGTGGACGAGGCGGCCCGGGCCCATCAGGGCAGCGAGGAGTGGGTCCTGGAGGTCCTGAAGATCGTCGCACCCCGCATGCACTGGCCAGCCGTGGCCCTGGCCGCCAGCCTGTTGGCCTTCCCGCTTCTGGGCTGGCTCCTGGGGCGTTACGCCGAGGACCCTTCCTGGGCGGGAATCTTGCCCATGGTCGACCTGCTCAGCGGCCTCAATCCGGTCATGCTGGGCCAGCAGGACCTGATTCCTGTCCTGCCCGTCCACCAGCAGGTCGGGATTCTGCTGATCCAGATCCTGTGCATCCACCTGACCGCCCACCGGGTCCACGTCAGGAGGAGGGCGCTCACCGCCCCGCCGCTGCCAGAGACTCCCGAGCCCTGAAATTCAGGGAATCCCTCCTGGATTCTCCAATCCGGCCCCAGGCCCCGGGTCGGAGAGTCGGCACATCGCCGGCTTGGTCAGGTGAGGATCTCGAAACCATCGTGTTGTGGGGAGACCTCGGACCAGGATTCCTCCACTCGGGTCACCCGGGCCCCTGCAGGCCCTTTGCGCAGCGCTTCCAACAGAGGGGCCAGGGTGTGCCTGGGGCCTTCGGCGAGGACCTCCACGGATCCGTCGGGCCGATTGCGGACCCAGCCGGTCAGTTCCAGGGTTCGGGCCCGGTGCAGGACGTACCAGCGAAAGCCGACCCCCTGGACCGTTCCATGCACCCGGGCCCAAAGCCGGTTCAACGATGGGGGTTCGGTCGCAGGGTCCGCCATTGCAGGGTCAGCAGGCGCACGACCGCCTCTTCCAGCTCTCCGGCCAGGCCCAGGCGTTGGACCAGCCGCCGAGCTGCTTCGCGGAGAACTTCGGGGCCTTCCAGGACGGCCGTCCTGGGATCTTCCGAATCGAAATCCAGTCGGCCCTGGTCGAAGGACTGGGTCTCGAGCGCCCCATCCTGGCAATGGCGGAGGATTTCGACCTCGTCCAGTGGCAGGTGGTCGGCGACCTGGCAGAGATGCTCGAAGAAGGGCGAAAAATGGGTGCGGTCGGCCATCCCCGCGCCATCCCCGGAGACGGGCCAGGGTCCGGCCGCGCCTCCGGCCACCAGAGGGAATTGGAGAACCTCGTTTCCTGCCAAGGCGGGGCGCACCTCCAGAAGGGAGGGCCGGGGATCTGCCTGCAAGGCCAGGTTCAGTCCCGCCACCAACCCGCAGAGAGCCTCAATCCGATCCCGGTAGGGTCGAGATCGGGGAGGATCGTCGCGCACCAGGAAGCGCGCTCCTGGGCTCCGGTCCTGGGGGAAGATCAGGAACCCCCGGACATGGTCGGTCACCTGGGCGCTCAGACGGGCGGCCTCTTCAGTCTTCTGGGTGTGCCGGTCGGTCCGCCGGGCCCGGATCTCCAGCAGGTGGGGAACGGGTCGGACGGGGGCCAGGGCCAGGGTGACCAGCGAGGCGCTGGCCGCTGCGGAGACCCCCCGGCTTCGGTCGGCGCGAAGCTCGCCCAGGATGTCCTGGGATTCCTCCGGGAGCAGCGTCCCCAGGGTCGTCCCCAGCAGGCGGGCGACGACCCAGCGGACCGTCGTCTGGCTGGAGGCCGCATGGGTTCGGAGGATCGGCAGAAGTCGGGCGGCCAGCGCGCGCGCCTCCAGAGGCGGGGCCAGGGCCGTGCCGGCTGCCAGCAGTCCGGTCTCGGAGGTCTCGGCCATGTCGAGCATGGCCAGAAGGGCAGGGTGCGCCAGCAGCTCCTCCCGGACTCCGTCGGGGTGACGGGCAGCCTCCAGTATCTCCCGACGGGCGTCGCCCTGGATGGTGTCGCTGGTCAGGCGGATGAAGGCCGCGGAGACCAGTCCCAGGCGAATCTGCGAGAGCAGGCGAGGGTGGTCGTGGAGGGAGGACATGGCCTCGTCCCGCAAGCCCTCAAGGGCGGCCTGGAGCTCGGACAGGCCTTCAGGGAAGAGCTGGGGATCCTCCAGGGTCGACAGCTCCTGACGGCTCATTTCGCAGAGGACCGGAGGCACCGCGCCGGGGGGGGGCAGGTCGACGACCTCGCCGGTCCAGCGGAGGTCCGGGGGGGGAACCAGGAGATCCTCCCCCGAGAAGCGGGGGTGGTAGCGGAACGAAATCCGGCCTCGGAGGTCCGCCCAGGTGGTCAGGACCGATTCCCGGCCCTCCAGTTCCTCGACGGTCGCCGGGATGATCCAGCCCAGCGCCCGGCTGGTAAAGGAGGCCTCCGGTTCGGGGCTTGCCGTCCAGACGAGCTGTCGCTCCTGGGGTGCCCGGTAACAGGCGTGGACCGGCACGCCGGTCTGGGCCAGAACCTCCAGGTCCCGGGTGTGCAGGTTCTCCAGGATGGGAAGGTGGACCAGGACGCAGGTTGGTGCCTGGGGCGGAGGGGCCTCCTCGGGCGTCAGGAAGTCCCGACCCACCTGGACCAGGGCCTGGCCCTCGGCCAGGGCAACCAGGCTGGCGACCTGCTCGGCGGGGACCCGGAAGCCCCGCAACTCGAAGTCGCAGGCTCCCCCCACGGCAGCCAGGGTGTAGGACGTGGTGGGAGGACGTTCCCGCGACTCGATCAGGCCTTCGACCTGTTCGGCGGGGATCAGGCCCAACTCCGCCTCGACGAAAAGGCACAGGGCGGCCATGGTGCCCCGGGACAGGGAGCGACCTCGGGTCGACAGGAGGCGCCGCAAGGCCAGTTGGGAGCGGTCGGACAGAAACGAGGAGTCCCGCAGGTCCCGGCGCAGGAGGCGGATGACTCCTGCCGCCGCGCCCGCCTTGCTCTGGGAGGCGAGGTCCGTGAGGACACGCAGGGCCGAGTCCTGGGTCAGGGCTCGAGCCGCCTCGCTCAGCGCCTGTTCGCGTGGCGAGTCGTGGTCGGTGTCGTCATGGATGCCCAGGGCCGTTCGGAACAGGATCTCTTCGAAACGCTCCAGGACGCCGGGTTGCGGCTCATAGGGGATGGCCTCCTCCAGGAGCACCGTCAGGTTGTCGAGCCCCAGGGTGCCGGCCTCCAGCTCCGCAGCCAGGCAGGCTGCTCCCAGGATGGTCGCCGACATCTCGACCCGGCGCGCGGCCAGTCTCTCGGAGAGGAGGGTCAAAGGGGCCGTCTGGAAGATCACGGCCATGCGTCGTTGGCGCATCAGGCTCACGGCGTCGCGGACGCGAGCCGAGTGCAGGCTCTCCGCAAGATCGTTGAGGATCTGCAATTGGTTTCGCCTCTGGTGCATGCAGGCACGCAGGTAGGACGCCATCTCAGCCACGCCCGGCAACTCGCGGAAGACCGGCTGGAGGTCTTCAAAGGGCCGGAAGTCGTTGACGGAGAGCCCGGAGGGCAGGGTGAACTCCAGGATGACCTCGGCGGAGTCGGGGGCCCGATCCGAGCGGAAGTGGAACTCCAGACCATCGGGGATGGCCACGGCGCGGATCCGGCGCAGGACCTGGGGACTTCCCGAGGAGGCGGTATTGAGGATCTTCAGGCGGATCCAGTGACGCGTGCCTGCCGCATCCCGGAGGGGTAGTCGCAGGACGGTGTCCCGCTCGCCCTCCACGCGGGTCAGGGCGGCCTCCAGGGTTCCTTGGATGCTGAAGAGGCGTCGACCGTCCAGCAGGCTGGTCAGGGCCACGTGTTCGGGGTCCAACTGATGAGCCTTGATCATGGCCTCGTTGGAAACCAGCGCCGTCTCCCCTGGGGTGGTGGGGGCCTTCTTCAGGCGCCGGACAAGGCTCCGCAGACTCGTCTCGATTCTGTGACCCAGCCCCGCCATTTCAGACAGCGTTCCCTTTCAGCCAGACAGCCTCTTTCCACCTGCACCCTGTCAGGACCCGCTTGATCGGCCTGGGGTCTTGAGTCTCCAGGGTGAGTTCCCCGCCTAGTATAGCAGCCTCAGGCCACGGCACCAGATCCGGGCAGGACCTTTCCTCGCCCCATGGCGAAGGAAGGAGCAACTCTCCAGAAAGGCGTTGACTCAAGCGAGATGATCCTGGATCGCGAAGCCGAGAGGGTCCTGATGGAGTGGGGCGTTGTGCACAGCGCCCTGGTGCAGGGGGCCTCGGACCTCCACTTTTCTGCCGGTTCTCCCCCTATTGCACGGATTCACGGGGAGTTGGTCAGGATGGAACCCGACCCCATCACCCAGGAAGAGATCAACAAGCTGATCGATCTCCTGACCGACCGCTACCTGAAGAGCGTGTTCTACGAGGACGGGGGGCGGGACCTGGACTATACCGTCGAGTTCCCCACCATGCGCCGCCGTTTTCGCCTGAACGTCTTCAAGCAGTATCACGGCTCGTCGATCTCGATGCGCGTGCTGGCCCACCGGATCCAGACCTTCGATGAATTGGGCCTGCCCAGGCCCTTCGAAGGTCTCTCCTTCGAGAAGAACGGCCTGGTCCTGGTCACCGGCGCCACCGGCTCGGGGAAGTCCACCACGATGGCGGCCATGATCGAGCTGGTGAACCGGAAGAGCCAGCGCCACATCATCACCGTGGAAGACCCCATCGAGGTCCTCTTCGAGAGCAAGCGCTCGATGATCGAGCAGCGCGAGGTGGGCACCCACGTCGAGAACTTCCACGTCGCCCTGCGCGGCGCCCTGCGGCAGGACCCCGACATCATCTTCGTGGGTGAGATTCGCGATGCCGAGACGGCGGCGATGACCTTGCGGGCCGCCCAGGTCGGTGCCCTGGTGCTGGCCACCCTGCACACCCGCAGCGCCATCGAGACGGTTTCACGCTTCCTGTCCTTCTTCGATGACAACCTTCGGGTCAGCGCGCGTCACCAGTTGACCGACGTGATCCGGGGCATCATGTGCCAGAGGCTGATCCCACGTCGCAGCGGCACAGGTCGGGTGGTTGCAGCCGAGGTGCTGATCTCCAACTCGGCGGTGAAGCACATCATTCGCGATGACCGCACGCACCTGCTGCATTCGTTGATGGAGATCGCGGCTTCCAGCGGAATGACCACGATGGAGGAGTCCCTGCTGAACCGCTATCACGAGGGGCACATCGACCTCCAGACGGCCTTTGACAACTGCAACGACAAGCAGGCCTTCATCTCGGCCCTGCCGCCCGAGTTGCAGAAGGAGGTCCAGATGGACTGGGAGGTCGAGATCGAGATCAAGCGTCTCGAGCAACTGCGCGAGACCCAGAAGCGCCAGGTGCAGACCCGGACACTGTAGGCTCGTTTCGGGGAACCGTGTCACATCCTATTAACACGGCCCGCCTCCAGGCTCGATATCATCAGCATGGAAGCACCAGAAAGGGGCTCGTGTCTTGATCGCCATCACCCCCACTCCGACCTCGGCCTCGGGTCTGCGGGCCCTGGCCTCCGGTTCTCCGGTGCCGTCCACCGCCTCGGAGGGGCCCGCTCTCGACGAGTTCCAGGCTTCCAGTCCCGACAAACATCGCAAAGGCTTTGAAGCAGCCTACACCGCTGCCTCGGCGGTGAGCCTGCTGGCTCAGGGCGCGGCGCGCACGGGGCAGGTCTACGCCCTGGCCGGCGGACTGGCCGGTCTGCCGGCCTGGTCCCTGAGCGGCCCCCTGGCCCTGGCTGCCGGGACGATGGACGTCGCCGTCGGCGCCTCCCTGGGACGTCGGGCCGCCGTCAATCGGGATGGTCACGGTGCCTTGAAGGGCAGCTTGCAGCTCTTCCAAGGGCTGGCGACCTATGCGGCGGTGGCGGCGCCTGCCCTGGGCGCGCCGGCCCTGCTGGGGACCCTCGCGGGAGGGGCCGCGGCTGCGGCCCTGGTCGGCCGGTTGGGCGTGGCCGCTCACGAGAAGCTCCAGGAACGCAAGCAGGCTCAAGCCGGCCAAGAATCCCCCTCCCCGTCCCTGCCGGCTCAGGAAGTCGGAAGGCCAGCCGGGACTTCAGCTTCCGCCAGATCCGACGACATGGGCGAGGTCGGGGGCAGCCGAAAGTTTGAGAAGGCCTTTGCCTTCAGTCAGGCCAACGACCAGTTCGTCCGAGGGGTCGGTGGCATGGGGGCGATGTGGAACACCGTGGAGTCCATCCGCGGCAATCCTCCGAAGGCCGTCTTCGGGATGCTGGGGATGGTCGGAGGGACCTGCGCCCTGTTGGACGGGATCAACAAGACCCGGTCCTCGGCCATCAACCGCTACCTCCCCGACACCGTCTCGGGGGCCTTGCAGACGGTTCAGGGAGCAGCCACCATGGCGGTCTCCATGGGGTTGGGGCGTCCGGCCGCCATCGTGGCCGCCGGCGCCTGGGTGGCCAACACCGCCTGGAGCGTGCTAGGTCAGGTCCGGGCCGTCACCGGAGAGGAAGGCGGCAAGGAGAAGCCGGCGCCGGCGCCGGCGCCCCCCGATCCTCCCGCCCCCCCAGAGGACTGAGGCTCGGGGCGGACCTGGGGAAAACGAGGCGAGCCCGGCCAGGTTGGTCGGGCTCGTCTGCGTTCCAGGGAGGGTTGCACCGTGTCCCCTTCGGTTCTGGAGGGCCCCGTGTCAGTCGGAGGCCCTCCCCGGGGGAGTTACTCGTCCCAGAGTTTCTGGCCGCCGAAATGGCGCGCGGTGGCCAGGCCCAGTCTGCTGGCCAGGGGCTGATTGGACAACTCGACGCCGTCACGGATCTGCTGGTATTGCTCGAAGATCCCGTAGCCATGCTGGATCCAGGGGCTGAGGAACATCAGGGCCCCTGCGGTTGCGCCAAAAGGCGCCAGGGCCGGGATCACGTGGCTGAGGTTGGCGGTGGCCTTCATTCCGGCCTTGGCCACGTCCAAGGCGTTGTTGACCACGGCCTGGCGATCCTTGAGCTCTCCGGCCGAGTAGACCAGGCTCTCCAGGGCCTGGGCTGCATCCCACCCTGCTCCAGCCACGCCCGCGTAGACGGCAGTTTGCGGGCTCAGGAAGAGCATGCCCGTGGCGGGGCGGCCGCCCCAGGCATTCATGGCGTTGGTCCAGCCGATCATCGAGCCCAGACGCAGGGGGGTGGTCAGCTTGGACTTGTGCTGCGAGACGTTGGCATGGATCCGGTCCAGGGCGGTCTCCGACAATCCCAGGGACCTGGCCGCCCGGTTGAACCCCGAGTCCTGGGCCGACTTCGTCAGGACCTCGTCCCAACTGGTGTCCGCAGCAAAGGCCGTCTTGTCGTAGTGGGCCTCGTGGGAGAAGTCCTTGGGGATCGGCGTGCCGTCCGGTCGGAAGAAGCCGTAGTGCGTGGGGCCGAAGACCGACATCCCGTGGGCATTCTTGTCATACTTGCCCAAGGCCGCGTCTCCGACCAGGGCACCCTCGATGGCGTCCATGGCGGCCTGGGCGGCCGACTTGAGCTTGGGGCTGGACAGTTGGGGGTCGGCCTGGACGAGCTGGGCGAAGTGGAAGGCGTCCCGGGAGTTCTGGTAGGCCTGGTTTTTGGACCTTCCCTGGAAGTCCTGGGTCTGATCCAGGAGCTCCCGCAGCTTCGCAGGTGGGACCTCGGCAGCCAGGAGCTCCTTCGAGAGGTCATCCCATGCCTTCTTGACGCCATCCATCTTCTCCAGGTCGATGGCCGAGATGGTCGAGGAGAACTGGGAGGCCGTGGCGGCCATCGAGTTCATCAAGGTCATGTAGCGGGCCATGGTCAGCGCGTCCTGAGCCTGGTCGGTGTTGGCCTTCTTCATCTCGTTGGCCATCATGGCCAGTGGCATCCCGCTCCCCGACTGGATTCCCTGCGATCCGACCATGTAGCCCACGTGGTCCTGGACCTGGTAGGCCAGCTCCATGGTGTTGGTGGCCGAGCCGTCCAGGTTCAGGAGATCGATCTTCCTGCCCGTCTTCTCGTGCACGTTGGCCAACGCCTGGCCCAGGTCGGGCACCTTCATCTGGTGGCCCGTGGTGTCATCCCTCATCATCCCGGAGACCCCGGTCGAAGGTCCCATCATGACCACCATGTAGCGTTTGGCAGGGTAGGCCTGAATTCCCCACTCCAGGAATTCCTCCAAGGTCCGCGCGCTGCCCATGTCGGCCTGGCCCAGGTCCTGGACCACGGGGGACTGGATCTTCCTGGTCTGACCCGGGAGAAAGCCCAGCAGGGCCCCCTTGACCATCTCGGCGGGGGTGAAGTCCTTGCCGTTGTGTTGGATGTGGTAGCGGCGCACCCCGCTCCAGTCCTTCGAGAAGCGGTCCAGCGGGCTCTTGGCGCGTCCGACCTGGGCCACGAAGTCCATCTTCTGGTCCGACCCGACGAACTCCATCTGCTTGAGCGTCGAGATGGCCTGGTTGGCCAGGGCGTTGTTCCCGTTCAGGTAGAGCAGGACGGTCCATTCCTTCTCAGCCTTCTCCGGGGACCCTGAAGCCAGGGGAACGGGGGACTTCTTCAGAGGCTCGGCGGTCCGACCGGTCTCTTCGGCGCGGACGCTGCCGGCGGCACTGCCGGCGGGGGCCTCGGCAGCCCGGCGCAGGGCTGCGGCATCCAGGAAATTCCTGGGCATGTTCGGGCCGATCGAAGACATGGGGACCCTCCACTCGGTGCTTCCCTGATTATAGGGACGCGCGCTGGGAGGGAGGTTTCCGGCATGTTAAAGGTGCAGGGAGGTGCAGGTCGACTTGTTGTTAACAACTCGCGGCTCCCGACTCGCTGGAACCCGTGGTAGGCTGGGGTGAAAGCCTGCGCAGGAGGAGCCCATGAGCCTCAAGCCAACCGACGCCGTGCGAACCAACCCCCTTCCCGCGGTGCGCCCCGAAGCGGCACCCCGGGTCTCGCGCGAGTCCGTCGCGCAGGACGGCTACGCCGGGCAGGCCGAGCCGCAGGTTCAAGCCGCCTGGCTGGGTGGCGTCTCCTACGTGACGCCCATGGAACTGACCCGGGCGGGAAGCCGGATGCCCCGTCCGGCCGAGCGGATCGACGCCGTGCGCGAAGTGCTGACCATCGAGGATGTCTGGGAGGCCGGCGTCACCGGCAAGGGGATCGGCGTCGCCGTCCTGGACACCGGTGTGCATCCCCACCCCGATCTGGGCGACCGTCTGGTGGCCTTCAAGGACTTCTGCAACGGCCGCACCGACCCGTATGACGACAACGGGCACGGTTCCCACGTGGCGGGGCTGGTCGCCGGCGACGGCACCAAGGCGGGTGGAGTCTATCGGGGGGCGGCTCCTGAGGCCGACATCATCGGGGTCAAGGTCCTCGACGGAAACGGGGGAGGATCCATGGCCAACGTGATCCGGGGCATCCAGTGGTGCATCGAGAACAAGGAAAAGTACAACATCAAGGTCATGAACCTCTCGTTGGGGGCTGCCGCCAACCAGAAGGAAAAGGATGACCTGGTCGCGCTGGCGGTCAACCGGGCCCTGGAGGCCGGGATCGTGCCCGTCATCGCGGCAGGCAACTCGGGCCCGGGTCGCCAGACCATCGGGACCCCCGCCATCTCTCGAGAGGTGTTGACCGTCGGGGCCTACGACGACAAGAACACGGCGACCCACGCCGACGACACGATGGCCTTCTTCTCAAGCCGGGGCCCCACCACCCGAGACAAGAACATCAAGCCCGACATCGCCGCCCCCGGCGTGAACATGGTCTCGCTCCGCTCGCCGGGCTCGGCCATCGATCGTGCCAACGTCATGCACCTGGGCGACTACTACGTCCTGCTTTCGGGCACCTCGATGGCCACGCCCGTGGTGGCAGGCATCGCTGCCGATGTGGTCCAGGCCAACCCGGACCTCTCGCCCCGGCAGGTCATCCAACTTCTCAAGGAGACAGCCCAGCCCATCCCCGAGACCAAGGCGATCCTGGGAGGCCACGGTCTGGTCGATCCGGCCAAGGCAGTCCGTCGGGCTCTGGAGATGGCCGAGGCTTGAGGCCTTGACTCGGGTCCGGCACCGCGCCGTGGCCGCGGAGGGAGGGGCCTGGGAGGGGCCACCAGGTCTCACGTGGTGGCCAGCCTCTTCCTCCGCAAGCGGAGGAGCCGGAGCCTTGGATGCGAAGCGGTCCAGGTGAACACGACCCTGCCGCTGGAGACACGAGGCCATCTCCTGGCCCGACTCCCCTCCGACCCGACCGGCCCGCTGGCGCCTCGCTGGCATCCCATCCACACGGTCTATGGCGGCGCCCATCTCTTCTCGGCCCAGACTCCGCGGAAGCTGGGACATCTCGCGCGGAGGGCCCTGGAGGGATACGCTCCGGATCCCGAGACCCTGGCTGAGGCCATGGGGATGGACCTCGAGACGGCCCGGCAGGTCCTGCCCCGCCTCAAGAGCCGCCTGGAGGAGCGTCCGATCGAGGATTACCGGATTGACTTCGAGGACGGGTACGGGGTCCGCTCGGACGACGAGGAGGACCGCCATGCCCTGGGAGTGGGTCAGGCCCTGGCCATCGCCCTGGAGGAAGGCGGGCTCCCCCCGCGGGTCGGAATCCGGATTCGGGCCTTGACCCGGCAGACCGGGCCGCGCGCCCTGCGCACCCTGGACCTGGTCCTGACGCGCCTGGTCTCGGAGGCGGGCGGGCTTCCCGACGGCTTCGTGGTGACCCTCCCGAAGGTCGAGGACGTCGAGGCTCCCCGGATTCTGACCGAGGCTCTGGAGGGCTTGGAGGCGGCTTCGGGACTGCCGGTCGGCAGCGTGGCCGTGGAATTGATGGTCGAGAGCCCGAAAGGACTGGCCCCTCAACAGGTTCGGGCCGGGCTCGAGGCGACGAAGGGGCGCTGCCTGGCGATCCACTTCGGGGCTAACGACTTCCTGACCGCCTGTGGAGTCGGACCTGCCGAGCAGGATCTCGGTCATCCCCTGTGCGATTTCGCCCGTGCGACGCTGCACCTGGGGGTTGCCGGGCATTCCGTCCGTCTGGTGGATGGGACCACCACGGTGCTTCCTGTTCCCCCACATCGCGGTGTGGAGTTGGGGCAGGACCAGTTGTCCCAGAACCGCCGGGCGGTGCACGAGGCCTGGCTGCGGCACGCCCAGGACATCCGCCGCGGTCTCCGACAGGGATTCCACCAGGGCTGGGACCTCCATCCCGCCCAACTGGTCAGTCGATTCGCGGTCATCCAGGGCTGGTTCCTCGAGGGGGCCGACGCCGTGACCACTCGCTTGAACAACTTCCTGGAGGCTTCGGCGCAGGCCACACGGGTCGGGACGGTCTTTGACGACGCCGCCACCGGTCGGGCCTTGCTGGCGCACTTTCTGCGGGGCCTGGACTGCGGTGCCTGGGACGAGAAGGAAGTCCGGAAGCGGACCGGTCTGAGTCGCGAGCAGCTCCTGGCCAGCTCCTTTCCGGATCTGCTGGCGGGAAGACTCGCCTGAAGGAGACACGATGCCCCATCTGCGTCAGGACGCGGCCACCAAGGAATGGGTGATCTTCGCCCCGGAGAGGGCACGGCGCCCCGAGGACATGCGCAAGGAATCCCTGGCCCGCAGCGGCTGGACCCACGACCATCCTCATTACGACGAGAGGTGCCCGTTCTGTCCCGGCCATGAAGAGCATACCCCGGGAGAGACCTTGCGCTACGTCAATCCGGACGGGACCTGGCAGGTGCGCTCCTGTCCGAACCGCTATCCGGCCCTGCTCCCTGGCCCTCCCCCTCAACGGGATGGGGAGCGTTTTGAACGGCGGATGCAGGGGGTCGGGCGTCACGAGGTGATCATCGAATCCCCCTGCCACGGTACCACCCTGGCTCTTCAGAGCCCGGAGGAGGTGAACGTGGTGGTCCAGGCCTGGGCCGAGCGCTATCGAGAACTGCGCGCGGGGCCCGAGGCCGAACACGTCATCCTGTTCAAGAACCACGGGGCCCGCGGCGGGACTTCCCTGGCTCATCCCCACTCCCAGGTGGTCTCGCTTCCCGTCACCCCCCGCACGGTTCGCAACCGCATGGAGGAGGCCATGCGCTACCACAACGACTACGGCGAGTGTGTCCACTGCCACATGCTGTGGAGGGAGAAGCTGGACGGCCGGCGTCTGGTGGTGGAGGGCCAGACGTGCAGCGCCTTCGTGCCCTTTGCGGCCGCCTCGCCCTACCTGATGTGGATTGTCCCCCATCGACACACCGGGTGTCCCTCCGACTTGAGGCCTGAGGAGCAGGTGGACTTCGCGGCCGTCCTGCGCGAGGCCTTGGCCCGCTTCTATCACGGTCTGGGGGACCCGGACTACAACCTGATCTTCCGGACTGCCAGCCGCGACTACGGCTCGGTCCCCTTCGCCCACTGGTACGCGGCCATGATCCCCCGCGTCACGACGCCCGCGGGCTTCGAGGTGGGGACCGGGATGTACATCAATACCCACCTTCCCGAGGACGATGCAAGCTACCTTCGTGAGCTGGAGCTGCCGGAAGGGTCGACTCCGGCGGTCGCCGCCAGGGAGACCAGTCCTGAACCCGCTAACGGGCAGGCGCCTCACGGGTGAGGCTGCGCAGGGCGTTCAAGAGGATCTGGAGATCGTCGCGCCGGGGGCGCAGGACCTCGAAGAGGCACTGCTGGCTGAGGCGGCAGTAGAAGAAGAGCAGGATCGCCAGCCCGGCCAGGTAGGACACCAGTGAGGCGGTGGCCGCTCCCAGCACGGACAGGCCAGGCACCAGCAAGGCGCAGGCCGCCAGGTTGATGGCCACGTTCAGCCAGGCCAGTCCGGACAGAAGACCCGGGCGTTTGAGTTGCCCCAGGAAGTAGGGGTTGCACAGCCGGGAGATTCCCACGGCGGCGGTGCCTCCGATCAGCACCATGAAGGCTTCGCCACTGGTCTGGTAGGCCGGACCCAGCATCCAGGTGATCACCCGGGGGATCACCGTCAGCCCCAAACCGACCAGGGCCAGCCACGCGGCGCATCCCAGGCGTACCAGGAAGGAGACCGTCCGCGCGGCTTCAACCCGGTCCCCACCGCTGACCCGGGCAAAGACCGCGTTCTGGATGGCGCTGAAGAACAGGATCGGCAACTCTGCAGCCTGGACCGCCACCGAGTAGAGCCCGACGGCGGATGTTCCGTGGAAGGCGTTCAGGATGAAGGTGTCGGCCCGCGAGTGCAGTTGTCCCGCGATGGTGCCCAGGTGGCTGCGGATTCCGAAACCCGTCAGCCGTCCCAACAAGCCTCGAGTCTGCAGGGCTTGAGGTCTGGCCACGGGCAGGGTGAGCCAGAGCAGGAACGCCGCTCCCAGGGCCGAGCACAGCAGAAACGAGACCAGCAGGCCGCGAACCCCGAATCCGGAGGCGGCCAACCCCTGGCTGGCTCCCATCCACAGGAGCCCGACGACCGTCATGTCGCCGGCCAGGCGCAGGATCGCAACCAGGATCTTGGTCCGGCTCATCAGGACCAGGTGACCGGTCCCGATCAGGATGGACCAGACCAGGTTCTGGTACAGGATGAAGGGGACGGTGGCGAGGGCCAGCAGGTAGTTGATCGGGTCCACCCGCCCCGTCAGGCCCAGCCAGGGTATGGGGTAGGCCGCTCCGGCCAGAAGGACGGCGGTTCCTCCAAGCAGGACGGTGAGCAGGAGGGACGCGGTGTGGACCCGCCCGGGGTGTTCCTCGCCCCGGCCCACGAACACGGAGTTGGCGGCTTCCACCCCCAGGCTGCCGAAGAGTGCACTGGTCAGGGTCAGGGTGTAGAGCAGGTAATACTGGCCCAACAGCTCCGGACCCAGGCTGCGGGCCAGCACGAACGCGGTCAGCAGGGCTGCGCACAACTGGACGACGGTGGCCGTCAGGCCGGCCGTGGTCTTGCGCACGACCGTGGAACCTTCGGCAGGGTGAGTTCGTCCGTTGGAGCCTGCGCGTGGCTCGCCCAGCGGACGCGATCCGGCGCAATCCGTCCCCGCCGGGAGGGTTCCCGGGGCCGGCCCGTTGGGGCGCAAGGACGGCACTGGCATGGCGGGGAGAGGAGTCCTCTTCTCGGCGTCCTGACCGGGCACGAAGACCGGGTGATCGCGTGCCCCCCGGTCAGGCAGGGTCCGATTCGGTGATCGGCTTCCAAGGGGGAGAAGGCGCCCGCTCAAGTCGGGCGCCTTCGTGGTGAGAAGCCTCCCCGCGATGCCGCGAGCGGGAACGTACTTGAACCTGCTTGCGCAGGTGGGTGCGACCTCTGACCCGCCCCTCCAAGGACTCCGCGCACAGTGCGCGTAACTCAACTCTTCGGTGCGGAGTAATGCTCCCGATGTCCTATTGTTGGCTCAGTAACGTGCCCCGCCTTTTGCGAGCACCGCAGGGTGACTCTCGCCAGGATCATAGCACGGGCCTGCCATTGAGTGCAAGAGAATTCGGGGGGTCGGGCGTCTGTCTGTTGAATCAGATTCAACACCTCGTCTGGCGAACGTCCCACCGGCCTGTCGCTGGCTCGGGGCGTCTCCCCAGGTGCTCTTGGGGGGCACGGGCTTCCTGCGTCTTCCTTTGGTTCCAGGAGGGATCTCGTCGGGGGTTCATGGAGGATTCTGCTTCTTTGGGCAGGCACAGGGGAGCCTGGACCTTTCCCGAAGGCCGATCTATGATAGGATGAAGCTAGAGGGAGGTTGCAAGTGCAGGAAATTCGCCCCTATTCTCTAGTTCAGAAGCAGATCCGGAGCCAGGACCTCGAAGCCGAGGAGGCGCCCGATCAGGGTACCAATTTTCGTCGTTACCTTGGCGAAGAGCTGGCCGTCCCCGAGGATCGGGAGGCACCCGGAGCGCCTGAGACCGCAGAGGGGGGCGGGGAGGGAGTGGATCTGGACTACGTGGCGGCAGAGCTCGCGTGTCGCAGGAATCTGCTGGCTCCCGAGACCGACGCGGGTAGCGAGGATGCCCCGCTGCACACGGCCCACTTCCTGTGTCAGCATCGTCGTTCGGTGGCCTCGCCCTTGCAGGCCGGACGCCTGGGGGGCGTGGTGAAAGCGGCCTTGCAGTCCCGGATCAGCATCCCACCTCCTGGGGGGATGCCTCCACCCCGGTCTGGGGAATAGAAAAAAGCGCCCGGTCCCCGGGCGCCTGCGACAGGATCCCGGTCTTCCGGTCAGGGCCTGTTCTTCAGCCGTTCCCAGGGCTTGCCGAGGGTGTGGCAGACCTCTCGGGTCGGGATGTACTCGTCCACCTGCGTGGTCGAGGAGACCGGTTCCTCCTGGCAGCGCCGCATCATTCGGCTCAGGTCCAACTCCAGGCGCAGGATCGCCTCTTTGGGCAGACGTTCGGCCGTCGTGTTCATGGTGATGTCCTCTCGGGGCCCAATCTTGGAAAGGCTCTTGCAGCTCAGCCTTCGGGATTCAGGTGTTTCTCGATGAATCTTGTCAGTTCCGCCTCGTTGACGAAGCCAACCTTGCGGTCGATCGGCTGCCCTCCCTGGAAGAGGAGGAGCGTGGGGATCCCGCGGACCTGGTAGTCTTGCGCCGTGCGAGGGCTGTCGTCGGTGTTCAGCTTGACGAATCGGACCTTGCCTGCAAGCTGGTCGGCCACCTTTTCAATGACTGGGGCCAGCATCTTGCACGGACCACACCAGTCTGCATAGAAATCAACCAGGACGGGCCGGGTTGAGTCCAGCACCTCGGTCTGGAAGCCAGCATCATCGATGATCTGGATGGCCATCGGGGTTCCTCCATCGGGTTCTTCAGCAGGATCTCTTCTTTGTCGGGACCAGGACGCCTGCCCGGGTCAGGCCTTCCAGAGCCGCCCCAGGTAAAGTCGGTCGGGGGCGCGTCCGCGGGCCAGGTCACAGACAACCTCGGCCATCGGAGGGTGGAAGTCCAGGCCCGGGAGATCCGCCAGGGGAACGAAACGCACTTCTGCCAATCGTTCTTCGCTGCCGACCTTGAGGCTTCCGCCGCGCAGGCTGGCCATGAACACCAGGTGGAGGACGTGGCGGGACCCGTCAGGTGCGATGGTTTCGGAGGCCAGGGCCAGGTCTCCCACCTCCACCTCCAGGCCAGTCTCCTCGGCAGCCTCCCGGCGCGCCGCTTCGGGTGCGGTCTCGCCGAAATCGACCCCTCCACCGGGCAGCAGCCAGTAAGTTTGAGAACCCTTTCGATGCCGGACGAGCAGGACCGTCTCCTCCTGCAGGAGCAGCACGGCGGCTCGCACTCGGATCCTGCTCATGGCACGCCTCCGAGATCAGAGGCGGCCTGATCGGTTTGAGGTTGGGTGTCGCGAGAAGGCTGCATTCCAGAGACAGGCTTCGACGTCCAGGTTCCGCAATTCCTGGCTGGAGCACGACAGGCCGGGCGGATGCCCGGCCTGTCGTGGCGAGACGCCAGAAGCGACTTCTACTTGACGGTGACGGTGGCGCCGACCTCGGCGAACTTCGCCTTGATGGCCTCGCCCTCTTCCTTGTTGACGCCTTCCTTGAGGATCTGCGGAGCGCCCTCAACGAGGTCCTTGGCTTCCTTCAGGCCCAGCGAGGTGACTTCGCGGACGACCTTGATGACCGGGATCTTGTTGGTGCCGGCAGCGGTCAGCTCGACGTCGAAGGAGGTCTTCTCCTCGACCGGAGCAGCGGCGGCGGCGGCGGGCATGGCGGCCATGGCCATGGGGGCGGCGGCGGAGACGCCCAGGCGCTCTTCGAGCTCCTTGACGATCTCGGCGGCCTCAAGAAGGCTCAGGTTGCAGATGGCGTCGATCAGTTCGGACTTCGACATTTCGGATTTCCTCCTAGGCGGATTCTTTTTGTTCTTCAAACGCGCGCTTCGGTGGCCTCAGCCTTCCTGGCGCTTGGTGTTCCAGGCGTCGAGCACGGTGGCCATGCTCCGTCCCGGGGCGTTGAGCATCCCCAGCAACTGACGATGCGGGGCGAGCATGAGCCCGAGGAGCTGCATGCGCAGCACTTCCAGGGACGGCAAGCTGGCGATGGCTTCCAGGGCCTGCGTGTCGATCACGCGACCTTCCATGATTGCGGCCTTGGCCTGAGGCAGTCGGTTGGGCTTCTGCTCTTTCGAGAAGTCCAGGACGGCCTTGGCGGTGGCGGCGGGATCATCGTAGCCAAAGGCGACAGCGGTGGGACCCTGGAGATACGAGTCGGCCTCCTGGATTCCCAGATCGTGCAGCGTCCGGCGGATCATGGTGTTCTTGGCCACCCGGAATTCCGCCTTCTGGTCGCGCAGCTTGCCGCGGAGATCGGTCATCTCCTTCACTGTCAGGCCAGCGGCCTCCCCACGGTAGTCCGTGAAGATGGCGATGCTGGCCTTGTCGAAGCACTCGCGCAGGGTCTGGAGGGACTCCTGTCTGCGCTCGCGGTTCTGGGCGGCAGTGTTCTGCATGTGCGGTTCCTCCCTTCCTCCCCCGGACGGGCCGGGGTCGATTGAGCCGCCGTCCGCCGGTTTCCCGGAAAACAGCAACGCCTCCCTTGGGGGGAGGCGCAGAGGGCGAAACCACCAAAGCGCCATCCGGCACTTCAGGGCTGGAGTCTTCTTCCATTTCGCCTCGGCAGGCAGCCCCGAGGGGCAATTGAGCGGATGCACCTGCTGTCTCTGGCCGTGAGGAAGTATAGGCGGTCTTCGGACCCTGCGTCAAGAGTCGCGCGGGCCATGTGTGCTGCCTCCCGCCGGTCGGGGGGATCGGCGGGAGGTCCGGGAGCGCATCCCGTGTCGCTTTCTTCCTGGATCTGGTAGACTCTCAGCACGATGTCGTGGCACCTGATTCAGAATGCCGAGCGCCGCCTGGCAGCGGAGACGGCCCTGCTGCGGCCTGCCTCGGGAGGGGATGTGCGGGTGGCCTTGGGCTACCCCAACACCTACTTCGTCGGCATGTCCAACCTGGGAATGCAGGCGGTCTATGCATTGCTCAACGGGATTCCCGGGGTCACCTGCGAGCGCTTCTTCCTGCCCGACCCGGAAGAACTCCGGGAATATCGGGACTGCGGCAGGCCGCTTTTCACCCTGGAGAGCCAGCGACCGGTGGGCGACTTCGACCTGGTCGCCTTCAGCGTTTCCTACGAGAACGACTATCCTCATCTGGCTTTGATGCTGGATCTGGCGGGATTGCCGCTCTTCTCCAAGGAGCGGACTGCGGACCACCCCCTCGTGCTGGTGGGCGGGGCCATCACGCTGCTTAACCCCGAGCCCCTGGCGGACTTCGTCGACTTCTTCGCCCTGGGTGAGGCTGAAGGCCTGGTCGAGCCCCTGATCGAAAGGCTTCGCCGGGATCCTCAGCGGGATCGACGGGCTCGCCTGGAGGACCTGGCCCAGTTCTCGGGCTTCTACGTCCCTTCTCTCTATGAGCCCCGCTACCAGGAAGGGCGTTTTGCGGGTCTGGTGCCGACGCCCGGCGCGCCTCCTCGGATCGAGCCTTGTCACCTGACGCCGGCAGCCTTCCAGGAAACCCTGGCATCTTCGCAGATCCTGACCCCCGAGACCGAGTTCGGCCGTTCCGGTCTGCTCGAGGTCTCGCGGGGCTGTCCCTACCTGTGTCGCTTCTGCACCGTCGGATTCTCCTACCCCAGGGTCCGTTGGCAACCGGTGGATCGCCTCTGGCAGGTCGTCGAGAACCTGTTGGAGTCCACCGATCGGGTGGGCCTGATCTCGGCATCGGTCGGCAACCATCCCCAGATCGAGGATCTCTGCCAGCGGCTACTGGACCGCGGCGGGGCTGTCTCGTTCTCCTCCCTGCGGGCGGATCGCCTCCCGGATTCACTATTGGAGGCCCTGGTGCGAGGTGGAGCGCAGACCTTGACCCTGGCGCCCGAGGTCGGCTCGGACCATCTCCGCCGGGCGATCAACAAACGATTCACCGACGACGAGTACCTGCACGCTGCTCACCGGGTCTTCCGCAAGGGCGTCCGGAATCTCCGGATGTATTCCATGGTCGGTCTGCCCGGCGAAGAGGACGAGCACGTGGAAGCCCTGGTCGATCTGGTCCGCCGGACACGTCGGGTCCAGTGCGAGGAGGGGCGCTCGGGTGGACGCATCACGCTTTCGATGGGGCAGTTCGTGCCCAAGCCCGCGACCCCGTTCCAGTGGGAGCCCCTGGCCCCCCGCAAGCTGGTCTCGGCCCGGATGAAGCGGGTCGAGCGGGCCCTGGGCGGCGAGGGTGGGGTCCAGGTTCACGCCGAGTCGCCCAAGTGGGCCCTGCTCCAGGGATTGCTGGCTCGAGGGGATCGCCGCTATGCCCGGGCCATCGCCTCGGTCTTCCGGGATCCCTCTTTTCGGGCCTGGATGCAGGCCCTGGAAGGGGAAGGGGTCGACGTCGCCCTGGAAGCCTTCACCCCACGGGACCCTGCCTGGCCGCTGCCTTGGGGGCATCTGGCCTCGCCCTGGTCTGCCGAATTGCTCTTGAAGGACCGGGCGCGAGCGGCCCGAAGCGCCTCAAGCCCATGTCCGACAACCTCGCACCCGCTCTCCTGAAGGGGGAACAGGCTCGCTACCTGACCTTTCCCTACCTGGCCGTGCCTCACGGTTTCTCGACTCGTCTGGGTGGCGTCAGCCAGGGGCCCTATCGAGGCCTGAACATCGGGCAGACGACCTCGGACGTTCCCCGTCGGGTTCACGAGAACCGGCTGCGCCTGGAGAGGGAGTTGGGTTTCCCCCTGGTCCGGATTCTGAACATGGTGCACGGGGCCCACGTCGTGCGGGTTGATTCGCTGCGTCCCCGGATTCGGACCGGGGATGCCTGCATCACGGATCGGCCCGGTGTTCCAATGATGATGACCACTGCGGATTGCGTCCCGATTCTGTTTCACGATCCCGTGCGTGGCGTCGTAGGTCTGGCTCATGCCGGCTGGCGGGGAACCGTCCAGGGAGTGGCACAGGCCACCGTGACCGCGATGGTCGCGGAATACGGGTGCCGGGCGGCTGACCTTCAGGTGGCCATCGGTCCGGCGATCGGACCGTGTTGCTTTGAGGTGCACGAGGATGTGGCAGACCCCTTTCTGCGCCGGTTTCCTGGGAAGGAACTGGTGCAGCCCCAGGGGAATATGTTCATTGTCGATCTCTGGCGTGCCAATCTCGAAATCTTGTTGGATGCCGGGGTGCCCGAGGCGCAGGTCTGCACCAGCAGGGTCTGCACCTCGTGCCGTAAGGACTTGTTCTATTCCTACCGGAGAGACCAGAAGGTGACGGGGCGCATGGCGGCAGTGATCTGCCTGCCCTGAAGAGCAGCTCCGTCGCTGGGGAAGGTGTGCCGGATACAGGGAGGGCCGGATGGCCAAAGAGCGGATTCTGGTGGTCGACGATGAGCGGAACATCGTCGAATTGATCAAGTACAACCTCGAGAAGGAGGGGTACGAAGTCATCTGCGCCTACGACGGCATCGAAGCCGTCAACGTCGCGCGCCAGGACCGCCCCGACCTGATCATCCTTGACATCATGTTGCCAGGACAGGGCGGTCTGGAGGTCACCCGGATCCTGCGGCGCGAGATGAAGACCCCCATCATCATGGCCACTGCCAAAGGGGAGGAAATCGACAAGATCCTGGGCCTGGAGCTGGGCGCGGACGACTATGTGCCCAAGCCCTTCTCGCCTCGCGAGCTGGTGGCCCGGGTCAAGGCCGTCCTGCGCCGGACCAGTGCCCGCTCGGAGGAGAAGGACGAGATCACCTTCGACAACCTGAGCATCAACCTGGTCAAGCACGAGGTGCGCAAGAACGGGCAGGTGGTCGAGCTCAAGCCCAAGGAGTTCGATCTGCTGAAGCTGATGGCCACCAACCCCGGCAAGGTCTTCACGCGCGACTTCCTGCTCGAACAACTCTGGGGATACGATTATCTGGGGGATACCCGGACGGTCGACGTGCACATGAGGCGCCTGCGTCAGAAGATCGAGGACGAGCCCTCCTCTCCCCGGCAGCTCAAGACCGTGCACGGAATCGGCTACAAGTTCCAGTTCGAGGAGCAGACCGACTGATTCTGTCTTGGGGGGGGCGCTTTTTCTCCCGGACTGGGGGGGGCTTCCCCTCCGGTCCCATCCTGGCCCTGCGGAGGTCCTGATTCTTGCCTCCCCGCATCGAAGGACAACTTTCCGATGCCCTGATCGAGAACCTCTCGGATCCCTGCCTGGGGATCGACCGCAGCGGAGACATCCGCGTCTTCAATCGTCTGGCCGGCAGGCTCTTCGGCGTGAAGCCCAAGGAGGCGATCGGGAAGAGCGTCCTGGAGGTCCTGCCCCTGGATGACTTCACCCGCGCCTTCATCTCCCTGGTCAAGTCCAGCGATCCGGTGCCCAGCGAACAGGTCATGGTCTTCTCCGGCAATCGGCTCTTTGCAGTCCAGATGGCCCCGGTCCGCACCAGTCGGGGGCGGAATCTTGGGGCCATCGCGGTGCTTCGGGACATGGCCGGGGTCCAGAAGATCGAGCGGGGCCTGGACCAGATCATCGAGGACATGACCCGGCGCATCTCGGTGCCCCTGACCTCGATCAAGGGCTTCGTCGAGACCCTCCTGGAGGGGAGCTACCGAGACCGCGAGATCACCCATCGCTTCCTGCAGATCATCAATGAGGAGACCAACCGGCTGGTCCGGTTGGTCATGTCCCTGGAAGAGTCGGCTCATGCCGGAGAGGCTCCGACGATCTTCCGGACTCGCGGCCGACTCGAGCCCACCGTGGAGGCTGCGCTGGAGATGTTCCGCCCGGTGGCGGCCAACAAAGGCGTGGATCTGCAGATCGATCTGAGCGAAGACCTGCCTTGGCTGAGCCTGGACTTCGACCTGGTGCAACGGGCCCTGGTCAACCTGATCGACAATGCCATCCGCTTCACCGGTTTGCGCGGGAAGGGCAGGGTTCTGGTGCGCACGGGCTTTCAGAACCGGGAGGTCCTGGTCGTGGTCCAGGACGACGGGGTGGGGATCACCCCGGAGGACTTGCCCCATATCTTCGAGCGCTTCTATCGCACCATGGAAGGGCCGGGGGCAGAATTGGGAGGCACCGGTCTGGGCCTGTCGGTGGCGTTGGAGGTCGTCGAGGCCCACGGAGGCCGGATCGAGGTGGAGAGCACCCCGGGGGAGGGGGCAACCTTCACCGTCCACCTCCCCGTCGTTCACGGGAATTGAGAAGAGCCCGGTGCGCGCACCGGGCTCTTCCTTCAACCCCTTGCGGCCCTGTGTTCCGCCCCTCAGTCGCGGCCGCGCAGCTTGGCCAGGAGTTTGAGGATCTCCAGATACAGCCAGACCAGGGTCACCATCAGGCTGAAGGCGGCATACCACTCCATGTACTTGGGAGCGCCGGCCTCAACACCCTTCTCGATGAAGTCGAAGTCCAGCACCAGGTTCAGCGCGGCGATGGCCACCACGAAGAGGCTGAAGGCGATGCCCCAGATGCCGCCCTCGTGGATGAAGGGGATGGAGTAACTGGTGAAGAGGCGCAACCCCATGCTGACCAGATAGAGCAGCGCGATGCCGCCCGTGGCCGAGACCACCATCAGCTTGAAGTTCTCGGTGGCCCGGATCAGCCCCGAGCGGTAGGCCGCCAACAGGCAGAACATGGTGCCGAAGGTGCAGCCCACCGCCTGCATGACGATTCCCGGGTACAGCTCTTCGAAGATCGCCGAGATTCCGCCCAGGAAGAGCCCCTCAAGCAGGGCGTAGACGGGGGAGGTGAAGGGCGACCACTCCGGCTTGAAGGCCGTGACCATGGCCACGATGAAGCCCAGGATCGCCCCGCCCATCATCATGGGCATGACGTTCTGGGGGTTGCTGGCCACCTGGGCCCAGGTCACCGAGGCCGCAGCGACCAGCAGCAGGAACAGGAAGGCCGTCCTGTTGACGACTCCTGGCAACGTCATGGTGTTGGGTGCAGGGCCCGCCTCCACGAAGCGGACGAAGGTTTTCTCCCCGAGGACCGGGTTCGAGCTTCTCACGTGATCGGATGACCTCCCAGGTTGGCGTGGTTCTCCGGGATGATTCGACCCGACCCCCGCGGTGCCTTCCTTCTTCATCACGGAGGTCGGGCTTGGGAAAGGTTCGCACCCCTCCGGTCGAGAAGGGGGCCGGCCATCCACCTGCCGGCACGTTCCAGCCGGGAGGGCCCACCTGGAGGTTCGTCCGCCCCATGTCCCACGCCGCTGCCATGGATCCGAAGGAGGGGTTTCGCTACCGCTGGTTCGTCTTCGGCGATCTGAACGGATTCTTCGGCCTGATGTTCGACAACGTGACGGTGCTGTCGTTCATGGCCATGATCCTGATCCTCTTCTTCGGGATGCCCCCCGAGATCGTCTTCACCCGGATGTTCCCCGGCACCGCCTTCGGGGTTCTCTTCGGCGACCTGGTCTACACCTGGATGGCCTTCCGCCTGGCGAAACGGACGGGTCGGCAGGTCACCGCCATGCCCCTGGGTCTGGACACCCCGTCGACCATCGGCATCGCCTTCACGGTCCTGGGGCCCGCCTTCGTGGGCTACAAGGCCGCCGGGATGGACGACCAGTCGGCGGCATTGCAGACCTGGTATGTCGGCATGGCCGTCATGATCTACATGGGGATCTTCAAGACCATCTTCTCGTTCGCGGGAAGCTGGCTGCAGCGGGTGATTCCCCAGGCAGGCCTTCTGGGCTCCCTGGCCGGCGTCGGCCTGGCGTTGATCGGCTTCCTGCCACTGCTGGAGGTCCTGGGCGCCCCCCTGGTGGGCCTGGTCTCGCTGGGGTTGATCCTCTACAACCTGGTAGCTCGGATCCGGCTTCCCTACAACATCCCCGGCGTCTTCGCCGCCGTCTTCCTGGGCACGGCGCTGTACTACCCGCTGGCCTCCTACGGCCTGGTGGGGCAGGGGATCATCTGGCCGACCCTGGATCTGACGATGGGGCTTCCCCTTCCGACCCTGGGCTTCGTCCACGGACTTCGGGATGGCCTGAACTACCTTCCGATCGCCATCCCCTTCGCCATCCTGACGGTGGTCGGGGGCATCAACGTCACAGAGAGTGCGCGCGTGGGCGGCGATGACTACAACACCCGCGACATCCTCCTGACCGAGGCCATTGCGACCCTGGTGGCGGGACTCTGCGGCGGCGTGGCCCAGTCCACCCCCTACATCGGTCAGCCTGCCTTCAAGGCCATGGGCAGCCGGGCCGGCTACACCTTGTTGACCGGTCTCTTCGTCGGCCTGGGCGGGATCCTGGGCTTCATCGGTTTCATCGTGGCCGCCATCCCCAAGGCGGTGTTGGCTCCGATCCTGATCTTCGTGGCCCTGGACATCATCGTCCAGGCCTTCCACGCCTGCCCCGCCGTGCACGCTCCCGCCGTGGCCATGGCCTTCTTCCCCAACCTGGCGCGGGTGGTTCAGTTGCAGAAGAACTACGCTCCTGGATTCGCCGACATGGTCAAGGAGATTTCGGCGAAGGTGGCTCAGGGCAAGGAGGTCTTCCTGAACTCGGATCTTGTCACGATCGCCTTCGGCAACGGCTTCATCCTGACGGCCATGCTCTGGGGGGCCTGGGTGGCCCTGTTGATTGACCGCAAGCTGCGTCAGGCCTCCCTGTACCTCCTGATCCTGGCGGTCATGGCCTTCTTCGGAGTGATCCATTCGGTCTACCCGGACGGGAACATGTACCTTCCCTGGAAAATCCCGGAACCGGTCCTGCGAGCCATCCCCTACCAGTTCGCATCCGGCTACCTGGTCCTGGCGGCCTTGTTCTTCGGGCTCTCCTTCACCCGGGAGAGCACCGAGCCGATGCCGGTCGAGGAGGTTCACAGCCACCCGGGACCGACCTTCGAGTAGGCTCTCACGGGGGGGCTCGGGGTGCTATCATGCTCATGTCCGGAGGTGATCCGCCATGAGGGTGAGAGCACGGCGCAAGGGAATTCTGACCCTGACTCGCCATCGCATCGGCTGGCTGGTGGTCTTCCTGGCTGCCGTCCTGTTCCTGCTGTTCCTGATGGCCCTCTTCACGGCTCGAACGGCTGCGGCCTTCGGCTGAAGCGGGCCTGTTCAGGGGGCCTGATCGGTCCCCATGCTGCGGACGTCCTGGTCCACCGCCTGCTGACGGATCTTCTCGAGCAGGTCCGGGCCATGGGTTCGCGTGAAGGTGTCCAGAAGAGGCTGGACACGGGTCCGGAATCGTTCTCGCTCTTCGGAAGACAGGGCGTGGATGGTGATGTGCTCGCGTGTGGCCAGGCTCTTCACCCGGGCCTCCTCACGGCGCTGACGGAGACGGTGCTCCATCTCGGCTTCCCGGCATGCGGCCAGGATCGCCTGGCGGACCTCCGGGTTCAGGCCCTCCCACCAGGCCAGATTGGCCACCATGGCCTTGCACGAGTAGGCGTGGTTGGTCTCGGTGAGGTGCCGGTGGACCTCATACAGCTTGAAGTCCCAGTAGGTGGGGTAGGAGCGATCGGCCGCATCGATGAAGCCCTGCCGTCCCATCTCGTGGATCCGGTCCACCGCCGAGGGGACCGGTTCGGCTCCCAGGGCCCGGATGAAGTTCACCTGGACGGGGCTCTGCATGACGCGGATCCGGCGTCCTCGCAGGGACTCAAGGTCGGGAAGCGGCATCGACGAGGACAAGACCCGGAAGCCCGTCTCCAGAAAGCCCAATCCGACCAGGCCCTCCGGCTTCAAGGTCTCCAGCAGACCCCGACCGATGGGACCGTCCAGGACGCGGTCGGCGTGATCATACGAGTCGAAGAGGAAGGGCAGGTCCAGGACCGCCAGCGCGGGGTCGGCGTTGGCCATCGGGGCCGTCGAGATGAAGGCCAGCGGGAAACGGCCATCCTGGAGCATTCGCATCAGGGCCAGCTCGCCGTACTTGCGGCCCTGGAACCTTCCGTCGGCCAGGACCTCCACCTGCAGGCTGCCGTGGCTGAGGGCCCGGATCTGGTCTGCCAGGAGCCGAGCGGTCTGGCCGAAGGTGGAGTCGGCCCCACCCACGTGGACCAGTTGGACCACCCCCGGGATCGGGTGCGGTGAGGCGGATTCTCCGGCCGGGCTCAAGGCGAGGCGCTGAGGGGTTGGAGGGGGTGCGGCGCGGGGCAGCATCAGGAAGATGCCCACAAGCCCCGCCAGGAAGGCCACCACCACCAGGGGCCACAGGGGGGCCGAGGGGGGGATTGCAGGGAAGTCGGGCAGAGCCTGGTCGGGTGACTCAGGCGAGTTGGACATTGTTGCGGCCGCTCCTCTTGGCACGGTAGAGGGCCTCGTCGGCCCGGTTGATCAAGGCATCACTCGTTGCAGCGTTGTTGGGGAAGGAAGCGACCCCAAGGCTGACGGTCACCCGGCCTCCGGGCTGGTTCTGGGCTCCCTCGAAGGCCTCGTCGTGCACCAGTCTCCGGATGCGTTCGGCAATCTGGAAGGCATCGTCGCGGGGGATCCCTCGCAGCATGATGATGAATTCCTCTCCCCCGTAGCGGGCGACCAGGTCCGGGACCCGGTCGGTTCCCTGTCGGCAGTTGGTCAGGCAGATCGTCGCCACCCCCACCAGGACCACGTTGGCCAGTTCGTGGCCGTTCTTGTCGTTGAAGTTCTTGAAATGGTCGATGTCGAACATCAACAGCGACAAGGGGGTCCCCGTCCTTCGCGCCTCGTCCAGGGAAGCCTCCAGTTGTTCCTTGAAGTAGCCGTAGTTGTACAGGCGCGTCAGCCGGTCGGTGATCGCGTTCTGGTAGGTTCGCGCGTTCTCGATCGACAGGGCGGCCAGGTCCGCCAGGGCCGAGAGCAGCTTGAGGTCCCCGGTGCGGAAGGGTTCTCCTGTGGCCTTGTTGACGTTGAGAACCCCCAGGACGCGATCCTGGACCTTCAGTGGAACCGAGAGCAGCGACCCGGGCCGGTCCTCCTCCCGGGTCGCCCGGCAGGCCAGCTCGTGGGTGGAGAGTTCCTCGATCAACAGGGGCTTGCCCTGTTGGGCCACATAGCCCGCGATCCCCTCACCAAGTGCGCTGTGGATCTTGCCGACGGTGTCCCGGCGGGGGCCTCGAGCCGCCGCCACGCGCAGTGAGGTGCCTGATTCCTCCATCAGCATCAGGGAGGCATACTCCACCCCCAGGGTCCGGGCCGCCTCGTCCAGGATGCGTTGGGAGACCTCCTCCAGGCTGCTGATGCTGACGATGGTGGCCGCCGAGTCATACAGGACCGAGAGCAGTTCATACTTCTCGACCAGTTCGGCCACCGTGCTGTCCAGGTCCAGTCGGGTCTGGGCCCGGTCAGCCAGCAGTCCGCGGACGGCTTCGAACAGGTCGGGGGCTTGACTGTCCGGGGCACGCTGTTCGATCAGGTAGCCGGCAAGGCCGCTGGAGATCGTGATCGGGGCCCGACGGACAGACCACCCGTGGGAACAGACGGGTCCCACCAGGCATGCGTCACCCGAGCCCCCGCAGGGGTTCGGGGCAGAGCGGAAGGTTTTACCTTCCGGGTCTGTCAGGACGAAGCCAGCACCTGTCAGGGACGTGTTGAAGGGCTCAAGCAGGCCGGGGTCCGGAAGCAGGACGAGGGTCGTGGTCATGGACGAAGCACTGTTCGCCCCACGAGGTCACCAACCCTGGCAAGGATTCAGGCCACGAAGACCGGACCGCAGTACAGACCCTGGAGGTCTTCGGGGCGGGCAGGGCCGAAGGTCTCGGCGGGCGCCTGGATGCCTGCGGTCGCACGGGCCGGGGCCCCCACCTGGCGAAACGGTGCGGCCCACAGATGGCTCGACTGGATCAGCATCGGACTCTCAAGACCTCCGGGATTCCTGTGCCCCGATTCTAGGGGGAGCCGGAGGAAGGCGGGTAAAGCGGTTGTTGCCATCCGGTCAGGAGGCGTTTGTGTCGGAGCGGGTCTATGCCGATGGGCCCAGGATTTCCCGGACGCGGTCGACGAGCTTGCGCGGCGAGTAGGGTTTGGTCACGAACTCGTCGGCCCCCGATTCCAGCGCCTGGAGTCGGTCGGCTTCCTGTCCCTTCGCCGTGATCATGATGATGTGCAGGTCGCGGGTCGCGGGATCCCGCCGGAGGTTCTGGCAGACCGTGTTCCCGTCCATGCGGGGCATCTGGATGTCCAGGAAGACCAGGTCGGGGCGCTCCTCCTGGATCTTCTCCAGTGCCTCCTGCCCGTCGATCGCGGTGAGGACGCGATACCCCTCCTTCTTCAGGATGAACTCCAGGGACCGGAGCACATAGGGTTCGTCGTCGGCCACCAGGATGGTCTTGGGCATTCGGCTACTCCTCCGTCGGCTCCGCCGCGGCGGTGCCCGTCGTCTGGACGGGCAGGCGGGGCAGGATTGAGGAGATCCCCCCCACCACCGTCGCTTCGGCCAGGGTCTCGCGCACCAGGTCGGTCAACTCTTCCAGCGAGAAGGGCTTGGTGACCAGTGCGTCTGCGCCCATCCCCATGGCTCGGGTGTGTTCGTCGGGGGGAGAACCCGTCAGGACCAGGATGGGGATGCCGGCTGTCCGGGGATTACACTTCAGTTCCCGGATCACCTCGTGTCCCGACATCCGGGGCATGTTCAGGTCCAGCACCACGATGGCCGGGTGCTTCCGAGCGACTTCACCCAGGGCCTTCTCCCCATCCTGGGCGGTTCGGACCCGGAAGCCCCGAGCCTGAAAGGTGACCTTCAGGGCTTGAAGCGTGGCCTCGTCGTCGTCGACCAGCAGGACCTCTCGATCCTTCGGGTTGATTCCGGCGGTCAGCTCGTGGACCCGGTTCAAGAGGGCGTCGCGGTCGATTGGCTTGGTCAGGAAACCAGAGGCGCCCATGCGGAAGACCTTTTCGCGGTCCTCGATGATCGACAGGATCACCACTGGAAGACCCTGGAGTTCCGGATTCTCCTTGAGGCTCTTCAGGACCTCGAAGCCGTCCATGTCGGGCAGCATGATGTCCAGCGTGATCACGTCCGGATGGCTCTCCAGCGCCATCTGCAAAGCCTGCTTGCCGTTGTGTGCCTCCAGGACCCGGAATCCTTCGCTCTCCAGGATGTGGCGCAGAAGGCGGCGGATGTTCTCTTCATCGTCCACGATCAGGACGGTTCGGCCCGTCCCCGGCTCACTCAGCAGGCGGTGGGGAAGGGCCATCCGGGGGCGTTCGAGCTCCTTCAGGGCCGGGAGGACGACTCGGAAGGTGCTGCCCCGGCCTTCCGTGCTTTCGACGCGCAGTTCGCCGGAGTGGGCTTGGACGATGCTGTGGGCAATCGACAGCCCCAATCCGGTCCCCTTGATGTCCCGGGTCTCCGAAGAGTCCACCCGGCCAAACTTCTCGAAGATGACCTTCAGGAATTTCTCGGGAATCCCGATCCCTGTGTCCTCGACGGTCATCTCGTGGCGGTCTTCGCCTTTCCAGGCTGCCACGCGGATCCTTCCGCCTTCGGGCGTGAACTTGATCGCGTTGCCGATCAGGTTTGTCAGCACCTGGACCAGCTTGTCCCGGTCGCCCCGAACCAGCATCCCGGGGCGGTGGGAGACCTCCAACTCCACCCCTTTCTTCTCGGTCGCCCCGCGGAGGGTGGCAGCCGCGCAGGACACGACTTCGTCCAGATCCACCTCCTGGAAGTCCCACTGCATCTTGCCCGCCTCGATCCGCGAGAGATCCAGCAGGTTGTTGATCAGCCGGGTGAGCCGGTCGGCCTCCTTGTTGATGATCTCCAGGAACTCGACCTGGGTCTCCAGATCCTCGGCCTGGTTCTCCAACAGGATCTCGGCAAAGGCTTTGATGGAGGTCAGGGGGGTGCGCAACTCGTGGCTGACCGTGTTGAGGAACTCACTCTTGAGCCGGTCCACCTCCTTGAGCTTCTCGTGGGCCTCTTCCAGGGCTTGTTTGGAGCGCTCCAGGTTGGCCCGGCTGGCCCGTTCCTCCTCCAGAAGGCTGCGCAGATGGCGGACCATCTCGTTGACCGCCATGGTCAACTGTCCCATCTCGTCGAGGTCTTCGACGGTGGCCTGGCCGTGCAGGTTCCCTGACATGACGCCATCGGCGAAGTCCAGCAGGTCCCGAACCCGCTCCTGGAGCTTTTCGCGTGCCAGCCTCTCGCGTTCCACCTGCGACTGGAGGCGCCCGGCCATGCGGTTGAGGCCGACTCCCAGCAGGCCGATCTCATCGCGACGGCCGGTGTCGGCGCGGGCCTCGAGGTTGCCTTGGGCCAGGTCTCGTGAGATCCCTGCCAGATTCAGGAGGGGATCGGTGAACCAGCGGGCGATGAAGGCCGTGAAGAGCAGGGCGCCCGACAACAGGACCAGGGTCAGGCCGACCAGGTAGCGTCGCGACTGCTCCAGGACCTGGTCCCTGCCATCCAGGGTCAGGCCGATGCGGACCGTTCCCAGGCGTCGGTCGTCCACCCGGATGGGGGTGGCCACGTCCAGAACCTTCCGGCCTTCCCAATCCAGGTATTCGATGCGCTCAACGGCCGTCGAGACGGCGCTTCGGGTGACAGCGTCCTCAGGACGGCGACCCACCTCCGAGCTTTGCGAGTGGGCGCGGATGGCACCGTCGGGTCCCAGGACCATGCAGTAGGCGACATCGGGCAGGCTTCCGAAGCGGGCCGTGTTCTGGTCCAGAAGGTAGGTCGAGAAGGTCAGCATCGCCTCTGCCGACAGGATCGACAGACCTGCCGCCAGGGAGGAGGCTCGCTTCTCGGTCTCTCGGGTCAGGTTCCGCGTCTCGTGGTGAAGGATCACCACGAAATTGAAGGCCATGAACAGGAGCAGAAGCGGGACGACCGAGAGCAGAAGCCGCGTCCGCAGTGGGATGAAGCGCTTGGTGGACATGTTCTTGAGGGCGGCTATTCGCAAACGGTTGCTGAAAGCCTACAACGCAGGAGGCTCCTTCTCGGCTGCGAACCAGTCGCAGCCATGGATCCCCACTCCCGACGTGTTCTGGAATTCGACAAGGTGCTGGCCATCGTGGCCCGCAATGCCCATTGGGAACCCGGCGCCGAGCGAGTGCTGGAGATCGAGCCGGCGGGCACCCTGGAAGAGGCCCGACGCCGACAGGAGGAGCTTCGCGAAGCCCTGAGGCTGCATGATCAGGCCGTGGGCATCGGCGCCGGTGGTCTGCGTGATTGTCGTGAGGCCCTGCGGGGGGCTCAGAGAGGGCGCAGCCTGCAACCAGGTGACCTTCTGGCGGTGGGGGAACTGGCAGTTGCCTCCAGGAAGACCGGACGCTATCTTCGAGAGCACCAGGACGATAATCCGCTGCTGGCGGACCGGGCCTTGGGGCTGCCGGCCTTCGCCCCGTTGGAGCAGGCGCTCTTCCGGGCTTTGTCGGTGGACGGGCGCGTGTTGGATGCGGCTTCGCCCCGCCTGCGGCAATTGCGCAGCGAGCTGGCGACCCTGCAGGCTCGCGTCCAGGACCACCTCAACCGACTGGTCCGCTCGTCCGCCTTCACGCGCATGCTTCAGGAACCACTGGTGACGACGCGGGACGGTCGATTCGTGGTTCCCGTCAAGCAGGAGCATCGCTCGCAGTTCCCGGGACTGGTGATCGACCAGTCGGCCAGTGGCGCGACGGTCTTCATGGAGCCCTGGGCCATCCTGGACATGGGAAATCGCGTGCGTGCGGCCACCCTGGCCGAGGCCAAGGAGGTCGAGGCCATCCTGGCCCGCCTCTCCGGTCTGGTGGGGCACCAGGCGGAGGAGTTGTGGGTCGCGGGAGAGGAACTGGCCCATCTCGATGCCCTCCTGGCCCTGGCCGCCTATGGCCACTCCGCGGGCTGCGTGCTCCCCGATCTCAGCGAGGGGGGAGACCTGCGTCTGGTCGAGGCGCGTCACCCGTTGCTGGTGGAACGCTCGGGAGAGGACGTCGTCCCGATCACCCTGGACCTCTCGGAGGACGTTCGGACGCTGATCGTCACCGGCCCCAACACCGGGGGCAAGACGGTCTCGCTGAAGACCACGGGGCTGCTCACCTTGATGGCGCTGGCGGGCATGCCGGTTCCGGCCCGCTCGGGGACCCGCCTTCCGTTCCTCGACCAGGTCTGGGCGGACATCGGCGACGAGCAGAGCATTGCCCAGAACCTGTCGACCTTCTCCTCCCACCTGACCCAGATCCTCCGGATCCTGCCTGCGGCGGGCCCCCGCACCCTGGTGCTGTTGGATGAACTGGGCGCCGGCACCGACCCTTCCGAGGGCAGCGCCCTGGGCATGGCTCTTCTGGAGCACCTGCACCAGAACGGCTGTCGGACCGTGGTCACCACCCATCTCTCCGAGTTGAAGGTCTTTGCGTCGCGGACGCCCGGGGTCAGCAACGCCGCCGTGGAGTTCGACTCCGAGACCCTCGAGCCGACCTACCGGGTCATCATGGGCATCCCGGGACGTTCCAACGCCCTGCGGATCGCCTCCCGCCTGGGCCTGCCCTTCGACGTGCAGCGCCGGGCCCGCGAGCATCTGGGCCGCCACCACGTCCAGGTGGAGGGGCTGCTGGACGAACTCGAACAGGAGCGGGACGCTGCCGAGCGTCTGGGCCAACGCCTGGAGGGCGAGCGCAGCCAGGCCGAGCAGTTGCGCCAGGACTACGAAGAGCGTCTGGCCGGGATCCAGGCCGAGCGCGAACGGCTTCTGGAGGAGGCGGGACGCGAGGCCCGGGACTTGTTGGACGAGGCCCGCTCGCAGGTTCACGGCATGCTGCGCAGCTTCCGCGAGCGTCTGGCGTCCCTGGGACGCGCCCGCAGGGACTCGCTGGAGCAGGCCCGGCGTCTGGCAGCCGAGCTGGCCGGCGCCCTGGCTCGTTCCGAGGATCTGGAGCTGCTGGCGGAACTCTCCCCGGTGGCCTCCGCCGAACTGGCCGAGGCCCTCCGCGAGGCGGTCCGCCGATTCCGACCCGGTGCGTTGGCGGATTTCGAGTCTCCCGGCTCGGAGACGGCACCCTCCGAAGGGGTTGCCCCTCCATCCGAGGAGGGGCCCGCCTCCGAGGAACCCTCGCGTCCGGCCGGGTCCCAGGAAGGTCGGGCGGATTTCTCGGACGAGTCTGTGGACGAGGATCCCCTGGTCGAGGCCGAGGAACCCCTGCCCACCATTTCCGAGACCGTGGTCCCGGATTCTCGGCACGCCCAGGATGAACTGGACCAGGAAGCCCGCGTGGAAGCCCGAACGCTGGAGGCCGAGCTTCAGGAACTGACCCGGCGGGTGGATCGCCTGGCCCCTCGACCCCAGCGGCGCGAGCAGGACCTGCGGATCCTGGAGCCCGGGACCCACGTCTACGTGCGTCGCTTTGGGCAGGAGGGGACGGTGCTCTCGTCGTCCGGGCCGCGGGTGGAGGTCCAGGTCGGTGTCATCCGGGTCACGGTGGATCGCGACGAACTGGAACAGGCGGCGGCTCCCCGCTCGGAGGTGGCCCGCCTTCCCGAGTCCCGTCGGGCCGAGATTTCGGCACGGGTGGACCTGCGCGGGATGACGGTGGACGAGGCGCTCTTCGAGCTGGACCATCGGATCGACGAGGCCTCGCTTGCCAACCTGGAGAAGTTGGAGATCATCCATGGCAAGGGCACCGGAGCGCTGCGGACCGCAGTGACCCGATATCTCAAGAAGCACCCGATGGTGGCCGAGCACCGATTGGGTGAGGTGTATGAAGGAGGACTGGGCGTGACGGTGGTGAGGCTGAGATGAACCAGACCATGCAGACGATCGGGACGGCTTGCAAGCCCTCCCAGTGTGAGTCGGGATGCCGCATCGTGGTGGCCGTCCTCGGCTATGAGAAGATGAACACCCCGAACCCCACACCCGTCCGGGTGGTGGCGGGAGACCATCAGCTTGTGGTGGAGGGGGCCTATCAGGCCTCGCTGGTGGGGCGGGTCCACGCGCTGCTCGAGGCTCGGGGCCTGGAGATCCTGCGGATGGAGCCGAGCTCCCAGCCGGATTGCTTTGCCTTGCTGATCCACGCCCGCACCTCGGCCTGCAGCACGGCCAACGTGGTCGCGCTGCGCCGGGACCTCCAGGCCCAGGGGCACGAGTTGGGGGTCAACATCCGGGTCCAGAGGGAAGAGCTCTTCCTCTACATGCACCGGATCTGAAGAAGACCGGTTTCTAGGGGTTTCGGGCTGGGTTCCTAGACCTTCCGGAGGGCCCGGAACAACCTCCAGGCCCATGCGGGGAGGACCTCGTCGGGTTCGGGCCCGGTCCCTCCGAAGAAGCGCTGACGCAGCTTGGTCAGGGCCAGCCGGTCGTGGCGGGCCAGGACCCGGAAGAGGGGAGCGGGCAGCGGCATCAACAGGGCGCCGGCCAGGTCGACCAGGTAGAGCTGCCCGTGCTCGGACCAGATCATGTTGGTGTCCCGACCGAAGTCTCCGTTGCTGTCGTGGCCCAGATCCAGGTGCAGGATTCCGGCCCGGTGCATGCCCTCCAGGGTCTGGCGCAGTTGGGTCAAGGCCTCCGGCGGAAGCTCTCCTGGCCCGAGTCTTCGGACCTCCGTCCCGGGGATATGCTCCAGGACAAGGATCTCCGGGTGCGGGTGGGCCAGCAGGCGAGGCAGGCCTGGGACCCCTGAGAGCCGGCGGTAGGCAGCGACCTCCCGGGCGATCAGGAAGCGGCCCACTGTCCGGCGGTACAGTGCAGGGCTGTCCAGGAAATCCTTGCTGACGGCCAGTCCGGCGTCCTTCCAACGGACCAGGCGCAGCGTCGCCCCGTCCGGACGGAACGGGCGCAGGAGCCGGATCGTGTGGTTGCGGATTTCTTCGGAAACGGAAAGGTCGGGCCAGGCCCTGGACAACTGAAAACACCTCCTGCGACACAAGCAGCGATGTCCCTCCCACCGCTCCCGAATTGGACTCAGTCCGGGTCCTCGGAATGGTCCAGGAAGTTCTCCGGGACGGGATGACCCTGCTCTTTGAGGGCCTGATGCAGCTCCTGAACATAGCTCTCGACCACGACCGTCTCGGAACGGCTCAGGTCGACGAAGCGGGCGCCGTGCTCCCAGGCGCCTTCCAGGTTCAGCCGGGCCCAGGTCACCTCGCACTGAATCCTGAATTCTAACACGTAGTAATCGAACCAGAAGCGGATCCGGTGCCCCGGGGACAGTCGGCGGTCCGTCTCGAAGCGGATGCCTCCGGCTCCGATGTCCAGGATCTCGATCGGGGGGGCGAGGAGATCCTCGTCCGGGCGCACTCCTCCGGGCAGGACGTAGCGTGGCAGCCTCCGCCGTTCTCTGTGCACGCCGTTCATCGGTTTCACCTCCGCTTCAAGAATGGCCCCCTGCTTCTCTCTCGAGGCAATGCATGCCTTTCGGTGGGGGCCTCAAGCGTGCAATCCTTGGCCACGACACTGGAAAGAGATGAGAGGGGCCCTCTGACGAGGGCCCCTCTCGAGGCTTTCAGTTCAGGTCAGAAGCCGGGGCCTCGCGAGCCCTGGCCCCTGCGAGGAGCCTTGCGGTTGGGGCGCTGGTTGAAGAACTGCTCCGCCTTCTGCTTCTGTTCGGCGGTGAGGATGGTTCCCAGTCGGGCCTTCAGGGCCTGCACGTCGGCCTGGCGTTCGGCCTGGGCCTTTTCACGCATCGACTGCACGCGGCTCTTCTGCTCGTCGGTCAGGTCCAGGCGGGCCCAGCCCGCGCCGCGCGGCCCCCGTCGGTTCTGGGACTTCATCTCGGCCAGGCGGGCCTTCTGTTCGGCGGTGAGGACGGATTCGAAGGTGCTGCAGTGGGCCTGCCGGCGGGCCTGCCCCTTCTCGCGGAACTCCTTCATGATGGGTTCAATCTGCTGGACCTGCTGGTCGGTGAGATTGAGCTGGCTGGTCATCCGCGCCAGGGGGGCTCGCTGGCCCTTGCCAGGTCCCCGGTCGCCCTGGCGGCAGCCCGGGCGCTTGGATCCCGGTCCTTGGGAATCGGGCCCCTGGGCCAGGGCCATTCCGGTCGTCGCCAGGCCCACAGCCAGGGTGGCGCTCAGCAGGAAGCGGGTCAGGTTCTTCATCTTTCGACCTCCTCGATGTCGGCGGGTTGTGTCCTCATTGTGGGGGGGGCGGCTGAAGAAGGAGGGTCCTGGTCCTGAAGATTCGCTGAAGGCAAGCGGATGAGGGCCTCCAGGCCGCCTTCCGGGTGGTTGCGGAGGTGGGCACTCCCCTGGTGGGCCTGGATCACCTCCCGGACGATGGCCAGACCCAGGCCGCTCCCGCCCGTGCTGCGGGCCCGGGAGGGATCCGCCCGATAGAAGCGTTCGAAGACGTGCGGCAGGTCCTGCTCCGGGATGCCAGGTCCCCGGTCCCGCACGAGGATCTCCACCTGGCCTGGCAGGGCCTTTCCCTCGATCCTCACCGGCGCTCCGGGCGGGGAATGCTTGCGGGCGTTGTCCAGCAGGTTCTGAAGCACGCGCGCCAGCCCGTCGCGGTCTGCTCGAACCCACAACGAGCCGCTGGTTTCCAGTTCGACGGGGTGGGAAGGGTCGACCAGGGGCGCGCTCTCGACGAGCTCGCGCAGGAGCCCGGAGGCCTCGAAGGTGGTCCAGCGCTCGGTCCGTGGTTGCTCCTCGGCCCGGGAAAGGGTCAGAAGCTGCTCGATGAGCCGGCCCATGCGGTCGGCTTCCTTCTGCAGGATGCCCAGGGCCCGGCGCTGTTCCTCGGGGCTTGCCTGTTCGAGCAGTTCGGCCATTCCTGAAATCGAGGTCAGGGGTGTCTTGAGTTCGTGCGAGGCGTCCGCCACGAAGCGCTTCTGGGCCGCGAAGCTCTGCTCCAGGCGCGCGACCATCTCGTCGAAGGCTGCGGCGACGGCGGAGATCTCGTTGCGGCCTGCGGGAAGTCCGGTGCGCGCCTGGAGATCCCCTCCAGCCACCCGGTGGGCGGTGGCGGCCAGACGTTGGAGCGGCCGGGCCAGGAGCCTGCCGATCACCAGGCTGGCACCCAGGCCCAGCAGCAGGGCCCCCAGCCCCGTCCACAGGAGCATCCTTCCCAACTCGGTGTTGAGTTCCTCGGCGAATCGCCAGGGCGCCCCCAGTTGCAGCCAGGCGGGCGAGTCCCGCGGGGGACCCAGGGGCACCAGGACCAGGAGCATGCGCCGGCGGGGACCTTCGGCAAGCCAGGCCGTCCCGACCAGGCGCCGCCCCATCCGGCCGTGCCGCGCGCGGGTCAGGTGTTCCGGGGCGGGCATCGGCATCGCCGCGACCCCCGGGCCGGCCTGGGCCACCGTCCGGCCGTGCGGGTCCAGGATTCGGGAGGTCAGACCGGCTTCCGCCAGGGCGCGCACGATCTCGTGGGGCTCGCGCCGGGCCAGATCGGAGAGGGCCAGACGCTGGTCTCGACCGCCCTCGGTCAGGCCCAGGGCGCTGCGAGCCTGACCGACCAGGCGCATCTGGGTGGAGAACCACAGGTAGCGGGCCAGCAACTGGTGCAGGACCAGGGTCAGCAGCAGAAGGGTGGCCACCAGGCAGGTGACGTAGCCCGCCGCCACCAGCCAGGCCAGAGGCAGGTCGGGCAGCGGGATTCGACGCTCACGAGCCGAGGGCATACCCCACCCCTCGAACGGTCCGGATCAAGCGGCGGTCCGAGTCGCCCAGTTTGGCCCGCAAGGCGCTGAGGTGGACCTCCACCACGTTGGTGCCCCCGGGATAGTCCCAGCCCCAGACCTGGTTGAGGATCTGTTCGCGCGAGAGAACCTGGCGGGGGTGGCGCAGCAGGTATTCCAGGATCTCGAACTCTTTGACGGTCAATTCCACCGGTTGGCCAGCCCGGGTGACGCGCCTCTCGCGGCGGTCCAGGACCACGTCATCGAATCCCAGGCGGTTTCCCGGGTCGCTCCCGGCCCGGCGCAGCAGGGCTCGCACCCGAGCCAGAAGCTCTTTGAACTTGAAGGGCTTGGGCAGGTAGTCGTCGGCTCCGGTCTCCAGACCCTTGACCCGGTCGTCCACGTCGTTCCGTGCCGTCAGCATCAGGATTGGGACTCCGTTCGACGCACGCAGGCGCCGGCAGACCTCCAGGCCATCCACTTCGGGAAGCATCCAGTCCAGGACGACCAGGTCCGGACTCTCGGCGCGGAACAGCTCCATGGCCTCGGTCCCGGTGCGCGCTGCCAGGACCCGGAACCCTTCACGGCCCAGGCCCAGATCCAGCAGCTCCAGGATCGATTCCTCGTCGTCGACGACCAGGATGGTGGTCGGTTCCTCCGTCATTGCAGGATTCATCCTATCACGAATTCGCGAAGGCTGCCCTGGACCTCGCCGGCACCCCTGGAACGGCCAGGAACCCGGCCCGTCCATCCAGAAAACGCCGCGCTGGAGTCAGTCGAAGGGAGGACAAGCTGTCATGGGCACCCTGGCGGGAATGGTCGTCGGGGTGATGGCATGGTTCGTGGTCCGCTACCTTCTCGGGGGGGTCTATACGGTGGGGCCCAACGAGAGAGCAGTCAAGACCGTCTTCGGTCGGGCCGAGCGCCTGGCGGAGAACCTGGCCGTCACCGAGCATCTCAGCGAAGAGGAACAAGAGCGCTACGCTCATCCCCGGGTTCGGGTCATTCCGCCTGGGGGACCCTACTTCCGCATGCCCTGGGAGCGGGTCTACAAAGTCTCGGTGGCCACCCAGACGGCCAGCATCGGCTTCGACCCCGAAGACCCTGCAGCCAACCAGGGAGGAGACGTCCTCGAGGCCGTCACCAAGGATCAGTTGAATACCGGGATCACCGGCCAGATCCGCTACACCGTCTCGGAGCAGAACCTCTACGCCTATCTTTTCGGCGTCAAGAACCCCGTGGCCCACGTGATGGGGTTCGTCCATTCGATCCTGCGCGAGCGCCTGGCGAACTTCGAGGCCCCGCCTCGGGAGGCCCAGGACTCTCCGGAGGCCCTGATCCAGAACGTCAGCGGGATCTCGATCAACGACCTTCGCAAGAACCTTCGCGACATCAATGATCACATGGAGATGGAGTGCACTCCGTCGGCGGCCCGCTACGGCATCACCCTGAACGCTGCCCTGATCACCGGGATCGACCCTCCCCAGGAGGTGGAGTCGGCCCTGGCCGCCATCAATACTGCGCACAACCACGTGTCTTCCGACATCAGCCTGGCCCAGGCCTCGGCGGACCAGAAGATCGTCCAATCACGCCGGGCCGTCGAGATCGAGACCCTCAAAGCGCAGGCGGAGGTCGAACCCCTGGTCCAGATGGCCGCGCAGTTGCGCCACCTGCGCCAGGGGGGTGGTCTGGGCGCCTACCTGCGCAACGTCCGGCTGGGCCTCTACGCCAAGGCACGCCACGTGATTCAGGAGGCCGACCGTGGGTAGTTTCTTCTTCAGCGCCTTCCTGACGTTCTTTGCCTGCTTCCTGATCGTCCCGATCGTCCTCTTCGCCTTCACCCGCCTGGTGCCCATGGTGGTGGTGCACGAGAGGCAGTGTCTGGTGTTTGAACTCTTCGGCAAGGTCATCGGCAAATTGGATGAGCCCGGGCTGCACTTCCTGCCCCTGCGCCTGGGGGTCCCCAATGCCTGGCTGGTCGGACTGCTGGGGCGCTGTCACGTGGTGGACATGCGGATGGACCAGCAGTACCTGCGCAGCCTGCCAGTGAACTCCGAGGAGGGGGCCCCGATGGGGATCGGCGTCTGGTATGAGATGTACATCAGCGATCCCGAGGCCTTCCTGTTCCGCAACGCCGACCCCCGGGGCTCGCTGGACTCCAACGTTCGCAACGCCACGGTGCGCTGTCTTTCCAACCTGCACCTGGCCGACATGATGGAGAATCGCCACCAGATGAGCCGGACCGTGCGCGCCGAGGTGTCGGCGCACTCCAGCGAATGGGGGTATCGGTTGGGCTCGGTGTACATCCGCAAGGTCCACTTCCGGGACCGGACCATGATGCGCCAGATCGAAGAGAAGGTGGTCAATCGCCTGCGCCAGGTGACCGGTGCCATCACCCAGGATGGCGCCAACCAGGTCAGCCTGATCCGGGGCAGCGCGGACCGCCAGGCTGCCGTCGAGTTCGCGCGGGCGGCGGCCATCCGCCCCCAGGTGGTGGGCGAGGCCCTGCGCCAGATTTCCCAGGACCCCGAAGTGGCCCAGGCCCTGTTCGAGGTCCTGGAAACCGAGAAGATTCTGCAAGGGCAGGGGGCGTTGACCTTGATCCCCTCAGGAGGCCGGCAGGACCTCATGGTGGCCCTGGCGGCCGCGGCCATCCCGTCTGAGGACCCCCCCGCACGGGAGGCCAGGAAGGCTCCCCCTCGGGCGGAGCCCCATACCCGGCCCGAATCGGGCCAGGCTTGAAGCTGAACCCCCCGGGAACCCGCACAACGAAGATGATCCAGCGCAGTGCAGCCCCAGGCTTGCCCGATTAGGGTCGAGGTGTTTGGGGCGGCGCAGGTTCTGGCTTTCCATGAGGCCGGGACCGTCCGATTTGGAGGAGAGCATGAGCAGTGATTTCGAGACCTCGCGTGTCCTGGGGGCGGGCAGCCAGCCCCCGGCCCGTCGTCGAAGGCTGAGGCGTCGCAGCGAGGAGCCTTCTGGACTCGCGGTTCAGGAAGGCTCGGAGGCCTTGCCGGGCCTGCCGGATGCGAGCGCGGAGCCGACGCCCTCGGGGTTCGAGGTCCTTTCGGTCGAGACCCTGGCCGAGAAGGTCATGCGCATGCGGGTCCGCGCCCCCCTGATCGCCCAGGAGCGCAATCCCGGGCAGTTCATCCTGTTGCAGACCGATGTCGAGTATGGCGAGCGGATTCCCCTCACGATCGCAGACGCGGATCCTCGGCAGGGATCGATCACCCTGATCTTCCAGGTGGTGGGCAAGACCACCCAGGAGTTGGCTGGACTGAGGGTTGGCGACTCGCTTCCCGTCCTGGTCGGGCCACTGGGCACACCGACCCATATCGAGAAGTATGGCCGGGTGGTGGCCGTGGGGGGCGGCATCGGGGTGGCTCCGCTCTATCCGATCGTGGAAGGGATGAAGGCCGCAGGCAATCATCTGACGGTGATCGCCGGAGCCCGGACCCGGGAGCTGGTGATCCTGGAGTCCGAGATGCGGGCCCTGGCCGATGACTACATCGTGGTCACCGACGACGGCTCGTATGGCCGCAAGGCCCTGGTCACCCAACCCCTGAAGGAGCTGTGTGAGGGGCCCGAACCTCCGGACCTGGTGATCGCCATCGGTCCGCCCATCATGATGAAGTTCTGTGCCGAGACCACCCGGCCTTTTGGCGTTCGGACGCTGGTCAGCCTGAACACCATCATGGTGGATGGCACCGGGATGTGTGGCGGGTGTCGGGTCAACGTGGGAGGCAAGACCCGTTTCGTCTGCGTGGACGGGCCCGAGTTTGACGGTCATCAGGTCGATTTCGACAACATGATCTCTCGTCTGGGCGCCTACCGCGACCAGGAGAAGCGGGCCCGCGACCACGCCTGTCGCCTGCATGCCCTGGCTGAGAAGCATCCCCACGCCTGAGAATCCCCTCGGAGGAAACCTGATGCCCCGTTACGTCGAGGACCCCAACAAGTTGAACGCCCGCGCGCGCGGCCTGCTGGAGGAGCTGCGCGACAAGGGAACCCTGAAAATGAAGGATCGCCTGGCGATCCCCGTGCAGAGGCCTCCCGTGTTGGACCCCGGCGAGCGCTCACGCTGGCAGGAAGAGGTTGAGAAGCCCCTGACCCCGGCCCAGGCCGTCTTGGAGAGCATGCGCTGCATTCAGTGCAAGAATCCGGCCTGCGTGAAGGGGTGCCCGGTGGCCATCGACATCCCTGAATTCCTCCGACTGACCGCTGAGGGCAACTTCTCGGCGGCCATCGAGGTGATCAAGCGCACCAGCCTGTTGCCGGCCATCTGCGGAAGGGTCTGTCCGCAGGAGCGGCAGTGCCAGAAGGACTGCGCCGTGGGCAAGAGCCTCAAGGACGTGGGTCTGGCGGTGGCCATCGGCAAGGTGGAGCGCTTCCTGGCCGACTGGCAACGAAACCAGGCTCAGGCTCCCGTCCCTCGGGTCAAGTCGCCCTCAGGCCGCAAAGTCGCGGTGATTGGTTCCGGGCCGGCCGGCCTGGTGGTCGCCGCGGACTGTCGTCGGGAGGGACACCAGGTCACCGTCTTCGAGGCCTTCCACAAGCTTGGCGGCGTCCTGCGCTATGGGATTCCCGAGTTCCGCCTGCCCAAGGAGGTCGTGGACGCCGAGATCGATCTGCTGCGTCGGATGGGCGTCGAGTTCCGGACCAACTTCGTGGTCGGGCGCACCCGCAAATTGTTGGATCTGATGGACAAGGATGGCTTTGACGCCGTCTTCATCGGCAGCGGAGCCGGGCTTCCCGTCTTCACGGGGATGCCCGGCGAGGATCTGGTGGGTGTGTTTTCGGCGAACGAGTACTTGACCCGGGCCAACATGATGGGGGCCATCCATCCGGGGCGAACCGACACGCCGATGTTCGTCAGTCGGCGGACCGTGGTCCTGGGGGGCGGCAACGTGGCCATGGACGCCTGCCGTATGGCGCGTCGCCTGGGCGCCGAGGAAGTCGTCGTGCTGTATCGCCGGAGTCGAACCGAGATGCCGGCTCGGGCCGAGGAGGTCGAGCACGCCCTGGAGGAAGGGATCGAGATCCGCTTCCTGGAGAATGCCCTGGACGTCCTGGGCGATGAGTCGGGCCGGGTCCGAGCGGTCACCGTCCAGCGCTACGCGCTGGGTGAACCCGACGCCTCGGGGCGTCGGCGTCCCGTCCCCATCGAGGGAGACACCTATGAGCTCCCGGCCGACGCCGTCCTGGTGGCCATCGGCAACAACTCCAATCCCCTCCTGACCTCGACGACCCCGGGGCTGGAGGTCAATGCTCGGGGGAACGTCGTGGTCGATCCCGAGACCGGCTGCACCAACCTGGAGCGGGTCTTCGCCGGAGGAGACATCGTGTTGGGAGCGGCGACGGTGATCCTGGCGATGGGCGAGGGGCGCCGGGCGGCCCGGTCGATCAACGAGATGCTGGCCCGCGAGGCGATCGAGGAGGCCGCTGACGCGCCCCATGCGCACGCGGCTCCCACCGGTCATTGGGCTCCGGGGCGCCTGCGCCGTCGCCGCCTGGCGTTGGGGACGCGCCGAGGAGGCTGAGACGGGAGGGAATTCGCCCGCGGCCCGGCGAACCCCCTCTGACCCTGCGGAAGGTCTTGCGCGCATGCCCAGAATCGCCTTCTTCCTTGCCCTCCTGCTGTGTTGGGCTCTGTCGCTGCCTGCCCCGGCGCAGTCGGACTACAAGTACTACCAGGTGCGCTCCGGCGATACGGTCGAGTCGGTGGCTGCGGCCCATGGGTTGGACCTCTTCACGGTGCTGCAGTGCAATTCCAGGCAGATCCTGGAGGGCAAAGGGCTTGTTCCAGGCACGATCCTGGTCTTGCCCTCCCCGAGGCGCGGCTTGGGGGGCGTCCGTCCGGAGGGACCGCCCCCGGTGGCAGCCACCGACGCCAGGTCGGGCCCCGTGCCTCCCGAGTCTGCGAGCCCTGCTCCGCCAACCCCCCGCACTTCGGTCCGCCCGGTTCCTTCGAGCGGCGGGGGCCTGGTCCGGAACTCGCAGGGCGTCCTGGCCGTCCGCGGCACTCCTTCCTTCCGCAACCGCTTCGTCGGCAGCGACGGCCGCGCGGTCGAGATCCCCACCTATGTGCCTCCGGTGGTCGAGGAACCCGAGGAAGAGGACCCCGCCCCCGGCCGGACCAGCCTGGCCTCGCGTCGGGGGCGCCCGATCCGCGCGCTTCTGACCTCGGCCCGCCGCTACCTGGGGGTCCCGTATGTTTGGGGCGGAGAGGACCCGTCCGGGTTCGACTGCTCGGGTTACGTGCAGTATCTCTTCGGTCTTCACGGGGTGAGGCTTCCCCGAACTGCGGACGTGCAGTTCATGGCGGGACGTTCCGTCCCCCGCGGTCATGAACAGCCCGGTGATCTGGTCTTCTTCGAGACCTACGCCCCCGGAGCTTCGCACGTCGGCGTCTACCTGGGCAATGGAGTCTTCATCCACGCCTCCTCGGTGGGCTTCGTCCGCACCAGCAGCCTGGAAGAAGAATACTTCTCGGCCCGCTACCTGGGCGCCCGGAGATTCTTCTGAGAGATGGTGCGAAGACCGCGTCGGTCGCCGGGCCGGCCATGATGGTTTCATCTGAACACCAACCCAAGACGACTGGCCCCGCTTCGCGGCGCCTTCTGGACGCCTCAGGCACGGCCAGTGAAAGTGGGCGGGACGCGGCGACAGAGAGTGGGCGGCAATAGGCTGGAGGGAAACAACCTTTGGTCCGGCGAAGTCGCGGGCCACGGAATTTGGCGAGGCCTTCCGGGCAGCGCCCAAGGGAGAGCCCATGTCGATTCGCTCCAAGTCGGGGATGTTGATTTTCGGTCTGTTCGTGGCGGTGCTGATCCAGATGGCAGGTTGCAGCGGGAGCGGGGTCACCGCGGGGGACCAGTCGAGGGTGCCCGGTTACCCGATCGCGGACCGGGTCTTCACGACGCGCCAGCAGACGGTCGTCCCCGTTCCGCTCCCGTCGCCGACCCCAAGCATATTCCCCTGCGAGGTCGCGAAATACGAGTCCCTGGGCTTCGGGAAGTACCAACTGGGCCCGGGCATGGACGAGGGGAAGCGGTTCGACATCATGCCGGCCGGCTACAACGCAGCCGGAGTCTCGCAGGCGGCGAGCCTCCTGAGCTTCTTCGCCATCAGCGACATCCACATCACGGACAAGGAGTCGCCGGCCCAGGTGTTGGTGGCGGGCTACCAAGGTGGCAACTCGTCGGCCTATTCCCCGGTCATCCTCTACACCACGCATGTGCTGGATGCCGCCGTGCAGACCATCAACGCCCTCCACCGCTCGACTCCCTTCGATTTCGGCCTCTCCCTGGGCGACGCCGTCAACAACTGCCAGTCTGTCGAGCTCAAGTGGTACCTGGACGTGCTGGACGGCAAGGTGATCGTCCCCAGCACCGGGGCTCACGTGGGGTCCAACCTCGACTACCAGGCGCCCTATCAGGCCGCCGGTCTCGACAAGTCCATACCGTGGTTCCAGGTCTTCGGGAACCACGATCATTTCTGGAGCGGCGCCTTCCCCGTCACCGAGGCCCTCCGCAAGGTCTACGAGGGAGGGACCCTTCTGAACCTGGACCTGGCTGCCGTGCCACCCTACTCGTCCCATGGAACCTACGTGGGCGTGATCGATGGGCGGACTCCCTACGGAGAGGTCATCGGCGCCGGACCGGAGGCTCACTACCCGGTTCCCCCGAGGGTCGTCCCTGACCGGGCTCGCCGTCCGCTCTCGAGAACCGAGTGGATCTCGGAGTTCTTCAAAACCTCCACCGCCCCGGCCGGCCACGGCTTCGCGCAGGCCAACCTCGACACCGGGTTGGCCTGTTACTCCTTTGAGCCCAAGCCGACCCTGCCGCTCGAGGTCCTGGTGCTTGACAACACCGGGAACGACGACTCCTTGTCGGGCGCCGTCGCCTACCTGGACCAGGCCCGTTACGACTGGCTGGTCGGGGAGCTGGACCGCGGTCAGGCCGAGGGCAAGCTCATGATCATCGCGGCGCATGCCCCGATCGGCCTGGGCGCCTCCGGTTGGGACCCCGCCTCCCCGATCTCCGAAGACGCCCTGATCACCAAATTGCACACCTATCCGAACCTGGTGATGTGGATGGCCGGGCACCTTCACGCGAACACCATCAAAGCTTTGCCATCCCAGGATCCCGCTCGACCCGAACTGGGCTTCTGGATGGTCGAGACCGCGTCTTTGAGGGACTACCCCCAGCAGTTCCGGACCTTCGAGATCGCGCGGAACAGCGACGGGACCCTCTCGATCGTCGTGACCAATGTCGACCCGGCTGTGAGGGAGGGGACGCCGGCCGCCAGGTCCCGCTCCTACGCGATCGCCGCCCAGCAGTTGTTCGGGACCCAGGTCGACGGCCTCCCCACGGGGGTCTTCAACGCCGAGCTGGTCAAGCAGCTCACCCCCGAGATGACCGCAAAGATCGCGGGTCTGGCCCAGGGGCGGTAGGGGGCGTGTCCTTTTTCCACTCCAGGTTGACAGATGTCCTTCAGAAAATCCCCTGGCCTGGTTCTTCCTTGAGCGTCGTCAGCAGGCCTCCCGGACATCCTCTTGAACACAGGTTCGCCCGCGCCGCTCGTATCTGCCTCTGATCTTGAAATGTGTGGATATACCTGGATATACTTTCGACATGCGAGTCTACTCCTGCAGTGAGGCGGCGGGTCTGTTGGGGGTCAGCCGGAATACGTTGCTGCGCTGGTTCCGCGAAGGCCGTATCAGTGGGGTCTCGCGGGACCGACGCGGCTGGCGCTCGTTCACCGAGGCTGACCTGGATCGGATCCGACGCGAGCTGGGAAGCCCGACTCCCAACGCTCCCGGCGTGGTGGATTCGCAGCGTTGGTCTCGGGTCCGGGAGTGGCTTCGCCAGGTCCCGGCCTTCCGGAGTCTGCCCGAGGCTGTGTTGTTGGAACTGGCCGCCAGCGCCCGGTTCAAGGGATTCCTGCCGGGGCAGAGTCTCTTTTCGCCGGGGGACCGCTGCCTGGGACTGCCGGTCCTGGTGAAGGGAAGGGTTCGCGTCTACCGGGTCACTGAAGGTGGACGCGAACAGACCCTGGCCGTGGTCACCCCTTGCCAGACCTTGGGCGAAACCTCGCTGTTCCGGCCCGACGCACAGTATTCCTCGAACGCCACCTGCCTGGAAGGCAGCACCCTGCTGGTGGTGCCCCAGAGCCGGCTTCGTGAGGTCCTGGCCCAGTCTCCCGAGCTTTCCTGGAGCCTGCTGTCCTCCTTCAGTCAGCGCGTCGAGGCCCTGGAGGCCCGCATCGAGGAGATGGCTTTGCTCAGCCTGGACCAGCGCCTGGCGCGACATTTGATGGAACTGGCGCGCGATGGAACCCCTCTGGGCAGCAGGGCGGTGCAGATCGAGTTGACCATGTCCACCACGGAACTGGCTTCCTTGCTGGGGGGGGCTCGCGAGAGTCTGAGCCGCGCCCTGATGCGCTTCCGCCGGGAGGGCCTGATCCAGGGGCAGGGTCGTCAACTGGTCTTGTTGGACCCCGAGGCCCTGGCCCGCCTGTGAGGTTCATCCGGACAGGGGTCACTGCAAACTGGTCGGGAACGTGACATCCTGCGCGTATTGAGCCTGGAGTCGCCTGCTTTTTGGACCGGTGCGATTCCCGGGAAATCCAATCCGCTCCGCCCATAGAGGAGGATCCCATGCCCCACGTCATCACTGAGCCCTGCATCGGAGTCAAGGACACGGCCTGCACCGAGGTCTGCCCCGTGGATGCCATTCACGGCACCGAGGAGTCCGAGCAGTACTTCATCAACCCCGACGAGTGCATCGACTGCGGCGCCTGCACCTCCGTGTGCCCCGTGGAAGCCATCTTCCCGGAGGAGGACCTCCCCGAGAACATGAAGAACTTCGCGGCCAAGAACGCGGCTTTCTACAAGTAGTCGCCGGGTCGGAGCCTTCAAACCGGCTCCCCCCCCCCAACAAGACGGCCCCGGTCAGGCACCGGGGCCGTCTTGCATGTGTTGTGGGCGGGGCCCACAACACACACCTCGCCGGGCTTCTCTTCAAGGAAGAGCCGGGTTCAGGACGGGGGAGGTCTGCAGCCCCAGGACCCGGCACAGGGCCCAGGTCAACTCGGCGCGGTTCATCGTGAAGAAGTGGAAGTGCTCGACTCCGGCCCGCCGCAGCAACAGGCACTGGCTGGCAGCCACCTGCATGGCCAGGAGGTTGCGGATCTGGGGGATGTCGTCCAGGCCTTCGAAGAGTCGGGTGAGCCAGTCGGGCACGGTGGCGCCGCAGGTCTGGCTGAAGCGGATCAGGGTGGCCACGCTGGTCACCGGCAGGATTCCCGGGACAATCGGGATGTCGATGCCGGCCGCCGAGGCTCGGTCGAGGAATCGGAAATAGAGGTCGGTGTCGAAGAAATACTGGGTGATCGCCCGGGTGGCTCCGGCGTCGATCTTGCGCTTGAGGTTCTCCAACTCCAGGTTGATCGAGCCGGTCTCAGGATGGCCCTCTGGGAAGGTTGCAACCGAGATCTCAAAGTCCGCCAGTTCCTTGAGTCCTTGAACCAGGTCGCTGGCGTGAGCATAGCCTTCGGGATGCGGCTCATACACGCCCGTCTCGGGCGGGGGATCCCCCCGGAGGGCCACCAGGTGACGGACTCCGGCCTCCCAGTAGCCTTTGGCCACCTGGTCCACCTCCTGGCGCGAGGCTCCCACACAGGTCAGGTGCGCCGCCGGGGTCAGCCGGGTCTGATTCAGGATTCGGCGGACCGTGCCATGGGTCCGCTCGCGGGTGGACCCGCCCGCACCATAGGTCACCGAGACGAAGGCTGGGGCCAGGGGCTCGAGGCGCAGGATGGCCTCCCAGAGTCGGACCTCGGCTTCGGGGGTCTTGGGTGGAAAGAACTCGAACGAGACCTGAGGCGGGTTGGAGCCGAAGAACTCCCTGAGCTCTGAAATCTCCAGAATTCTTCTCAAGCCAGCGACCTCCCAGGAAGATGCGGACCAACCCCCGACCTGATGAAACCGGCTGGCCCTCGCCGCAGGTTAACACATCTGGGCCCGGCCTGCCAGTCCAGGGGAGGTGCCTGAATCCGCCGCCTGGCGTGAGAGCCGAGGGCGTGGCGATGGACTCGGTCGCGCCTGAAGGCATCGCCCCCCAGGCCGGGTCTCAAGCGGGGGAGTCTCCTTCCGACGTGGCGAACAAGACCAAATCTGTCTCTGGAGGAAACGCATGACTCGCAGGATCCTGTCCAGCCTGGCCCTGGTCTGGCTTCTGGCCGGGCCTGTCCTGGCTGAACCCCAGGAGAGGCTCTCGGTCGACTACACCCAGTTCACCTTGCCCAATGGCCTGAACGTGATCCTGCACGAGGATCACACGGTGCCCGTGGTCCACACCAACCTGTGGTATCTGGTGGGGTCCGCCAACGAGAAGCCGGGGCGGACCGGGTTCGCCCACCTCTTTGAACATCTGATGTTCGAGGGCTCGGGACACGTCCGGGAAGGCCAGTTCGACACGCTTCTGGAGGGAGTCGGAGGCAACAACAACGCCTCGACCTCCCAGGACCGCACGAACTACTACGCCTCGGTTCCGTCCAACGCCTTGGAGCTTCCGCTCTTCCTGGAGTCCGACCGGATGGGCTACCTGTTGAAGTCCATCTCGCCCGACATCGTCGAGAGTCAGCGGGACGTGGTCAAGAACGAGATGCGCCAGAGCTACCTCAACCGACCCTATGGACGGGTGTGGCTGGAAATGCCGGGGCTGCTCTACCCGACCGGCCACCCCTACAGTTGGCCGGTCATCGGATCGATGGAGGACATTTCTGCCGCCGGTTTCCAGGATGTCACCGACTTCTTCCGGAGCTACTATGTGCCCAACAACGCCAGTCTGGTGGTGGCAGGGGACATCGACCCGGTCCGGACCCGGGCCCTGGTGGAGAAGTGGTTCTCGGACGTCCATCCCGGAAAACCGGTGCTTCCGGTCAGCGTCCCCGCCGTCCGGCTCGAGGAGGTGCGGCGGAAGACCCTGACCGACAAAGTCGAACTCCCCCTGCGGGTCCTGGCCTGGCACACCCCGGCCATCCTCACGCCCGGAGACGCCGAGATGGACCTGGTGGCCTCGGTCCTGTCGGGAAACAAGAACTCCCGGCTCTACCGGCGACTGGTTCACGAACTGCAGATCGCCCAGCAGGTCTCGGCCTCCCAGCTCAGCCAACGTTTGGGTTCCCTCTTCGTGATTCAGTTCATCCCGCGTCCCGGACACACGCTGGACGAGATCCAGCAGGTCATCGACGAGGAGCTGGCCCTCCTGCGCCGGGAGCCCCCGAAGCGCCAGGAGATCGACCGTGCCTTGAATGGTCTGGAAGCCTCCCACCTCAAGGCCGTCGAGCGTGCCTCCTCCAAGGCGGACCAGTTGAATGCCTACTACATGTATACGGGGAATCCGGACTACTTCGAGGAGGACCTGGCCCGCTACCGGGCCATCTCGCCCGAGGACCTGAGCTCGGCGGTGCGGCGCTTCCTGCCGGCCGACCGTCGGGTGGAGCTCTCCGTGATTCCTGAACAGGAGGCCTCCCGATGAAGAGGGCTCTGCTTGCACTGCTGCTGGTCTTGCTGACCATGGTCCCGGTTGGAGCCGGGATCCCCGACCGGACCGCTCCTCCCCGGCCGGGTCTGCCACCCGACCTGAAGATGCCGCCGGTGCTGAAGCGGCAGTTGCCCAACGGGATTCCCGTGTGGTTCGTCCAGCGCAAGAAGGTGCCCCTGGTCTCGGTCAACCTGCTCTTCCGGGCCGGCGCCATGCAGGATCCGGTGGGCAAGGCCGGTCTGGCCTCCTTCACCACGGCCTGCCTGGATGAAGGGGCCGGGGCGCGCGACTCGCTGGAGTTCGCCGATGCGGTGGACATGCTGGGAGCCGACCTCTCGGCCAACTGCAGCTTCGACGGGACCGTGGTCGGTTTGGAGGTGCCCACGGCGCGCCTGGAACCAGCGTTGGACCTGATGGCCGACATGGTCCTGCGTCCCCGCTTCGCCCAGGCCGATATCGAACGGTTGCGGGCCCGCTTCCTGACCAGCTTCCTGCAGATGCGGATGGATCCGCCCTCGCTGGCCAATGCCGCCTTCCTCCGGGCGATCTACGGCGAGCACTATCGCTACGGGACCTCGTCTTCCGGCACGGCGGCCCAGTTCGCCGGTCTGACCCGTCAGGATCTGCTGGATTTCCACCGCCAGTTGTGCCATCCGGCTTTGGCCTCGTTCGTGGTGACGGGCGACGTGGAACCGGACCGGGCCATGAAGATCCTGGGGGCCCGCTTCGGTTCCTGGACGACCTCAAGTCCGGCCCTTTCCGACGTCCCGACCCGCGCGGTTCCCGCTCGGGGGCGGGGGATTTTCCTGGTCGATCGGCCCGACTCACCCCAGTCCGTCCTGCGCGTCGGGATGGTCGGCGTGGACCGGGCCACCCCGGATTTCTTCCCACTGCAGATTCTCAACACCGTCCTGGGCGGCTCCTTCACCTCGCGGCTCAACCAGAATCTGCGTGAGCGCAACGGCTTCACCTACGGCGCCAGCTCCAACTTCGCCATGCGCCGGGCCCCGGGGCCCTTCCTGGTGAGCACTTCGGTGCAGGCCGACAAGACGGGGGCTGCCCTGGCGGAGATCCTTTCTGAGCTGGAGGCCATCCGTCAGCCCATCCCCGAGCCCGAACTGGAGAAGGCGCGCAGCTATGCCGCCTACAGTTTCCCGGGCGAGTTCGAGACCTGCACCGACCTGGCGGCCCAGGTTCTCGAGATGCAGTTGTACGGGTTGCCGGATTCCTACTTCTCGGACTATGTCGGTCGTCTCCTGGAAGTGGATGCGGCTGCAACCGCTCGGGCAGCCACCCGAGCCCTGGCCCCGGAGGCCATGGCCCTGGTGGTGGTGGGGGATGCCCGGGTGGTGACCCCTCAGTTGGAGGCTCTGGGATTGGGGCCGGTTCGGGTCCTGGAGGTCGAGGAGTTCCTGGGACCGGCGATCCAGATCCCCTCTGCCCAGCCCTGAGGGAGGCTCAGGAGCGCTTCAGTCCAGCCAGAAGCAGGCGCAACCGCTCGGCCGCCAGACTGAAGGGGTGGGCGGCAGCCCGTTTTCGGGCTGCGCTCCCCATGGCCGACAGGCGCTCCCGGTCGCCCAGGAGATCCCGGATTCCAGCCCAGAGTCTGTCGGGGAGGTGTTCCCCCCGCGCCAGGACGCGCCCGCAGTCCGGGTTCAGAGCCTGACGGGCCCCAGGGGTGTCCAGGGCCAGGACGGGGGTTCCCGCCGCCAGGGCCTCCATCGTGGTCAGGCCGTAGCTCTCGTGGCGGCTGGCTGAGATGAAGAGGTCGGCCCTCTCCAGGGCCACCCGTTTCTCGGCTCCGCCCAGGTGGCCGGGGAAGACCACCCGGACCCGGCGCAGGTTCCTCGCCAGCCGGTGAAGTCGCTCCAGGAAGGCAGGCCCCTGCATGAAGGCAGCCTGGCCGCACAGGACCAAGGTCAGGCCTTCGGGGATCTCGCCTTGTTCCTCGCCACGGGCCAAGGCCTCCAGCAGCAGGTCTTGCCCCTTCTCGGGTGAGAGACGCGACAGGGTCAGGACGACGGGGGCCTCGGGAGGGATGGCCAGTCGCCGGGGCCACTCCTTCCGCGCAGCCTGGAGAGCGGCTTCGGAGGGCGCATCCTCGGGGGCGCCCCAGGGGACCACGACGACCTGGCCTGGCGCCAGGTCTGGATAGGTCCCTTCCAGGATTTCGGCCATCCCCTGCGAGGGGACCACCAGGTGCGGGCAACTGAGGGCCGCGTCAGCCTGTTTGTCGAAGACCAGGCGCAGAAGGTCGGGAAGGACCGGCCAGGGACGCAGCCGACGCATGAAGCCTTCAGCCCTTTGAGGGCAGACCCGGCCTCCCAGATACATCCGGCAGAAGAAGTCCACCACGTCGACGTGCAGGATCGGCACGCAAGGGATTCCCTGGCGGTGCAATGCCTGGAAGTCCGGGGCCTCGGCGATGTCGTGGACCAGGACGGCGTCGGGGGCCAGGCGGATCAGGGCCTGGGTCAGGGTCTTCTCGAAGCGTCGACAGAAGCGGGCGTAGGCCAGGGTTCCCAGCGAGGAGGGGGCACGTCCGTCCAGGACGTCCACCCGCAGCGAGCGCAGACCCGGCGGGACCGACGGGCCCGGCGCCAGGAGGGTCAGTTCCACGTCCCGACGGGGCCCCCAGGCCGCGCACAAGCGCTCGTAGATGGCGGCTCCCCCGCCCACGGGGACCTGCTCCGAGCCATAGCCTCCGTGGGCTGCCGTCATGGCCAGGCGCAGCGGGGACTTCACGACGGGCCCGGCGGGTTCTCGCCCGAGTCGGGCGGGCGTGCGGTCTCGGGAGGGGCGGGGGACTCGTGGGCCGCCGCCACGGCGGCCCGGAGGATCCGACGCAGCATCTTCAGGAAGCGGGCCAGGGGGCGCTCGCTGAAACGCTCTGCCAGAGCTGCGGCGACCTCCTGGTCGGGAGGCGGGGTTCCGTACTTCTCCTTGAGCCGTTCGCGGTGCCAGGCCACCCAAAGGTAGAGGTCGGCCTCGGTTCGGTGGGGGAATTCCTCCAGAACCCGGCTCTGGCGAACCGATTCGATCACCGGGAGATACACGTGGTCGTACCAGCTCTGCGCCGCCTCGGGCAGCGAGACGTCGCAGCCTCGTTCCAGGCCCAGGTAGTAGCGGTGGACCCCGACGTGCTCGAGGAGCTGCTCGTAGCGCCCCGGTTCGGTCAGGTTGATGTCGGCCTGGGGACGTGACTCGTCCAGGCCGGTCTCTTCCTGGAATCGGGCATATTCGGCTTTGAGGATCAGGTCGTCGACGTCCAGGTCCGCGGTCAACGGAACCCGGGTCGGAATCTCGGTCACCCGGGCTTCGATCTCCTCCAGGCCATTGGCTCGGGCCACCGAGACCCGGTGGTTCCCGTCGCGCACGAAGTAGACCTCGCCCACGAGGTAGACGTCGATGGGGGGGAGGCCGCGGGAGCCATGCATGGCCACGTCGATCCGCTTCCAGCGCTCTTCGGAGGCCGGGTTGAGGGGGAGGAAGGCCCGGTCGAAGTCCCGATAGCGTCCCACGCTGCCGACGATGTGGGAGATGGGGATCATCCGGGTGCCTCGCGACACCCCCGTGGCGGGGCGAAGCAGGGCCTGGACCTGGTCGAAGGAGAGAAGGGTGGGGTCCGGTCGGCTGCTGAAAAGGCTCAGCAGCGAGCGGATCATGCTGCGGGTCTGCAACTGCTCGTACTTGTAGGCCGCGGTTCCAGGAGTATATCCTTCCGAGTCGCTCACGGTTCGGAATCGTAGCAGACCCGGCCTCGGCTGTCCACGCCAGGAGGGGCTCCTGAATCCGCCGCCTGTCTCCGCG
>DIWH01000054.1:82792-83833 GCA_002423485.1 Candidatus Xenobium occultum | reverse complement strand
TCCTCAGTTTGAAAGCCAGACCAAGATCTCGCTTCTGAACTCGGAGGTTCGCACCTCGGTCGAGCAGGTCTTCTCGGAGTACTACGGGACCTTCCTGGAGGAGAATCCCTCCGCAGCCAAGGTGATCGTCGAGAAATGCCTTTCGGCCCAGAGGGCCCGCGAGGCGGCCAAGAAGGCCCGAGAGACGGTTCGGCGCAAGGGGGTCCTGGAGTCCTCGGCTCTGCCTGGGAAGCTGGCCGACTGCGCCAGCCGGGATCCCTCTGAGTCGGAGCTCTTCGTGGTCGAGGGAGACTCTGCCGGCGGTTCCGCCAAGATGGGTCGGGACCGGCATTTTCAGGCCATCCTGCCCCTNNGCAAGATCCTGAACGTCGAGAAGGCCCGGCTGGACAAGATGCTGGCCAACGCTGAGATCCGGAACCTGATCACGGCGCTGGGCACCGGCATCGGTGAGGATTTCAACCCCGAGAAGCTGCGTTACCACAAGTTGGTCATCATGACCGATGCCGACGTCGACGGGGCCCATATCCGGACGCTGATGTTGACGTTCCTATATCGCCAGATGCTCCAACTGATCAAAGGCGGGCACGTCTACATCGCCCAACCCCCGCTTTTCGGCCTGAAGAAGGGCAGGCGGATCGAGTACGTCTATTCCGACGAGCAACGGGACCGCATGCTCGAGGAGATGGGGGACAACGTCTCGATCCAGCGCTACAAGGGCCTGGGTGAGATGGATGCCGAGCAGTTGTGGAACACCACCATGGACCCGGAGAACCGGGTCATGCGGCAGGTGAAGTATGAGGACGCCGTCGAGGCGGACCGGATCTTCACCATCCTGATGGGCGACCAGGTCGAGCCGCGTCGGGAGTTCATCATCCAGTATGCCCGGGACGTGAAGAACCTGGACATCTAGGTTCGATATCCGCTCCCCCTGACACATCGAGGAGAACCCATGGCCAACGAAGATCTGCGCCGCGTCGTGCCCCGGCCCATCGAAGACGAGATGAAGGAGGCCTACGTCGATTACGCGATGAGCGTCATCGT
>DIWH01000054.1:0-82714 GCA_002423485.1 Candidatus Xenobium occultum | reverse complement strand
CATGGTGCGCATGGCCCAGGACTTCAACCTGCGCTACCCACTGGTGCAGGGCCACGGCAACTTCGGGTCGGTCGATGGCGACTCGGCGGCCCATATGCGCTACACCGAGGCCCGTCTGGCCCGTCCGGCGATGGACATGCTGCGGGACCTGGACAAGGACACGGTCGACTGGTGGCCCAACTTCGACAGCACCACGCAGGAGCCCGCGGTGCTTCCGTGCATGCTGCCCAACCTGCTGGTCAACGGCTCGGATGGGATCGCCGTGGGCATGGCCACCAAGATCCCTCCCCACAACCTTCGGGAGGTCGTCAACGGCACCCTGGCCCTGATGGAGGATGAGGATCTCTCGGTCGAAGGGCTGATGCAGCACATCCCCGGCCCGGACTTCCCCACGGGGGGCAGGATTCTCGGCCAGCACGGGATTCGGGACGCCTACGCGACGGGTCGGGGCAGCATCACGACCCGGGCCGTCATGGAAGTCGAGGAGGTCCGTCGCGACAAGCGGGCCATCATCGTCACCGAGATCCCCTATCAGGTCAACAAGGCCCGTCTGGTCGAGCGCATCGCGGAGGCCGTCAAGGAGAAGCGGATCGAGGGGATCTCGGATCTGCGCGACGAGTCCAACCGCAAGGGGATGCGCATCGTGATCGAGCTGCGCAACGACGCCATCCCGGACGTCGTGATGAACCAGCTCTACAAACACTCGGATCTGCAAGCCAACTTCGGGGTGATCCTGCTGGCCCTGGTGGACGGGGTGCCTCGCGTGCTGACGCTCAAGGAGGCCCTGCAGCACTTCATCAACCACCGCCGAAACGTGGTCACCCGGCGCACCCGCTACGAGCTGGAGAAGGCTCGTAAGCGCGAGCACATCGTCTCGGGCCTGCTGAAGGCCTTGGACCACATCGACGAGATCATCGCTTTGATTCGGGCCTCTCGGGATGCGGACAGCGCTCGGACCGGGTTGATGGAGCGCTTCGGATTCAGCCAGGTCCAGGCTCAGGCAATCCTCGACATGCGGCTGCAGCGCCTGACCGGTCTGGAGCGCGAGAAGCTCGAGGAGGAGCAGCGGGTCCTGCTGGCCACCATCGAGTACCTCGAGGGCCTGCTGGCCAGTCGGGAGAAGCTGGACGGCGTGATCCGCACCGAGCTTCTGGACATCCAGGCTCGTTTCGGCGACGACCGCAGGACGAAGATCGAACCCTTCATGGGAGGCGACTTCAACATCGAGGACCTGATCGCCGATGAACAGATGGTGGTCACCCTTTCTCATTCCGGCTACGTCAAGCGCGTGCCCTTCGACACCTACCGGGTCCAGAAGCGCGGGGGACGAGGTGTGTCGGGAACGGATCTCAAGGAGGAGGACTTCCTGGAGCACTTCTTCGTGACCAGCACCCACCGGACGCTGCTCTTCTTCACGAACAAGGCGAGGGTCTTCAAGCTGAAGGTCCATCAGATCCCCGAGTTCGGCCGGGGCGCCCGAGGGACCGCCGTGGTCAACCTTCTGAGCCTGGCCGAGGGCGAGAAGATCGCTGCTGTGATTCCGGGCCGGCATCCTCAGGAGGGAGGCCATATCGTGACGGCCACCCGCGAGGGCATGGTCAAGAGGACGGCCCTGAAGGCCTACGCGAACCTGCGAACCAGCGGCCTCAATGCATTGGTGCTCAGGGAGGGGGACGAGCTGGTCAGCGTGATCCTCACGCCCGGCGAGCCGGGCGTCGGCGAAAATGCAGAGGCCAATTCCGACGCCGAGATGCTGGACTCTGAGTCGGACGAGCTCCTGGAAGGTGGGGAGACCAGCGAGCCGGAGGATCTCGACCTTGAGGGGGATGGGGACGAGCCTGCAGGGTCCGAGGCATCGTCGGCTGGAGGTCAGGAGTTGATCCTGGTCACCCGGCACGGGATGTCCATCCGCTTCCCCGAGTCCCGGGTGCGGGTCATGGGCCGGGTCAGCCGGGGTGTCCGTGGAATCGCTCTGCGGGAAGGCGACGAGGTCGTGTCCATGGACTCGGCTTCCAACGGCTCGCAGGTCCTGCTGGTCACCGAGAACGGTTACGGCAAGCGGACCCCGGTCGAGTCCTATCGGACCCAGAACCGCGGCGGCTTCGGGACGCGCACGGTGATGCGCACCGAGAAGACCGGGGACGTCGTGGCGGCTCGGGTGGTGGAGCCCGAGCACGAGCTGATGGTCTCGACCTTCCAGGGAACCCTGATCCGCACCACCGTGGCCGAGGTCCGCGAGTATGGCCGCGTCACCCAGGGAGTCCGGATCATCAACCTGGTCGGTGACGACAAGGTCACGGCCATGGCGCGGGTGATCCCTGAAGACGACGAGGAAGTCGCCGAAGAGCTTGAAGTCGGCCCGGAGGAAGGCGTCGAGGGGCTTGAGGCCGACCCTGCGGTCGCAAGCCTGCCGGCCGAGGACGTCGCGCCCCAGGACACCGAGCCGGCGGAAGAGGCCTAGGAGTCTGTGTGAGTATCCGGACCGAGCATCGCCGAGGGATCTTGTGCACCCCGCAAGGCGCAAAAAGTCGTGGTTTGCTGGAGGCAAATGAGACTTTTTGCAGCACAGCGGGGGTGCAAGAGACCCGGCGAGGCGACCGACGCGATATTCACACAGGCTCCTAGCCGCATCGTGGGGGCCGGCAACCAGCGCTCCGGCCAGACCTTCTCCTGGCAAGCCCGGGAGGAGGTCGTCCATCGGCTTCCGACGCGCACCTGTTGTCAGGGCACCCTCTTGGGAGCGTTGCTGACCGGGGGAGCCAAGCCGTTGGCGTCGGGGGAGTATGAACTGCGCTCCCGGAGCGCTGCCCTGGCCCGTCTGGCGCTCAGACTGCTCAAGGATGCGGGTCAGGAGGTGTCCTGGGACTGTCGGGAGGTCAGGGCCCTGGGTCACTCCAACCTGTATCGGATCCAGATGTCCGCCACAGCCTGGGCCACGGCTCGAGCTCCAGTCGAGGTTCGCTGCTGTCGGCGCACCTGGCTGGCGGGCTGGTTTGCCGCCAGTGGCTCGGTGTGTCCGGCCCAGACCGGTTACCACATGGAGTGGACCTCGCGCTGCGGCGAGCACGCGGACGTCCTGGAGGAGTGCCTGCGCGTGGAGGGGTTCGGGGCTCATCGGATGGTGAGACGGGGACTCTTCGTGGTCTCCCTGAAGCGGGCTGAGGAGGTGGCCCAGGCTCTTTCGATTGTCGGCGCGACCCGCGCTCGACTGCGCTTTGAGGAGGTCCGGGCGCTCAAGGAGACCCGCAACCAACTGCACCGCAAGGTCAATGCCGAGGCGGCCAACCTGGAGCGCGTGACGCGGGCTGCGGTGCGTCAGATGGGTTGCCTTCGGCTTCTTGAGGCACGAGGGCGTCTGGAGGGACTTCCGCAGGGTCTTGCAGAAGTAGCGCGCCTGCGCCTCCGGCATCAGGATCTGTCGCTGCGCGAGATTGGGGAACGCCTGAATCCCCCTTTGACGCGGGCGACAGTGGGGCGGAAACTGGCGGTCCTCGAGCGGATGGCGGCGGCTCTGGGGGATCCCTTGCCGGCAGGTTGACAGGCGTTCTTGTTTTACCCGGCACAAGCCGGGGTAAAATCGCGCAGTCCCGGTCGGGGGTTCGCGATTCAGCCAGTTCCGAGGAGGAATGAAAATGCCCACTCGTATCGCAATCAACGGCTTTGGCCGGATCGGCCGTCAGGTCGCCAAGCTTCTCATGGAGAAGTACGGCGAGGAGATGGAACTCGTTGCCGTCAACGACCTGACCAACCCCGAGATGTTGGCCCATCTCTTCAAGTATGACTCGAACTACGGCATCTTCCCGGGGACCGTCGAGGTCAAGGCCCAGGAGATCGTCATCGACGGTCATCCGATCAAGATCTTTGCAGAGCGCGACCCCAAGGCGCTGCCCTGGAAGGAGCTCAAGATCGACTACGTGGTCGAGTCCACGGGTCTGTTCCGAAGCCGCGAGAAGGCCGGATGGCATCTGGAGGCCGGGGCCAGCAAGGTCATCATCACCGCCCCCTCCAAGGGCGAGGATCTGACCGTGGTGTTGGGTGTCAACCACGACGAGTATGATCCGGCCAAGCACCACATCCTGTCCAACGCCTCATGCACCACCAACTGCCTGGCCCCTGCGGCCAAGATCCTCAACGACCTGGTCGGCATCGAAAACTGCTTGATGACGACGATCCACTCCTACACCAACGACCAGAAGATCCTGGATCTTCCCCATGAGGACAAGCGCCGGGCCCGTGCTGCGGCCCTGTCGATGATTCCCACCACCACTGGAGCCGCCAAGGCAGTCTCACTGGTGCTTCCCGAGTTGAAGGGCAAGTTCGACGGGTACGCCATGCGGGTCCCGACCCCCACCGTCAGTGTGGTCGACATGGTTGCCCTGGTGAAGCGTGAGACCACCGTCGAGGAGGTCAACCAGGCCTTCCGGAATGCGGCAGCCGGCTCGATGAAGGGGATCCTGGATGCCACCGACGAGGAGCTGGTGTCGGTGGACTTCAAGATGAACCCTTGCTCGAGCATCGTGGACCTGCCCTGCACCAACGTGTCCGGCAGGCTCGTGAAGGTCGTGACCTGGTATGACAACGAGTGGGGCTACTCCAACCGGGTTGCCGATCTGTGCCATTTCATGGCGACCCGCAAGCTCACCGTCACCGTCTAGAGATCAGGCGGCGCTCCGGGGGCCCGGCGGAAGCCGGGCCTCCGGTCTTTGAATTCTTGGGAGGCCTGTGATGATGGATTATCTCACCCTTGGTGACCTCGACGTGCGAGGCAAGCGGGGGCTTGTCCGCGTGGACTTCAACGTGCCCTTGGATGGCGATCGGGTGACGGACGACACGCGAATCCGCGCCGCGCTGCCCACCCTGCTCTGGCTTCTGGAGAACGGGGCTTCAGTGGTCCTCATGTCGCATCTGGGACGCCCCAAGGGAAAGGCCGACGCCCGGTATTCATTGAAGCCCGTGGCTGCACGTCTGGCCGAGCTTCTTGGCCTTCCGGTGGCGACGGCTCCAGATTGCGTGGGGCCCGAGGTTGAGGCCCTGGCCCAGGGCTTGAAGCCTGGGCAGGTCCTGCTTCTGGAGAACGTCCGCTTCCACTCGGCCGAGACCGACAACGATCCGGACTTTGCCAAGGCGCTGGCCGGATTGGGTGATTTCTTCGTCAACGATGCTTTCGGCTCGGCGCACCGGGCCCACGCTTCGACCACCGGGGTGGCCGGATTCCTGCCTTCGGCGGCCGGTCTCTTGATGGAGAAGGAACTGGCCGAGCTGGGTGAGTTGGTTTCGGCTCCCCAGGCTCCGTTCGTGGTCCTGCTGGGCGGGGCCAAGGTCGGGGACAAGATCGGCGTGATGGAGAACCTGATTGGAAAGGCCGATCGCATCCTGATCGGAGGTGGCATGGCCTTTCCGTTCTTGAAGGCGCGCGGCTTGGAGATCGGGCGTTCGCTGTGTGAGGAGGACCTCGAGGTTCCCCGCCGCATCGAAGCCAAGGCCCATGGGACCCGGACCGAGCTGGTCCTCCCCCTGGACGTCGTGGTGGCTTCCGAGTTCGCCGAGGGGACGCCCCATCGCGTGGTCTCGGTCGAAGAGATTCCGGCGGACATGATGGGCCTGGACATCGGGCCGAGGACGGTCGAACTCTTCGCCAGGGAGCTGTCGGGTTCGCGCACCGTGTTCTGGAACGGGCCGATGGGCGTCTTCGAGAAGAAGCCCTTCGATCGCGGGACCCGGGCCGTGGCCCAGGCCGTGGCCGACTCCCAGGCGCGCAGCGTGGTCGGAGGCGGAGACTCGGTGGCCGCACTGGAGCAGGCTGGCCTGGCGGACAGGATCACCCACGTCTCCACTGGCGGAGGGGCTTCCCTGGAGTTCGTCGAGGGTCGTGAGTTGCCTGGAGTGCTGGCCCTGCGTCGCAAGCCTTCCAGGTCGCCCAAGGCTTGACACTTCTGCTAGCATAGATTTTTGGAGGATTCTCGTGCGCATCCCTCTCTTGGCTGCCAACTGGAAGATGAACATGACCCGCCGCGAGGCTCGGGTCATGGTGGAAGACCTCCTGGCCCGCGTGGGTGATCTGCGCGATCGGGAGGCGGCGATCTGCCCCCCGTTCCACCTGTTGAGCGAGGTCGGCTCGCTTCTGGCCGCGAGACCGTCCATCCGCCTGGGAGGTCAGGACCTCTACTGGAAGGACTCCGGTGCCTTTACGGGCGAGGTTTCGGCCCCCATGCTGCGGGACGTGGGCTGTCATTTCGTGATTGTCGGACACTCCGAGCGTCGGGCCTTGTTCGGAGAGACCGACTCGTCTTGCGCCCAGAAGGTGGCTGCCGCCCAGAACCACGGCCTGGTGCCGATCCTGTGCGTCGGGGAGACCCTGGAAGAGCGCGAGGCGGGGCGGACCCAGGAGCGGGTGGTCGGCCAGTTGCGGGGAGCCCTGCACGGCCTGGCCTTGGATTCAGGAGAGCGCCTGGTGGTGGCCTACGAGCCGATCTGGGCCATCGGCACCGGCAAGACCGACTCGCCCGAAGAGGCCAACCGGACCATGAGCCTGCTGCGGGCCACCCTGGCAGAGCTCTTCGGAGAGAGGATCGCCTCTCAGGTCCGCCTGCTCTACGGAGGGAGCGTCAAGCCCGAGAACATCGATGCCTTCATGGCCTGTCGCGAGATCGACGGCGCGCTGGTGGGTGGGGCCAGCCTGAAGGCGGAGAGTTTCGGCCGGATCATTCAGTTTCAGTAGATTCACACGCCGCGCCTCGGCGCGGGCCGCGTGGATCGAGCGGTTCGCCTCACCTGCGTCGAGGTGGGCTGCAGATCAGAAGGAGCCCTGGGCTCCAAGATTCGAGGAGATTATGTATCTGGATTTCTGCCTTCGCCTGTGGTCGACCCTGGCTCAAGCTCCCACGGGAGTGCCCGTCGAGGCGACCCCTGCCACGGTTGCAGCCCCTCCGCTCCCTGTGGCGGCCCCCGGGCTGAGTGCCATCCAGTACCTCCTGATGGCCGTCTACCTCTTGGTGTGCGTCGGGCTGATCGTGGCCGTGTTGACGCAGACCAGCAAGAACGAAGGGTTGGGCGGGATGCTCGGGGGTGGAAGCACCCAGAGCGTCTTCCAGGGCAAGAAGAGCACCGAGGAGATGCTGGGGACCGCCACCAACTACCTGGCGGTCAGCTTCATCGTCTTGTCCATGGTCGTCTCGATGGTGATGCGCTAGCGCCACGTCTCTCGCGGCGGACCGTCGGCCCAATCCCGGTTCGGGTGTTCCGCCCGAGCCGGGATTTTGTCGTGTCCGCGCGCTTTCGCGCGCTCCAGGGGCCACCCGAGGGTCGCTGGCGGGTCGCCAACCCGGGGGCTGGAGCCCCGAGGAAGGGCCCGGAGGGGTCCAGAGCCACAGGGCCCGAGTTGGACGGGCTTCAGACTGGGGTCGGACCTCTGGCTGGGCCAGGTCCGACGTGCAGTGTGGAATGCCCTCGGGGGGGCACCGGCCTCTTCGCGGACGATGGACTCCGGGGCGTCCCCTGCAAGCGAAGAACCTCTTTGCAGACAGGCCTCGGCGCGCCGTGGCAGGTCCGACTCATGTCGGAATTTATTCAAGTCCTGGCAGGATCATGGGGGATCTTGTTCAATACTTGCTGCCATGAGCACCCAGAGCGACAGCATTCCCCCGCAAGTCCGACTCTTGTCGGCCTCGGAATTCGCCGCAGCCATCGGCAAGACCGAGCGTCAGGTCTACCGTTATGTCCAGAAGGGCAGGGTTCGCGCCTTGTCCGCAGAGGAGACGGGCCTGCCTGGAGTGCGAATCCCGGAGTCGGAACTGGAAGCCTTCCTGGCCCGTTTTGGCCCTCCTGCGGGAGGGTGGGTGCGGCCCCGCGCCAGCAGTCCGACCTCGCGGGATCTTGACAGCTTTGAGGAGAGCTCGGAGGAAGAGGCCTCGGTCCCGCTTCCGACGTTGACGGTTCCCCTGGAGCGGCACGAAGCCGCCGTCATGCGGCTGGGATATCTGGAGAGCCAACTGGAGCAATCGCGTCGGATGCTGACGGACGGGAGCCAGACCGAGTCGGACATCCGGGTTCGTCTGGAAGAGGCGGAGGAAGCCCTCAAAGCTCAGGAGCTGGAACTCCTGAGGGCGGAAGTCCGGGCCGAGGCGGCCGCTGACGCGCGCGCGGAGGCCGATTCCAGGGCGCGGCAGTTGGCCGTCCGACTGGAAGACGCTGAGCGGCGCGCACGTGCGCCCTGGTGGCGCCGGCTTCTGGGAGGCTAGGAACCTGTGTGAAGACCGCCTCGGTGGCCTCGCCGGGTCTTTTCCGCCCCCGCTGTGTCGAAAAAGTCTTATTTGCCTCAAGCAAACCGCAACTTCTTGCTCCTGACGGGGACAAAGAATCCCTCGACGATGCTCGGTCGGGGTCTTCGACCGGGCCCCTGGGATTTGGCTCTGGCGGGGGAGGACCTGCTGCCATCGGCTTGAAGCCAGCCTTGTCGCGCTCCGGACCCTGGCCTTTCGGGTCTTCCCCGGCTGCCAGGCTCCATTCGGAGAGGGCGATCTGGAGGTGTTCCGTGGTGGACCATTCCGCAGGGTTCGTGAGTCTGGTCGAGGAGGCGCGTTCCCGGGTGCAGGAGTGCACCTGTCAGGACGTCCACCGGCAGCTCGAGGCGGGCGAAGACCTCCATCTGGTCGATGTCCGTGAGGATCACGAGTGGCGTAAGAGCCGGATCCGTGGCGCTGTCCATCTGGGCCGCGGCATCCTGGAGCGCGACATCGAGCATCGCTTTCCCGATACGACCGCCGATCTGGTGTTGTATTCTGCCGGCGGCTATCGTTCGGTCCTGGCGGCAGAGTCCTTGAAGAAAATGGGCTATCGCCGAGTGCGTTCGATGGCTGGAGGCTGGCGGGCTTGGAAGGAACTGGGCTATCCGCTCGAACACTGAGCCACGACCTTCAAGCCCGAGCCCTGAGCCAGGATGTGCTCAGCGGGCCGCCTTCTGATCCAGGATCTCCTGGTACTGGTGGGCGCGGCTGCGGTATTCGGGAAGCAGACCCAGAAGGTAGGCCTGGTCGGCGTGGCGGTCAGCCAATTTGTCGTAGACGGCCAGAGCCCGCTTGGGGTTCTTCTGGGCGACACACAGGGCGTACTCCAGATGCGCCAGGGCTGTCGAGGCCACCTGGGAATCGGGATAGCGGTCGATGAACGTCACCATGGCCTCCGGTGTGCGTTTGGGATCCAGGGCGGAAGCTTCCAGATACCCCTTCGGGTTCTTGGGGTTCTTACGCGTGAAGTCGCGCTTCAGGTCCATCTCCAGCAGGATCAGTTCCTGCCAGGCCTTGCGGTCGGTCGGGTTGACCCGGGCCACGTTGGCTTCAGTTCCGAAGGTCAACTTGTCCTCGATGAAGAGGGGACGCTCCAGGACTTCACTCTTCAGTCGCGCGAAGGTCAGGGCCTTGGTCAGGTCATGGGTGCTCAGGTCCTCCTGGATGTAGCGGTCGCTCTCCTGGTCGTCGACCACCACCAGCAAGCCACGGTTGAGCTTGGTGGCCAGGTCCTTTTCAAAGAGGCGGCGCGTGCGATCCCGGTCGGGGCCGGGCGCCACCGGATTGAAGACCGCCTGGGCCACCCAGAGGATGGCCGCAAAGGCAAGCACTATTTTCAGGATTCTCCAGAGCATGGCATCACTTCAAGCCGCCTGGGGGCAGGCGCAGTCTGAAAGTCACCCCGCCGAGAATCGGGGTGCGTTGGCGGTGTGTTCATGGATTGTAGCATGCGGGGCAAAGCTCGGAAATGCGTGAGGGCCGCCCCGTTTCGGGACGGCCCTCACGCGTCAGGCCCTGACCTCTACGGTTCGAAGGGGCCGGAGTAGCGGATGATCGAGCCGTTGGCCTGACCCATGTCGAATCCGCGGCTGAGATACAACAGGAGGTTCACAGGCTCGGTGGGGGCAGTCCAGTTCTCGATCGGAAGCACCTGGAATCCCCGGGAGAAGCCGGTGGAGAGCTGCGTGTCGGCCAGGATTGGGAAGGGCGGGAACTCGGCGGTCTTGAACCGGACCCGGTTCGCCGTTCCGGCCGCCACGACGGACTGGACGAAGGCGACATCCAGGTAGGGCTCGTTGCCGTCGGTCTTCTGGTAGATCATCCCCAGGCCAACCGGATCGGTCATGTTCCCCTTGATCAGGTTCACGGTGCGGTTGGTCCAGTTGAGATCCTCCGGACCCGGGTAGTAACGGAGGTTGCCGTTTCCAGGGCCGGCCGGCATCGGGCCACCGACCACCGAGAGGGCGAAGCCATCCAGAATCACCAGGGATTCGTTCGCGGCCCAGCGGACTTCAAAAGGACGCAGCATCACCGGGTCGCCCACGGCCGCCGTCAGGATCCGGGCGTTGGCCAGGGGGATCGGGTAGGTCCCGTTCTCGGGCTCGACGTCCGTGACCACCACACTGCTGGCCCCGTTCTGGGCAACAGCGACTCTGCCGGACGGGGCATCGATGCCGGCGGGGAAGTCCAGGCCGACCAGATAGTCGACCACCACCGGGGGATCCTGCGAGATGTCTGCGCGCCGGACCCGGCCCTGGGGGGTTCCGGAATATTCGGTCCAGAAGACGTATTTGGTGCCGTCATAGCAGACACCCATCGGGTTGACGGGGGGGCTGGGGGCATACTGGCCCAGGTCCAGGGCGGTGGCTGTGTTGGTCAGACCGGGCTTGATCAGCAGGACGCGCCCCTGGTTGGTGGCAAAACGGTCCGTGACCAGGAGGTAGTACCCGTCGATCGGCTTGTCGGGTTGCTCGATCTTGGCGCCCGTCATCCAGACGGGGTTGCTCAGGGTCAGGGCCCGGGCCTGGACCTCGCCCCGTGCGTTGATCTCCTCGATCTGGACTTCTTGGGGCGAAGTCGGGTCGCTTTGCGACTCGTTGTCCTCGGTGTCATAGGCGGTGCGGAAGAGCCGCCCCTGGTTGCTGCCCAGTTGGTAGCCCTGCAGGTAATACAGGCTCATGTTGTCGCCCCAGAAGGCCATCCGCGTCGGGTTGTTCAGGCTGGTCACAACGTTGGCCATGCCGACCGGCAGGGGTGAGACCGAGGGGCTGGGCGTGGGGGAGATGGAGGGGCCTGGCCCCGGCGTGCCTGTTGCGAAGGGTTGGATGAGTCCGGCGCCGGAATCGGCGTTTCCTGTGCAACCTGCCACGGCCAGGACCGCAACGGTCACGAGCAGCAGGGCGGTCAGCCCGAAGGTTCGCCTCAACTTGTGCCTCCTTTTGGGCTCCCGACTTGGGGCCGGGTCCCGTTGGATGGCCGGAGCGACCCGGCCCGAGAGTGCAGGTTGGCCGCCCGGACCCAAGGCGTTTGCCGAGGGTCCAGGCGGCTCTTCGTGGCGGTCCCGGTCCGGGGGCGCCACGACACCGAAAGGTCAGTTGGCAGCCGCCGCACGGGCCTCTGCAATGACCTGCTCGCCGACCTGCGGCGGAGCCTCTTCGTAGTGGGAGAACTTCAACGAGAACTGACCACGGCCCTGGGTGATCGAGCGCAGGTCAATCGCGTAGCGCAGCATTTCCGCCTGGGGAACCTGAGATTTGATCAGTTGCAGGTTGCGGCCCGTGGGCTCCATTCCCAGGATGCGGCCGCGCTTGGAGTTCAGGTCTCCGATGACGTCGCCCATGAAGGATTCGGGCACCAGGACCTCTACTTCGTAGATCGGCTCAAGCAGGACCGGGCCGGCCTTGACCGCCCCTTCCTTGAAAGCCATGCTTCCGGCGATCTGGAAGGCCATGTCCGACGAGTCGACGTCGTGCATCTTGCCGTCATACAGGCGCATCTTGACGTCCACCACCTGGTAGCCCGCCAGGATTCCTTCCTCCATCGCCTTCCGGGCGCCCTTCTCGACGGCCGGGATGAAGTTCTTCGACACGACGCCGCCGACGATTCCGTCCTCAAAAACGAAGCCCTCGCCCCGGGGCAGCCCGCTGAGTTCCACGTGGACCTCGGCGAACTGTCCTCGGCCGCCGGACTGCTTCTTGTGGCGAGCGACCTGCTGGACCTTGCCGCGCAGGGTCTCCCGGTAGGGAACCTTGGGGGTGGAGAGTTCCACGTCCACGCCCATGCGCTTGAGCCGCTCGACGCACAGGTCGAGTTGCACGTCGCCCACGCCCGAGAGGATGGTCTCACGGGTCTCATCCAGCCGCTTGACCTTCAGGGTCGGGTCTTCCTGCATCAAGCGCTGCAGGTTGGCCGAGAGCTTGTCCTCGTCGGCCTTGGACTTGGCGCGGATGCAGCGGGTGAAGAAGGACTCAGGCAGCTCCAAGGGAGGCAACTGCATCTTGTTGGCCGGGTCGCACAGGGTGTCGCCCGTGGCGGAACCACCCAGTCGTCCCACCGCGACGATGTCTCCGGACTGAGCCTGGTCGACCTTGTCCTGGTGCTTGCCTCGCATGGTGAAGATCGGGCCGAGCTTCTCGTCTTCGCCTCGGCTCGGGTTATGCAGGACCGTGTCCGGTCGCAGGGTTCCCGTGTAGACCCGCATGTAGGAGATCTTGCCCACGTAGGGGTCGGAGCTGGTCTTGAAGATCAGGGCCGCCAGGGGAGCCTTGGAATCGGCCGGACGGCGGATTTCCTGGCCATCCGGGTTGGTTCCGACCACCTCGGCGGTCGGGGCTGGGATGAACTCGGTGATGGCATCCAGCAGCAGGGGGATTCCCTTCAGGCCGGTCGAGGAACCGCACAGGGCGGGGACGATGCTGCCTGCCTTGATGCGGCGGACCAGGCCATCGCGGATTTCTTCGTCCGACAACTCCATGGTCTCGAGATACTTCTCGGTCAGGGCGTCGTCGGCTTCGGCAGCCTCTTCGGTCAGCTTTTCACGCCAGGTGGCCAGGCTGTCCTGCAGGTCGGCCGGAATGGCGGTTTCCTGGGGATGCCCCTTTGCGTCAAAGGTGTAGGCCTTCTGGGCCACCAGGTCCACGATTCCCTGGAAGGTCTCGGCCGTGCCGATCGGGATCTGCACCGGGACCACCCTGGCTCCGTGCAGTTTCTCGGCGCACTCATCCATGAGGCGGAAGAAATCCGCGTTCTCCTTGTCCATCTTGTTGACGAACAGGATCCTTGGCATTGAACGGTCTTCGGTCAGGTCCCAGGTCTTTTCCAGGCCGACTTCCATGGCCGAGTTGGCCGCTGCCACCAGGATGGCGCCCTCCGTGGCGCGCAGGGCGCCAATGCTTTCGGCCAGGAAGTCGAAGAAGCCTGGAGTGTCGAGGACGTTGATCTTGCCGGCCTTCCATTCGATGGGGGCCAGGGCAGAGAACACGGTCATCTGGCGCTTGATCTCGTCGGGGTCGAAGTCGGTCGTCGTGTGACCTTCTTCCACCCTTCCCAAACGGTCGATGGCGCCGGAAACGTACAGCGCCGCTTCAGCCAGCGAGGTCTTCCCCGCTCCCTGGTGGCCGAATAGGCCGACGTTGCGAATCTGTTCAGTCGGATAGCTCTTCACGCGTGGTCCCTCCGTCCATGGCGGATCTATTCGGTTTCGGCGCTCTCGATCGGGGCGATCTCCTCAGCAGGCGCCTCAGGGACCTCAGGCGTCGCGGCAGCCTTGGCCACGACTTTGGCCTTGTAGCCCTCGCGGTGCTCGATCGGGATGAACTTGCCTTCTTTGACGGCCGCTTCGCGGAGCCACTTGCTTCCGCCGATGCGAACCCAGTCCTTTCCCTCCAGGTTGACGCCGGTGCTCCGGCACTTCGGGGGGCTGGGCTTCTTGGGCGAACTGCGAGCCATGTCTTGTCTACCTCCGGAAATCTTGCCGGACCCCATAGAACAGGGCGGATCGACGCGCCAGAGGCTTGATGCCTCAGGATCCGGTCATGCCGCTCGAACTCACGTTCGAATTGCGGGTCGAAAAATGTCCGCTTTCCTTCCCCTTCATCGTCTCGATTCCTTCTGGCGGAAGGCCCGAGGCGACGGGCTTTCAGAGTCGGGCCACGGCTTCCACCTCGACGCGGACGGCGCGAGGCAGGCCAGCGACCTGGACGGCCGAGCGGGCCGGGGGGACCTGGTCGAAGAAGCGCGCGTAGACCTGGTTGAACTCGGCGAAGTCCGCCAGATCCTGCAGGAAGACGGTGGTCTTCAGGACCCGGTCCAGGCTGGAGCCGGCGGCTTCCAGGACGGCCCGCAGGTTCTTCAGGACCTGCTCGGTCTGCTCGGCGGTGGTCTTGCCGACCAGGTCGCCGCTGTGCGGGTCCAGGGGAATCTGCCCGGAGCAGAAGACCAGGTCTCCGCAGCGGATTGCTTGAGAGTATGGGCCGATGGCGGCCGGGGCGCGGTCGGTGTTGATGGGGGAGTGTTGCGCAGTCATGGCGGCGGATTCCACGGCGGCGCCGAGGACCCTGCCCTGGGCAGGCCTGGCCCGGACGGTGCAGAAGGGAGGGCCGTGAAGCGGACCCTTGTGGCCTCCGGCCTGGCTTTTGCCGGTAGTCTGGGACTGTACCTGGCCACCATGGCCCCTGGACTGCCCCCCGGGCACGATAGCGCCGAGCTGGTGACGGCGGCCACGGTGCTGGGGATCCCGCACCCGCCCGGTTACCCCGTGTATGTCCTGTCCGGGCACGCGCTCGTCTCGCTTCTCCCCGGGGACCCCGCCTGGCTCATGAACCTGTTCTCGGTTCTGAGCGGCGCCCTGGCCGTTGGTCTGGCGGCACTGGCCATCAGCCGACTGACTGGCTCCAACCTGGCCGGCCTTCTGGCGGCCTTGCTCTTCGCTTGCGCCCGGACTCCGTGGCGCATGGCCGTGGGGGCAGAGGTCTTCTCGCTGCACCTGGCTCTTGCGGCGGGTCTTCTGGCTCTGACGGCCTGCTGGCGGGAAGCCGACGAGTCGGGGCGACGACGTTTCCTGGTGGCGGGGGCCCTGGTCTTGGGACTGGGCCTGGCCCACCACCAGACGATCGTGCTGGTCGTGCCGGGGGTGTTGGGCTATCTGTGGCTGGCCCGGGACGGCCGAGCCCTCGGGTGGTCGCCGCTCTGCGTGGTGGCCCTGGCCCTGGGCCTGGCCCCCTACGCCTGGATCCCCTGGAGGGCAGCCCAGGACCCGCCGCTGAATTGGGGGAACCCGGATTCGCCCGATCGGTTCTTCTGGGCCCTCACCCGTCAGGGCTATGGGGGCCTCAAGCTCAGCCAGGCTTCGGGGACCCAACCGGCTGCCGCTTATCACCTGGAGGCGTGGTGGCGTTCGCTTCTCACCTGGCAGTTCCCGTTGTTCGGAACGGTTCTGGGAATCCTGGGTGGAGCGGTCGGCCTCCTGCGCCGGAGGCCCGAGGTCCTGCTCTTCGGGATGCTCTGGCTGCTGGCCGGGCCCGTCTGGGCTCTGGTGGGAGCCCAACCCCGAGGCGAGGGTTTCCTGGACATGATGGAGCGATTCTACGCGTCTTCGGACCTGGGTTTTGCGGGCCTGGTCGGTCTGGGCCTGGCCTGGGCCTTGCAGTCTCGAGGGTCCTGGTCTGGCCGTCTGGCCGTGGGGGCTTGCGCCCTCGGCCTGGTGCTCGGACTTGTGCTCAACCTTCCCGCATGTTCGGAGCGGGGCCAGCATCACGTTCCAGACAGCCTGGAGGCCATGCTGGCGGGCATGCCGCCCGGGGCGCTGGTCGTCACCGGAAACGACTTGACTTCCGGGATGATCCTGTACGCCACGCTGGTTCAGGACAGGCCGTTGGACCATCTGCCAGCAGGCCTGAGCGCCTCGGACTGGTTCCTGGCCACCTGGCCTTCGGACCGGGCGCAGGCTCTGCGCCAGGGAGGTCTGTCTGGCTTGCTGAAGCAGGCCAGGTCCCGGGGGGTTCCCGTCTATCTCGACTTCCTCCCATCAGGTGTGGACGGCTTCTTTGTTCCCGAAGGCCTGCTCTATCGCTACCTGGCGCCGGGGGAGCCGATCCCGTCCCGAGTGCTGGCCTCGCGCCGTTCGCTGGCCATCCTGGATGGGGTGGCGCGCCGGGGCGATTATTTCTTGTCGCTCGAGCGGCCCTTCTGGACTCGGCACCTGGTTCGCACCTGGGCCTGGGCCTATCAGACGGCCGGCGAGGGCCTGGCCCAGGCCGACCCCGTGCAGGCGGCGCGAGCCGTGCAGACCGCACGCCGGATGCTGGGGGATTCCAGCCAGGAGGAGGGATCGTGAGGGGCTCCACCTTCGGTCTTCTATGGGCCTTGCTGCTGAGCTGGTTCTGGGGGGCGAACCCCGCGATGGCAGAGCCTGCGCCAGACCCTCCTCCCCTCGCCGCCGAAGAGGCGGCCGTCCACTGCGAACTCGAGCAGGCCTGGTATCTGGCCCTGGCCCACAACCCCCGGGTGGCCGCGGCCCTGGCCCGGGTCACCCAGGTCCACGAGGAGGCCGAGGTGGTCGCCGCGCCGGCCCGCCCCCAGGCCACCCTGACGGGCTTTCGCGAGCAGACTCGCACGACACCAGGGCCTCCCATCGTCCTGAGCACGTTCGGGATGCGTCCCGGCGTGGCGGGGGTGCTCGAGGAACGCCCCTTCCAGACCGAAGGCTTCGAGTACGGCTCCAGCCAGGTCCAACTCGAGGTCCGTCAACTGCTCTTCGACGGGGGGCAACTGGCGGCCCGGATCGCCTCGGCCCGAGCTCAGGAGGAGCGGGCCCAGGCCCTCCTGGGATCCGTGGTGCGCGACCTGCGCCGGGATCTGGAGGAGGCCTGGTCGGAGGTCCTTCAGGCCCGCTCGCGCATGGAACTGGCCCACGAGGCGGAGGTTCTGGCTCGCGAGCAGAGGCGCATGACGGAGGTCCGTTTCCAGGAGGGGACGGCGGCCCGGGCGGACGTGGTCTTCGCCCAGGTTCCCGTGGCCCAGGCCGAGCTGGACCGGGTCCGGGTCGAGAGCTCGGTGGCCACGGCCCAGGCGACCCTGAACCGCCTTCTCGGCCTGCCCTTGGGCACGACGTTGGTCCTGAGCGAGCCCTTGGCGCCTTCCCCCCGTTCCGGGACCGTGGAGGAAGCCGAGGAGAGTGCTCGTCGGGTCCGGCCGGAGGTGTTGGGAGCCCGCGCGGCCCTGGAATCGGCGCGGATGGGCCTGCAAGCGGTCCGATCGGGCAGCGATCCTGAATTCTACGCGGTGGGTTCCGGCAATGGGGTCTCCTATGAGAAGGACCTGCTGCCGGGGGATGTCGGTTGGAGGGTGGCCTTGGAGGCACGTTGGGTGCTTCTGGACGGCAACCTGACCACTCACGAGGTCCGGCGAGCCCAGGCCAGGGTCCTGGAGGCCGAGGCTGAATGGCGGGAGGCCGGGGACTCGGTGGCTCTGGAAGTCCGCCAGGCCTGGTTGGCGCACCAGGCGGCCGGGCGGGCCTTGTCGTCGGCCAGGGTCGAGGTGGAGAAGGCTGCAGAAGCCCTGGCCATGGCGGAGGGGCGCTACCGGAGCGGAGTCGCCGTCTTCCTGGAGGGCAGCCAGGCCCGGGTGGACCTGTTGGCGGCTCGAGCCAACCTGGTGGCGGCCCGCTACGCCGTGGAGCGGGCCCGCATTCGACTGGATTGGGCCCAGGGACTGGAGCCTCCGCAGTGAAGCCTGCACGATGGCCACGCCCCTGGTCCGGTTCGGCCTGGAGACCAGGCCTGGCCGCCCTGGTCCTGGTCTTGTCGACGGCCGCGGTCCTGGCCAGCCTGGGGCGCGTCCCGTGGTGTTCCTGCGGCTCGTCAGCCCTGTGGGTCGGTGGCATCTGGAGCGAGCACACTTCCCAGCACCTGCTGGACCCCTACAGTTTCTCCCACTACCAGCACGGTCTGCTGTTCTACGGCTTCCTCTGGTGGTGCCTCCGCACCCGGGTTGGGGTGTGGGAGCGGGGAGTCCTGGCCCTCCTCCTGGAAGCCGGTTGGGAGGTCCTCGAGAATACGCCCCTGGTGATCGACCGCTATCGGGCCGGGACCATCTCGGCCGACTACATGGGCGACTCAATCCTCAATTCCATGGGGGATCTGGCCTGCTGTGCGGCCGGCTACCTCACGGCGGCTGGGATTCCCGCCTTGGCCTCACTGGCGCTTTTCCTGGTGATCGAGGTGTCGATGGTGATTTGGCTGCGCGACAGTTTGTTGCTGAATGTCTGGATGCTGCTGGCTCCGAACCAGGCCATCCGGACCTGGCAACGGGGAGGCTGAGGTTCTGGTCGGACTTCAGGTCGGGTCTTCGAAGCCACGCCGGTCGCACACCAGGTACAGAGGGCGACGGCGGACCTCGGAGTAGATCCGCCCCAGGTACTGGCCCAGGATTCCGAGGGTCAGGAACTGGGCCCCGGCCAGCAGCAGGATCAGCCCCGCCAGGGAGGAGGCGTCCCAGGCCAGGGCTCGGTGGTCGACCAGGTGGTCCCACAGGACGCGAAGTCCCACCGCCAGGGCGGAGCCGGTCACACCCAGTCCGATCCAGGTGGCTGCCCGCAGGGGAAGGGTGGAGAACGCCAGGATTCCGTCCGAAGCCAGACCCAGCATGCGGGACAAAGGATACTTGGTCCGACCCGCAGCCCGAGGCTCTCGCGAATAGCCCACCGTGGCGGTTTCATGGCCGATCCAGGCGACCATCCCGCGGACATAGCGATGTTGTTCGGGCATGGCCAGCAGGGCCTCCACGGCCCGGCGCGAGAGCAGTCGGAAGTCGCCGGCCTGGGCGGGGAGCGGGATGTCCGAGAACAGGTTGACGACCCGATAGAAGGCGCTGGCAGACACACGTTTGAACCAGGGCTCGCCCTGGCGCTCCTGGCGCACGGCGCAGACCACGTCGGCGCCTGCACGCCAGGCGGCAACCAGGTCGGAGATCACCTCAGGAGGATCCTGCAGATCGGCGTCCAGGGTGGTCACGGTGTCGCCCCGGGCCGACTCGATTCCGGCCGAGATGGCCACCTGGTGACCGAAGTTCCGAGAGAGACGAAGCAGACGGACCCGGGAATCGGCCTGCGCCAGGCCGACCAGGATCTCCCAGGAACCATCCAGGCTGCCGTCGTCGACGTACAACAACTCGTAGTCGTCGCCCAGGGCCTGCATGGCCGACGAGCATCGCGTGTGGAAGGCTTCAAGGACTTCCGCCTCGTTACAGACCGGGACGACCACCGAGTGTCGCGGCGTGTGCGGCATGCCGGCTCCCTTCACGTAGGATCGCTGGAGCTTTCGTCAAGAAGTCGGACGTCGGACCGACCTTACCACAAAGGATTCGGGCCGGTCGAGGCCGGCAGGCCGTGTGTCGAGTCGGCTCGGGCTTCTGGCGCTCAGGTGGCGGCGCGGGTGACCTCCTCGTGGTAGCGGGCCAGGGCTTCGCCGACTTCCCGGGTTCGGGCCTCCAGCTCGGGCAACACGACCAGGTTCTCGCGATCGAGGGCTTCCAGGATGTTCTCCACGATCTCGCGCAGATAGGCGACGAGGGCGTCGAGTTCTTCCTGATAGGAGGACAGGGTCTCGTCGTCGGCGCTCAGGACCAGGGGCGCCACCTGGTCGCGGATCTGACCCTCAGCCCGGTCGATGGTTTGCAGGAACCCAGCCACCTGGTCCCGCGCCTGGAGGGCTGAGAGCCGTCCGGACATCACGTCCTGGAGGATCTCAATCAGTTTCCGGAAGTTCTTCGACAAGCCCGAGGGGTCGTCAACGCCGACGGTCCGAGCCCCCGAGTCATACAGGTCCAGGTTGGCCACGACCTCGGGCGGGTTCAAGACGGGCAGCGGCCGGGAGCAGGTCCCGCAGCGGCTGGCCTCGGGCGGGTTGAGCCCTCCGCACTCTGGGCAGGCGACCCCAGCGCGGGGGCTCGCCTCCTCGGCCTCGGACCGGCTCTTGATCTCGATCAGACGTCGGGTCGGAGACAGCAGCGCCTCAAACGACCCCAGCAGACAATCGCGACTTCCCGTGTGCAGGTATTCCTCGGCCAGATCCAGGGCTCGGGCCTGCTCGTCGAGGGCCCCCAAAGCGTGCTGGGCGTCCGGGACCTCTGAAGTGGCCAGTTGCGAACGGAACTGTTGCTGGAGCCCCTGCAGGGTCCGCACCTTCTCCTCCAGTCGTTGGTCGGGGACCGAGCCCGTATAGACTCCATGGAGCAGGGCCGAGAATTCCTCGAAGTGGCCCGCTTCGGAGAGGCGGGGAAGGCTGGCCAGGCGCTCTTCCAGATTGGCCTGGGTCTGGTCCAGGGCGCTGGCCAGAGCCTGGTAGCGGTTGAGCGCTTCAGCCAATGCCAGAGGGTCTGCGGGGCGCTGGTGAAGGAGATCCAGCTCGAGGTCCATCTGTCCCAGCAGCTCGAAGAGTCGCGGGAGGGTCTGGTCGCGCAGCGAGAGGGGCATGAAGGTTGCGCTTTCCAGGATGGCCGCCTCTCGGGCCAGGCTCTGGTGGAATCCGGTGAGGTGCCGGAGGTCGTCCTCCAACCGGGCCAGCGCTTGTTCGCCTGCCTGCAGGGCTTGAATGGAGCGCGCCATGCGATCCAGGGCCGGGTTCTCCGAGAACACCAACAAGGCGTGCTCCACCTCCCGCATCTCCTGGAAGAGCCGGCCAAGGCCGACCAGCCCCCGGTCCATCAGGGTCAGGGCCTGGGAGAGGTCGACCGGGTCCCGGCCCTCCGTCAGGTACAGGAAGACCCCGCCGGCCGCCTGTTCCAGGGTCCCCACGACCTCGTCCAACCCGTCGGCCAGGTCAGCCCGCTGCGGGTGGCGGTTGCGGAAGCGCGCGCCCACCTGATGCAGGTAGTGGAGGAAGCCTCGCAGGGCGGGGAGGCGGTCCCGGAGGTCTGCCGAGAAGTCGCCCTTGGCTTTGAGCTGGTTCAGCGCCAGGGTCATCATCTCGTCCAGGATCGGCAGGTCGCTGAAATGGGGCATCCGGCGGGCCATCTCACGCAGGCGTTCGAGGTTTTCGCTCAGCCGCGCGGCCACCCGCACCAGGGGATCGACCAGGGCATCCAGCAGCTCCGGATCCCGGTTCTGGACCGCTTCGGCCAGGCCGGCCAGGACTCCGCCTTGCTCGGAGAGGGCCGTCTCGCAGCGGGTTCGCATGTCGTCGAAACCAGGGGCCGCGGCCAGCAGGGGCAGACCGGTCCCGGTCCTGGCCTGCAATGTCCGGGTGTAGGCGGCAGCCTCCAGCAGAGCCGCTTGCAGGGCCTGCCAGTCCGGAGATGCCGAGCGTTGGAGGAGGTTGACCAGGCGGGTCATCGGGCGGGCCAGCGGATGCTCTGTCATGGGTGCCTCCAAGTGGAAAGGCCCGGGTTGCCCCGGGCCTGGTCAGGCCGGGACCCAGGCCCCGGAAGGTTGGATTCAGGGGACGCCGGTCCTACCAGAAGCCGGGAGTCCGGCCAGAACCCCAGCCGCCACCCCAGAGGTTGGTGGACTGGGAGGGATTCCAGGACTGCAGGTAGGTCTGGACCAGTGCAGCCAGGTCGAACTGTCCGTCGGAGAAACCTCCGACAGACGGAGCCTGGCCGTTCCAACTGCCGCCCCAACCGCTCAGGCCGCCCGCTCCATAAACGCCACCCACGGCCATCCCGAAGGAGCCGCCAAGGGCGTTCTCAGGGCCCTGTGCGCCGTTGAAACCGGCCCAGACCGCGCTGCGGATCTCCTGGGAACGGGCCTCGACCCCAAAGCTGCTTTCCATGGTCTTGGCGTCGTAGTCCCCGACGTTCAGGGAGGAGATTCCGAACTCGCTGAGTTCACGGAGTTCGCCTGCATCCACCTTGCCGTCTGCGTTGGCGTCCTTCCAGATCTGCAGGCCCTTGAGCTCTTCTCCATTGACCAGACCGTCCCCGTCCTTGTCGAAGTGGAAGGCCAGCTTCTCGTAGCCGTTGGCGAAGCGCTTCTCGCCGTCGGTATCGAATTCGCTGAAGAGTTCCTTGCTGGAGGTGATCTTCCCGTCCTTGTTGACGTCCCAGACCAGCAGGCCATCGCCGCCGTCCTTGGCCAGCCACTCGGTCTTCTCGCGGGTTTCCTGCTTGCCCCAGTGGTACTCTTCCCTCCCGCCGGCGCCGGTGCGCTTGAGTTCGCCCTGGACCGTGCCGTCCTTGTCCACGTACAGCTTGCGGCCGTCCTGCTCGATCCAGCGCCCGCCGGGCACGCTGGGGGCGCCGTTTCCGGGACGGCGCTGAATGCTCTTGAACTCCCAACTGGCCTTGGTGGGGTCGATGTCGAAGAGCGTGGTCGCCCCGTCGATCTTCTTGTTGCCCGTGACGTTGGCGCCCGTGATGTCGGGTTTGCCGTTGCCGTTCAGGTCCAGGACGATGGGCGAACGCTGGGCGGTCTTCTGGCCATCCACGTGGTCAAACCAGACATCCCACATCTTGCCCGGGGTCTCGGTGACCACCTCCTCCACCCAGACAGCCGAGCCCAGGTTCATCAGGTGGTCGGTGTAGTTGGTTCCCAGCGAGCCCTGGTGGAGGTGTGAGTCACCGATGAAGTAGCCGGTCATCTGGCCCACGGTGCCCATTCCGGCGAAGGCCCCGGCATAGGACCCGACGTTCCCAGCGTAGGCGCTGGTTCCCCAGGGCCCCCCCAACAGCGTGGAGGAGATGCCCGCCTGACCCTGGTGACCGGCGGCAATCGAAGGAAGCCCCTGGCTTCCGAGATTGAACCCGACCCCCTGGGAGCCTTGGATGTAGCCAGAACCGACGTTCATGTCTGCGACGCCTCCTTGTCTCCAGAACGATACCTCTTCGTTATCAAGTGAATCCGGCCTGGAGTCAACATGTCTGCACAAAAATTCGAGCAGGCCCGGATCTTGCGAAACGGCATCCAGGTTTCAACCCAGGCGTGTGGCCAGGCGGCGGGCTTCCAGCAGGGTCTGGCAGCAATCGACGTTGAAGGCCGTCTCGGCATAGGGAGACTCGATGCCCGCGCAGGGGACTCCCAACAACCGTCGGGCGGACTCTTCGGCCATAGGGATGGTCAGGCGGTGCAGGGCGAAGGCCAGGATGGTCCTCCATCCCAGGATGGCGGCCAGGCGCAGCGGGTTCTTGCGGGCCCGCGCGAGCCACTTCACGGCCTGTTCCATGCGTTCGGCCACCTGGGGGCGGAGCGCCACCAGCCCGGTCCCGCAGAAGGTGCCCTCCGTCAAGCGGGCCCAGGTGTGTCGCACACCAGGAAACTTCTTTTCGGAGACCTCCCGGCGCATGAAGCCATACCAGACGGAGGCCTCAGGGCGTCCGGCGCATCGCCCCAGGAAGTCGGTGACGGCCGGACTGCTCAGGAAGGGCAGGTCGCCGGCCACCGTCAGGACTGGTGCCTGGGGGGCGCGCGTGCGGGCCAGGCCGGCTTGCAGGGATTGGACCAGGTCGGCGCCAGCGGGTGCGACCAGGTCGGCGCCGACCCACTCGGGTCCCAGGCACTGGGCTTCGACCGGGCTGACCAGGATGACCCGCTCGACTCGGGGCGACTCGACCAGGGCGCGCAGGGCCCGGGCCGCCATGGGAAGCGGGCCGATGGGAAGCAGGCCCTTGCCGGGAGGTGTCCTTTCGCCTTCGGGAAGGGATTCAATGTTCCCTCCGGCCAGCAGGATGGCTTCGACTCGGTCGGGGAAGCTCATCGGGTCGACCTCCGGAAGCGGGTGCACAGGACGCGACCCAGGCCCTTCAGGCGGGCGGCCACGGGTTCCGGGTCGCAGCCGGGCTCCAGCAGGCCGAAGAGCGTCGAGCCGCTGCCGCAGAGCCGGGCCAGCGTGCAACCGGCCTGCACCATCCGGCCTCGCAGGTCGGCCAGCTCCGGGCGAAGGGCCTCTGCGGCGGCTTCCAGGTCGTTGCCGGTCGAGCGCAGCAGGTCTTCAGCCAGACCCGTCGACAGAGCCTCCACGACGCGCTCAGCGCTGCCCCTTCCTGGCCGGCGGATCTCTTCGGGAAGGCGATCCCAGCAAGTGTAGACCTCGGGAGTGCTCAGGGGAAAGGGGGGGATCAGGAGCAGCACCGGAAGGTCCGGTGGGGGGGGGAGGGGGCTGAGGAGCTCCCCTCGCCGCTGACCCCGGGCGGTTCCTCCCTCCAGCCCGAAAGTCACGTCTGCTCCCAGACGGGCGGCCAGCCTCAGCAGGTCTGCGGGCCGAAGGGGCAGTCGGTGGGCTCGAGCCACGCCCAGCAGCGCGGCGGCGGCGTCGGCGCTGCCGCCACCCAGGCCCCCGCCGGCCGGGATCCTCTTGATCAGGTGAAGTCGGGTCGGCAGCTCTCGCCCGACGAGGTCTTCCAGGCCGCGCAGGGCCTTCATGACCAGGTTCTCCTCGTTGGCCACGACTTCCGCGCCCTGCCCGATCTCGTCCTGAATGACCAGCTCGGTCTGCGCCGAAGGCCGGACATCCAGGAGATCCTCGAGGTCCAGCCAGCAGAAGACGGTGTCCAGTTCGTGGTATCCGCCGGGAAGGATTCCTTGGACCTCGAGCGCGAGGTTGACCTTGGCCGGGGCCGAGCACAACAGTGGGGTCAAGGGGCCTCCTGGGCGGTGGTAGAGGTCGGGGTCTCATAGACCAGGGGAGTCGTCAGGAGTGCAGCCTGGGCTTGAGCCAGGCGGCGCAGTTCCTGGAAGTCCTTCGGCATCACCCATGTCCGGTGCATCACCAGTCGACTGTACATCCAGACGTGGTTCTCCTTCTGGCGGGTGGTGCTGAAGAAGGAGCCCAGGGGCGTCTGGATTGAGAGGTTCGGGGGGACCTCCAGGATCCGGCTGCCTTCGGGAAGGGCTACATGGACCCGCACGTCATCCCGGAATGGGAAGTCAAAGCGGGCTGGGAACCGGCGGGCCTCGGAGTCGGCCAGGGAGGTCAGGCGGTCCCCGCCGTACAGGGGGAGGGGCAGGGCCCGGGTCCGGCCCTCGTCGCGGAGAGCCGCCAACTCGGGGAACACGAGCGTGGTCGAGATCCGGAAGGGGATCCGGGGCTCCAGCTTTTCGGGGAAGTAGTGCGAATAGAGCCGGCCGCTCACCGCGAAACCCTGGGACAGGCTGTGGAAGAGGCGGTCCAGAAGCCTCTCGCGCTCGGTGTTCGGAGTCCCGATCAGTTCCCGCTCCAGCGAGCGCCACAGGGCGGCCGTGGTCCCCTCCGCGGTCATGGCCATGATCAGTTCGGCTCGGCCGTCCTGTTCAACCCGGACCTCCATCTGGACGTCGCGGAGATTCTGGTCGGCGGCGGAGATGGGGGTCGTGAAGACCCTCGATCCTTCGGGTCGGACCAGGATGGCGGCGACTCCCTGGGCTCCACCGGGGGGGGCGTTCAGGAGCTCGCCCGGCGAGGCGGGGTCGATCCACCACCAGCCACCCCGAGGAGAGCGCAGCCTCAGCAGGATCCGGTCCACCTTTTCCGGTTGGGGGAGTTCTCGTTTCAGGTGCTCTTCCTGGAGAGTGGAGGCCATGACGGGTTCGGACTGCAGGCCCAGGCGAGTCAGGGTGGCGCTCAGGAGGGCCGCCATGTCGGTGGGGCTCAGGGCCGGGGCCCGGAGGGCCTGGCTGGCGGGACCGGGATTCCAGGAATCCGCCAGGCCCTCCTGGACCTTGTGGAGTCCCGCGGCCCAGGCCAGGATCGCACGGACCTTCTCCTCAGCCGGTCTGGCTGCCGGGACGATCCCGGCGGCCACGATGTCCAGGCCCTCGGTGTCCTCCACCGCAGACCTCCAGCGGCGCCCGAACCAGTCGCCGAGTGCAGGCCAGGAGGTCAGGTTGGTCACCTCGATCCGGCTCAGCCATCGCTCGGTTGGAGGCATGGCGGGTTCCGGGGCCAGGGCCGGGACGTTTCGGACTTCCCAGCGCAGGATGCGTTGGCCGTCCCGGGTGCTTTCGCGAGGCCGACCTGGCGTGACCCCGGGGGCGTTCCAACGAATCTCGGTGTCCTGGGGAAATCGGACCGTGAAGGTGGAAAGCAGGATGGGTTCGAGGTTCTGGACAAAGGATGCGGCCCACCAGCGCCCGTCCGGGCGGGGAGCTCGTCGGGTCTTCAAGCGGAACTCGACCACCGAGCCGGGCCGGACCTCGGGGAACTCCACGCGGAAGAGCCTTTGCTGGCTGTAGAGCGGGGACTCAGGGTCCAGGGGGAGGTCCTGGATGCTGGAGGCCGGCACGTCCAGGACGTCCCCTTCCGGGCTGATGGTTCGGGCCTGTTCGATCTGGAGGCTCTCGGCCCCGGCCCGGTAGGTCCTGGCCATGACCGACAAGGAGGCGGCTCCTTCGGCCGTCAGGACCTTGATCGCATCGTGCTCGGTGTAGAGGGTCTGCCCGTCAGGTTCAACCTCGAAACCGATCTCATCCACCAGGTACAGAGCCTGGGCTCCTGGGAATTCCTTGGCCCCCGGCGAGTCCGCGAAGCGGGTCTCCTTGCGGAGCAGCGAGCGGGGCGGGGCACCCAGGGCCGGCAGGTTGGCCCCCAGGGCAAGGATCAAGAAGACCGGGATCCAGGCCCGGAGACCACTGAAATAAGACATGGGGGCTCCAATGCAATCCAGAGGGGTTCAGCCTCCGGGGTGGGGTGGGAGTCAGTTCTGGTTCGGTTTGCGGCTCGGACTCAGGGCATTCTCGATGTCCTGCTGGGTCGCCCCTTGCTTGTTGGCCAGGACTGTCAGGAGCAGGACGGCCTTGTCGATGTTGTGGTCCAGGCTGGACAGGCGGAGGACCACGTAGATCGGGATCCCGATGTTGAAGATGAGCACAAAGAGCAGAACGGCGAACCAGGCCAGGGGTGAAAGTTCCATTGCACCAGCCTCCAGCGGGCGCCAGGAACGCGCCCCCGATTGAGGTTCGGGTATTCTTGTCGGGACACCCATCCCCTCCTGTGGGGACTGCGCTCAGTCCAGCTTGAGGTTCCGGATCTGATTGAACCAGGACTCCACGGGGCCGGTGAGGTTCGCCGGAAGGTGAGGCCAGGCCGCGTGCAGGCCGAAGCCCAGCACGAGCAGGAACAACACCAGGATCACCAGGCGGGAGAATGCGGCCCTGCGTGCGGCATGCAGGTCCTCTTCGTCGCGGCGGGTCAAGTCGGAGAAGCGTTCGCTGCTCTTTTGGGCGTTTTCGGCGCACTCCGGGGAACAGAACCGGGAGTTTCCCGGGCCCAGGACAACGCATTCCTCGCAGATCGGGCGCAGGCAGGCGGCGCAGCGGATGTCGGTCTCTCGGTCCGTGTGGCGAAGGCAGACGCTGCTCATTTTACCATCCAGATATCGGTCGGCGTCGGACCGACCGGGATCCTCGCCCGGACCATCCGGGTCGAGGGGTTGACCACGACGATCTGGTTGGGGGTGCTGACGGCGACCCAGAGCTCGGCGTCGTCGCCAAACAGATACCAGCACGCGGCCGAGGCTTTGCCCTGGAGTTCGATGGTGCTGCGCAGTTTCCGGTCCTCCAGCCCGATCACGCCCAGGGTCCCGGAAGCATTGATCGACCAGATCTCCTGGCCGTTTGGGGAAATCAAGATCTGCTGGATGTCCGAGCCTCCCACCTGGAGGATCCGAGGGCCGGGTTTGAGGTCGGCCGCCCGATACGTCAGGATGTGGGAGGTGCTGGTCTGAGCGACCAGCAGGGTTCGGGCGTCCGGGGTCAGGGCCATGGGCCCGGGGGCATCGACATCCTCGGTGGCCAGGACCTTCAGGGGAGACGGTTCCAGGGCGGTGATCCGGTTGCCCAACAGGCTGCTGGCGAAGATCCTCTGACCGGCGACCGGTTGTTGCGGGTCCTGCGGCGACGCCGCCTGGGGGGCGGTCTTCTCGGGAGCGGTCGTTTCAGACCGGGTGGCAGCCAGGCCTTGGACGCCAGGACCTGCCGTGAAGACCCCGACCATCGAGTCCTTGGGTCGGAAGGCCCCCGACTCGACCTCCAGGGGGAGCGGCTCGTTCGAGATCTGGACGAAGCCGATCTGGCCGGTCTGGGAGTGCAGGACGTACAGCCAATCTGCGCCTGGTCCCATGATCAGTTCTCCGGGGTTGGGTCCCACCGGGACCAGGCCCAGGATGCGGTTGGAGAGCGAGTTGAGGAGGAAAAGGCTGGGAAAATCGGGGCTGGCGGCATAGAGCCGGGTTCCCTCGGGGGTGGAGACCAGCGAGTGGATCGGGTGGTCCATGGCGATTCGCGTCAGGACCTTCTTCTCGCGCGCATCCACGACCACGATCTCGCGGCCACAGGCCACGTAGGCAGCGGGTCCCTCCCGAGGGTGGATCGGCGGGTTCAGCAGGTACCAGGTCAAGATGGCCAGGCCCAGGACTCCAAGCAACTCGCTGGCCACCAACCAGAGGGGTTGCCTCATGTAGGCCCAGAGCGCGTCCTGCCAAAGTCGGTTCAGGTCCAGGAGCTTGACCCAGGGTTGTTGGGGGGCCTTGGTCTCGGGGGCCTTGGGGGGGGGCGGGTTGAGAACCCGGTCGAAGGCCTTCTTGAGCTCCTCGAAGGAGGCAAAGGTTCTCTGCCCGTCCGCGGTCAGAAGGCGGATCAGGATCCTGGAGAGCTCCTCGGAGATGCCCTCATCCCCGGTCAGGCCGAAGGGCCCGGGAGGTTTGCGGGTCAGCAGGAAGACCAGGGTGTCCCCCATGCTGCGCATTTCATCGGCCAGGACCTCGCGGTTGGCCGAGAAGCTGCGGGTCTCCTCCTCGTCGAAGAAGCGGTCCAGGCCGTAGTTGATCAGTTTGATCTGCTCTTCGCTGGTCATCATGATGTGCGTGGTGTCCAGCACATCGAAGATGAAGGGCGCGGGCCGGTCGTGCATGTAGTGCAGCGCGTCGCACAGGTCCAGGGCCCAATGCAGGACCTGGGGCTCGGGGAGGGGCTTGACGCTCATGTCCAGCAGCGTCTTGAGGGTGACGCCCTCGACGCGCTCCATGACCACGTACTGCCGTCGGCCCTCCGAGAAGTGCAGGTAGATCTTCGAGAGGTTGGGGTGGTCGAACTGAGTCAGGATCAGCAAGGCCTCGCGGAACTGCTCGACCCGCCTGTCGACCTCTTCTGCCGGCATCGAAGGCGGTGGAATGACTTCCTTGAGCAGCAGGACCTGACGGCTCTCCCGCTCACGGACGGTGTAGACCCCTCCCTCCTCCCCGAAGGTCAGGGTCTTGATCACCTCATAGCGGCCCTCGCACAGTTCCTGGCCGGGCAGCAGTTCTCTCGCCATTTGGCGGTACTTCCCAGGATCGCAGAGAGGTTCCTGCTGTTGCCTATTCGGGATCCCCCAAGGCTTCGAGGGCGCGCTGGCCAGGTTCCAGGGCGGTCTCCTCGGGCGCACCTGCAGGGAGTTCTCCCGGCTTGGGCGGGTTCTCCTCCAGCCAGGCCTTCTGCTCGATGGTCAGGACCTCGAGCAGCTCGTCCCGGGCTCCGCCCAGGTCGCGATACGAGGTCTCCAATCCCCGGACCACCTCGGCCAACTGGCGGGCCTGGGCCGGGGTCAGCTCCAGCTCTCCCTTGGACTGGAGCGCGAGGATGCCCAGCAGCAGGTCCTGAGGGGTCAGGGGCCGGTTCAGCCGATCGGGCAGGCCCGCGGTGGCTGAGGGGGAGGGGGAGGGGGAGGGGGCTGTGCCTGCTCCTCCAGGCCCTGGTCCCGCCAGAGCCGGGCTCTGCAAGTACAACAGGACCGCTCCTTCGGGAATCGCGACGCCCGGCGGTGGCGGGACCGTCAGGGTGGGGTAGGGATTGTTCTGGGACGACGGCGCGCCCTGGCCGGTCTCCGAGGGCAGGGCGGGGAGGGTTCCGGCAACGGAAGCCTGGCCGGGGGAGGAGGTCGACGTCGATTCTCCTCCGGCCAGGCCGAAGAGCAGGAGGGCCTGCAGGAGCACGGCCACCCCGGAGAGCAGCATGATCAGCGGACGTCGCGTCCGGGCCCGGTTCTGGGATCGTTTGGAGGTACGCATCTTGGGTCGGGTGAGGTTCTGGCGAGAGGGTCTGGTTCCCTTCCGGGAAGGAGTCACCGGGACCCGGACGAAGCCGGGGCAGCCTCATGGCACGCCGAGCCAGAACCAACGAGTCCCCTTCGGATTGGCTCTCCTCCGCGCGGAGCCGGTGCGAGCCGTACACCGGCCAGGAAACCTGGTCGGGCCTGAGTTCGGATGTCGTCCGCCGGGTCCTTCCGTCCGGGCTGCGGGTGCTGATCAAGGAGGTCTACCCGGCCTCGGTCGTCAGCGTGGCATTCTGGATCGGGGTCGGAGCCCTGCACGAGACCGATGAGGAGGCCGGGGTCTCGCATTTTGTCGAGCACATGCTCTTCAAAGGGTCGCGGGCCCGCCCTCCCGGCGCCCTGACCCGCGAAATCCATGCCCTGGGAGGTTACGTCAACGCCTTCACCAGCTTTGAGTCCACCTGCCTGTGGTGCGTGGTCCCCAGCCGCCATCTGGCGGCGGTCCTGGACACCCTCGCGGAGACGGTGCTGAATCCTCTCTTCGAGCCCGCCGAGACCGAGCGTGAGATCGGCGTCATCCTGGACGAGATGCGCATGCGCCAGGACCGGCCCGAAGCCTGGTGCACCGAGAATCTTCTGAAGCTGGCCTTCTCCAGACACCCCTATGGACGCCCCGTGATCGGACTCGAGCCCGTGCTGCGCTCCATGGAGCCTTCACGATTGCGGCGTCACCATCAGGCTCACTACGTGGCGCAGAACATCGCCGTGGTGGTGGTGGGCGATGTCCAGGCCGAGCCGACCTGCCAGCGGATCCAGGACCTCTTGGCAGGCCTGGCCCCGGGTCCGATCCGACCGGAACCTCCCCAGCCTGTTCTTCCCCAGGAAGGCCTGCGACGTCTGGATCTGGAGCAGGATCTGTCCTCGGCGCACCTGCAGATGCTGTTCCCCCTGCCCGGCCTCTTCAGCCCGGGGGCGCTGGCCTGCGATCTGGTGTCCTCGGTCCTGGGGGACGGTCGCTCTTCGCGCCTCTCCCGTCGACTGCGCGAGCGCCAAGGGCTGGTCACCAGGGTGGGCTGCTCGGCGTTCCTGGAGCGTGGGCCGGGCTTCCTCCTGCTGGACTGTACCCTTCCCCCCGAGAACCTGGACCTGGTCGAGGCCGGAATCTTCGAGGAGTTGGAGGCGCTGAGGCGGGAGGGGCCGACTCCTCGGGAGATGCAGAAGGCCAGGAATCGGGCCCAGAGCGCCTTTGTCTTCAACCAGGAGACGGTCGAGGGGATCGGTCGCACCCTGGGGCACTTCGAGATGTTGGGGGACCACACGTTGGCAGACCTCTACGTCCGCCGACTGGCCGGGATCCGCGGCGAGGAGGTGCTGGAAGCGTGCCGGCTCTACCTGCGAAGGGAGCGCTGCAGCGTGGTTCGCAACCGGCCGCCTCGGGTGGGTGCCGCGTCGTGAGTTCCGAGCGCCAGGCTCTTCCCTCCCGCTTGTTCGTCGGGCCCGGCGGCCTGCGCATCGTGGTGGCCGAAAACCACGCCACGCCGATCACCGCGGTTGCCGTGTCCTGTCTGGGGGGGGTCCGGAACGAGCGGCGCGAGCTTTCGGGCATCACCTACCTGGCGCAGAGGATGTTGCTGAAGGGGACTCAGCTCCGCAGCGCAGAGGACCTGGCGGAGGAGTTCGAGTTCCTGGGGGCACGCTATGCGCCCTTCACCTCCAAGGACCTGGTGGGGGCGACTCTTTCGGTGCTTTCGCGGAACCTGGCCGGGGCCCTGGACCTGCTGGCCGAGTGCATCCTGCAGCCGGCCTTCCTGCCCGAGGAACTGGACAGGGAAAGGCGCCTGGTCCTGACCGAGATCCAGCGCCGTCAGGACGACGGATTCGCCTGTGCGATGGATCTCTCGGAGGCGGCTCTCTACCGGAAGCACCCTTATCGTTTGGCCGTCACGGGGACCCAGGCCAGCGTCCGGCGCCTGGAGCGCGAGCGTCTGATCCGCTGGCACGGCCGCCTGTATTCCCCGGATCGGATGGTGGTGGCGGTGGTGGGGGACCTGCGCGCGACCCACATGCGGGACCTGGTTCTGGAGGCCTTCGCGTCCCTGGATCGCCCCCGGCCCGCCTGGCCCGAGCCCAAGCCCGAGGAACCTCCGACCAGTCCCCGTCAACGGACCCGACGACGGGCTCGCCAGCATGTGGCGCTGGCCCTGTCGTTCATGGGGCCCCACTTCCCATCGTCGGATTTCCTGGCCATGGACGTGCTCAGCCAGGTCCTGGCCGGGATGAGCGGACGGCTGTTCACCGAGCTTCGTGACCGTCGGGGACTGGGCTACGCCGTGGGAGCCGGGCTGGAACCCCGGAGGGATCGCTCCCACTTCGGAGTCCACCTGGGGACCTCCCTGGAGAATCGGCAGGTCGCCCTGGAGGCGCTTCTGGAGGAGTTGCGCCGGGTGCGCCAGGAGCCGGTTCCCCGCCAGGAGCTCGCCAGGGTCCGCCGGCACCTCCTGGGCCTGTTCTCGATCTCCTTGCAGCGCAAGGCGGTGCAGGCGGCTCGCCTGGCCTTCTTCGAGCTGATGGGGGCGGGCCACGGGTTCCTGCAAGGCTACCCGGAGGCTGTCCGGCGCGTCACGCCCGAGGCCATGCTCAAAGCCGCACAGCGCCACCTGCACCTCGAAGGTTACGCGTGCGGGCAGGTTCTGCCCCACCCCCCTTCTCGAACGAGCCGCTAACGCCTCATCCGGAAGATCGCGATCCGGAAGGGGTGCACCGAGACCTCGTCGAGGGTGGCGCCGCCCTGGTCCCAGGAGGGCTCCAGACCCTCATAGACCGGCGCACCGAACTGCCGGCGCATGGTCTTGAGGATCTCATCGAAGCGGCGTCTTCCGTCCTCCAGGTCGATCCGGTAGGCTCCCCGGTCGGTCAGGTGCGAACAGAACCGTTCGTGGACCACGGCGTACTCATACCCTTCCGCCAGCACCTGCTCGAGGTCCTGCGGCTCGAAGGGTGGCGGTTGGCGCTCGCCCAGGGCCACCAGCCAGCGGAGGAAGGGCTGGGTGGACAGGTGGTAGGGTTCGTACAGCCAGTAATCCTTGCCCGCCAGGTAGTGGGGACGGCCGAAGAGCCCCTTGCCGCGGTGCATGGCCAGGTGCAGGTCCACCAGGGTCAGGTCGCTGCCGTGGTAATAGTCGCGGTTGAACGTGAAGTCGCGAGGGACCTCCCAATAGCGCCGCCCGATGGGCAGGTAGATGAAGCCACGACCTCGGCCCTCGGCCTGGTACAGCGGGGGGATCACGACCTCCGAGCGGACCAGGGGCAACTGTCCCCGACCGATCATCTCCAGGGCCATGACGCCCAGCAGGGTCGCGCTCACCGCCACGGCCGCGACGCCCTTCAATCTGGCCTGGCGCAGCAGCCAGTCCAGGTTTCCGGATACCAGGACGGCCACGCACATCGCAAACAGGAACATCGACTGGTTGGGCCAGAAGAGCTTCTCCAGCAGCGGAAAGTGCAGGATCAGGGGCAGGTAGGGCAGGGGGACCGGCTGGCCCCCGATCCGGACCACTTCACCTCCGAACTTCAGGTATGGCCCCAAGGGCAGAAGGTAGAACACCAGGGCTCCCACCAGCCAGAATCCTCCCCGGCGCAGCAGCAGGGCGGGGAGGAGGGCCAGAAGGGTTGCGTTGGCCAGGAAGGTGTGCTGGTTGGGCAGCCACCAGGGCGGGGTAAACCCCGAATGAGCGCCCCGCCGGGGCTGTCGCAGCGGGTAGTCGGCTTCCGCCGAGAAGGCGGTGGCTTGTCGGGTCAACCTCTCCAGGGAGGGACGGTCTCCCGGATCCGGCCGCACCAGGCCCGGCAGGCGCTCGTCGGTGACCAGGCGCACCAGGTAGGGGTGGGCGGCCGGCAGGCACACGACCAGGAAGGTCAGCAGGTAGAAGACCAGGTTGCGTCCCCAGGGTCCCAAGGTCGGGGGCTTGCGGATCAGCAGGTGCCAGACCAGCCAGACCAGGGTGAACAGGATCATGAAGTGGCCGTAGAACCAGTAGTTGGCCGTCACCATGGCCAGGGCGCCTCCGGCCAGGGCCCAGGCCCAGGGCTCCGGCCGGCGCCAGGTCCAGAGGAGGGCCAGGGCCGCCAGGGCGGCCAGGAAGGTCTGGGCCTCCACCATCCGCCCGGTGATCAGCATGTGGAAGGTCCAGGGGTTGAAGGAGAAGACCGTGCCGCCGACCCAGGAGGCCAGTCGGCCTGCCCCGGTGGCCCGCGCCAGCGCCATCCCCGCCAGGCCGTTGGCGACCAGGATCAGCCAGCATTTGATGTTGTGGTAGGCAGGCAGGCCGAAGAGCAGATCCAGCGGCCAGGTCCAGACGAAGTCCATGCCGTTGGCCAGGCTGTTCTTCTCGGGGAAGGACACCGAGATCCGATAGATCTCTCCCAGGTGGGCGAGGCTGCCCAGGAAGCCTCGCTCCTGCAGGTTCGAGCGCAGCAGGTCGGTCTGGAATTCGCGCCAGGCATGGTAGTGCCACATGGTCTGGGCCGTGTTCTCGAAGCCCAGATATCCCAGGACGTGGCTGTCCAACTCCAGAGCCAGGGGCCAGGTGACGGCCAAGGCCAGGACCAGGTAGGCCAGCGTGGCCACCAGCCAGGGGCCGGATCGGTGCAGGAGGCTGCGGACAGGGGTCACGTGCCGGGGCCCTCCTTCCGGCGCTCCTGGACCGATCGGATGAAGAGGTCCAGGGCCCGGGGTGACGGGAAGGGCTCCCAGCGCCGCAGCGGCAGGGAGAGGGCTTCCTGGCGCTGGGCGACCGTCAGCACCCGGCGAGCCTGGGCGTGGGTGTTGTGAAGGATTTCCAGGGTCTTTCGGAGTTCGACTTCGCGCTTGAGGATGGCCCGGGCCTGGGCCGGGGTGAGGGGCTCGTGGGGATCCTCCAGAAGCCGGGTCATGGAGACCGCCAGTCGGGTCGGCGCCATCCGCATCGGGGAAGGGGGCGGGCTCTGGGCCGGGGCGGGCTCTCTGGCCCCGTGAGCCCGCTCGTCCAGGCGGTGAAGCCAGACCAGGATCTGGTCCAGTCCGGCGCTGTCCAGGCCCAGGGCCTTGTGGTCGACCACGCCGGGTTGGGGCTCGGCCAGCTTCCGACGCTGGGAGGGCGTCAACGGCTCGAGCAGGCGGGTGTAGCCCTCCAAGGCTGTTTCGGCCGCCTCCAGGGCACGGTCTTCCAGCGGCCGCAGAGCCTCGATCTGGGGATCCTGCAGCGAGGCCCGGGTCAGGTATTCCTCCAGGCCCAACCAGTCGGCCAGGGGATCTCCCAGCTCGCCGGTGGAGACCGGCGACTCGGGCCAGTAGGCCGTCCGCAGGGCGTTGGCCCGTGGGTTCTTCTGGTTCGGGGCAAACTCGCGGGACTGGACCAGGATCTGGAGGGTGCCGAGGTTGAGCAGCAGGCCCAGGGCCAGGGTCAACACGAGGGTGCCGCGCGAGGAACGGCGGAACACGCGGGCGGCCGAACGCATGCCGGCCTCATTCCCCAGGCAGAGGGTGGTCCCTCTTCGCCCGTTCCTGGCCTTGGCCCCGGGGGCTTCGGGCCCCTCATTGAACCGGAGGGGGGCGGCCTGCTACGATGACCCTCGATGAATCCGACCCCACCAGACCGCCCCCGCTTCTCGTGGTTGGAAGGCTGGCCCCTGGCCACGGCCCTCTACCTGCTTCTGGTGGTGGTGGCCACCTGGCCCGTGGCCCAGGTCTTCACCGAGCGCTTCGCCGGTGACCCCTATGGGGACTTCTGGAAGCATGCGTGGGGGCACTGGTGGGTGCGGGATTCGCTGATCCAGGGAGCCTTGCCCTTGTTCTGTCGGCTGGTGAACGCTCCCGCGGGTGGCTATCTCTTCGTGGCCGACCCGTTCAACTGCCTGGCGGTGGGTCTGCTTCTGTCGGTCTTTCCCCTGGTCACCGCCTACAATCTGCTGATCGTCGGCAACCTCTGGGCCGGTTGCATGGCCGCCTGGGCCCTGGCCCGGCACGTGGTCCGCAGTGCCCCCGCGGCGTTGGCGGCCGGGGCAGTGTATGGTCTGTCGGCCTACGTGCTGGCCTACCCGGTGACCAGTGGGGTGACCGAGACCCTCAATACGGCCTGGATGCCCCTGTGCATCCTCTTCATGCACCGTTCGGTGGAGACCAGGAGATTTCGCGACCTCCTGCTGGCCGGATTCTTCTTCTTCCTGACCACCTTCTCGTGCTGGTACTATGGCCAGTTCATGGTGGTGTACGCCGCCTTCATGCTCGCTGCGCGCGGGACCGGGGTCTTCATGGCGCCCGGCCCCTTGCGCTGGAGGTGGCGCACCTGGCGGCAGCGGGAGGCCATGCTCGAGCAGGTCCGTTCCCGAGCGTCCAAGGCGCTGCTGGATTTGCGGGATCCCCTGTTCCGGATCGTCGCCGGTCTGGCCCTGGGGACCTGCCTGGTCTTCCCGTTCGCCCTGGTCTTCCAGTTGGTGGTCAGCGATCCGGCCAACATCGTCATGCCGGACAAGGCTCCCAGCCGTTCTCTCTTGCGCTTCCAGGACTTCCTGGGCAGCAACTCGCCTTGGAGCGTCAGCGCCCGTGGGGTCCGGGGCTTCCACAACCACACCAACCTGGCGGGTTTCTTCCTGCCGGGCAAGGGAAACGCCACGGTCACCGTCACCATCGATCGGCTGACCCGGGTCCATTACCTGGGCTGGGTTGCCCTGGGACTGGCCATCCTGGCCTGGAAACGGCGGGGAAGCCTGGATGAGGACGACCGTTCGGCCCAGATCTACTGGATGGCGGCCGGCCTTTTCTTCCTGGTGCTCTCGTTGGGGCCGGTCGTCACCTTCTCCGACTTCTCTTCACACGGGGTCTTCAGCCCGTTCTATCACGCCATGTACTGGCTTTTCCCGATGTTCCACAAACTGGCCATTCCCTTCCGCTTCCTGGCGCTGAGCTTGCTGGCCCTGGGGATCCTGGCGGCGCTGGGTCTGCGCCTGCTCTTGCAGGGGCTTTCGCGTTGGGATGCTCTGGGTCTCTCCGTGCTCGTAGCCGGGGCTTGCGTCCTGGAGGTCACCTTGCTCTCGCCGGCTCCCTGGCCGCTTCCCACCAGTTCGGCGTCGGTCCCGGCCTTCTATCAGATGGTGGCCACGGACTCCGGAGACGACGGCCTGATCGACTATCCTTTCGAGCGCCCCGACAGCCTGCTTCTGCCCGGAGAGTTCTTCTACTACCAGACGGTCCATCGCCGGGCCATCCCCTACCGGACCAGCGGTGTGCTGAGTCCCGAGGTGGCCCGCAACTCCTTCATGGAGGAGGTGCGCAACGCCCAGACCGGGGCCGAGCAGTCCGTGCTGGCCGGCAGGCGTTTGCGCGAAGGGGCGGTCAGCCTGCGCGCCATGGGCTTCCGGTTCCTGATCCTGCACACGAACCTGCTGGTCGGCCCCAGTCAGGAACAGATCGAGGAGGCGCTGATCCCGATCCTGGGAGAGCCCGCCCGCTTCGCCGATGGCCTGGTGGTCTTCGAGTTCACCGACCTGCCCGAACCGGGCGATCAGACCGGGAAGGCCGGAGGAGCCTCGCGCGAGGAGTGACGGACGAAGATCTGCCCGCCCTGCCTTTCCAGGGCCTGCAGCTTCGAGCCCGCCGCCGTTTCCAGAATCAGGGCCGCCTCCGACCATTCCAGCCTCTGGTAGGCGCTGCGGCCGGGAGCCTCCCAGTGGATGGCCACCCCCTTGCCGGTCGGGGACGTTCGCCAGCCCTCGTCGGCGGGGAGTTGGGGAGGGGCGTTGGCCAGGCGCGGGTCCTCCAGGCCGGAGATCGGCCGGCGCAGGCCGGCTTCGATCAGTCCCTGGACCAGCTCGGGATCGACCCGGGCCTCTCCAGGAGCGATCTCGATCCGCATCGAGGCCCGGTTGCCTCCTCGTGAGCGCTCCCCGTGCTGGATCTGGGCCGTGTTCAACAGGCCCAGGGAGGCGGCGGCGGGCAGGCCGGCAAAGGCGCTGGGGCCGTGCCAGGCTCCCAGCCTTTTCTCGGCCTCCTCGCGGCCGGACTCCTCGCGACGGGCTTCCAGTTGCGTGGCCTCCTGACGCAGATCCGAGGTGGCTCCCAGCGCGCCGGCTCCGGGTCGAGCCGCGTCCTCGAGGGTTTCCATGTCCTCGGGCTGGAGGGGATCCGAGACCCGCTTCTCTTTGTGGACCTTGCCCTCCAGCAGGGAGCGGAACTCTTCGGGGTCCTGCTCGGCTCGAATCCGGCGGCTGGTCTCACCCAGGAACTGGGCTCGCTCGACGTACTTGCCGTGGCCTTTCGGGGTGGTGGGGTCTGGGGTGAAGGGATTGCCCACGTTGGACCTCCAGGGATCGAGGTTTCAGGAAGGGGCCCGGAGCCGACGGTGTCTTAGCGACACTTCCGGGCGCGATTCACGGCAAGCTGGATCAAGAGCAGGCCGGCCAGGCCATAGGTCAGCCCCAGCAGCAGCAGTCGCTGCAGACCCGCCCGGCGATGGGCCTGCTCCAGGCGTTGTCGGAGGATGGGGTGGTCCTTGACGCGCAGGGCGAGGTCCTGCGGGGAGGAGTTGAAGTGCCTGGGAGTCTGGGCTCGGAACTCTTCGAAGTCCGGGTCTCCTTCCAGGAGGGTCAGGTTGGAGGGGTCGGTGGGATGGGGAAGGGCCAGACTCTGGACGGCGTGCAGGGGATGGATCTGGTTGAGGTCCAGGTCCCGGAGGTCCTGCCCCAGGGTGGACATGACGGGCAGGAAGGGGAGGAGCAGGAGGAGCACCAGGGCCAGGACGCTGCTGGGGATGGCCTGATTGGGGCGGATCCGGGGGATCCAGACCAGCAGGGCCCACAGCGTCAAGCCCGCCACGACCAGGGTGTCCGACACCAGGCGGGTGGCCAGCAGGGTTCCCGGAAGGGCGACCAGGGCCAGGGTTCGGACCGTCCCGGCCGCGCGTTCCGGGTCTTCCAGGAGGCTCCCCATCCACAGGCCGAAGCCCGCGAACAGGAAGGAGACCACCAGTTGGAAGGCAGTCACGGCCACGAGCAGGTGGGGGGGGACATCCCCGAACCGGGAATAGACCAGCAGCGCGGCCGGCAGGGCCACCAGGATCTCCAGCCACAGAGGCAGCAGGCAGGCGGTCAGCTTGGCCGCGGTCGCCCCGGAGACGGTCATGGGGGTGCTCAACAGGACCGAGAACGTCCCCTGGCGGACCTCCGAGGCCATCGAGGTGGCCGCGTACAGTCCAGAGCGCAGCGCCAGGAGCCACAGGCCGAACAGCGCAGAGGCCAGGAAGTAGGAGCGGGCCGCGGACGGGTCGTCCTGCACCAGGTAGAGCAGCGCCGGGACCAGCGTGGCCACCAGGAACCAGCCCGGACCGGGATAGGTCCAGCCGGGTCGGCCGGGTCGGCGCGCCTGGCTGGCAAGCTCCTTCAGGAGCAGGGGATGGGCGATCATCTCGCGCGGAGTCATCGTCGGGCTTCACCTGTTTCGTCCTGTCGGCCGGAATCGGGCCGCTACCTGAATTATACCTGATCTCCCAACTTCCGTGCGTGGGCCCCCTAGCAGCCTGTGTGAATACCGCGTCGGTCGCCTCGCCGGGCCTCTTGCCCCCCCGCTGTGTCGCAAAAAGTCTCATTTGCCTCAAGCAAACCACGACTTTTCGCTTCTTGCGGGGAGCACAAGATCCCTCGGCGATGCTCGGTCCGGATACTCACACAGGCTGCTAGTTCCCTCCGGCGAGGCTGGAGGAATTGCCTTCTGAGATCGGGAACCGGCCCCGAGGAGGGCGGGCCAGGGGCCGCCCCATCGAGGCAGAATGAAGCGCTACCTTCCCCCCGACTCTTGCCCGCAGGTCCACGACCTGGTAACCCTGGCAGCCGACCACGCTTCGGCGCGGGATTACGAGCGGGCCATCGACCTGCACGGTCGGGCCCTGGAGATCCTCCTGGAGATGGACTCCCGGCCCGGGTTGGTCGAGGGGAAGGCCATGCTGCGCAACCGCCGAGCCGAGCTCTTCGTGGCCCTGGGTCGCTTTCAGCAGGCCCTGGGCGAGCTGGATCGGGTCCTGGCGATTCGGGGGGACCTGAAGGACCCCGGCCTGGTCATCCGGGCCTTGGTGGTCCTGGCCCAGATCCACGGGATCTACGGGGAGTACGGAGAGGCCCTTTCAAGCCTGGAGAATGCCCGGACTCTGGCCGAGGCGCTGGGAAACCCCCTGGAGAAGGCCCGGGTGCTGGCCAACCTGGGGACCTTGCAGGCCCGGATGGGCGAGCATCACTCGGGTGGGGAATCCCTGCGCCAGGTCCTGGAGATTCTTCCCGAGTCGGTGCAGGATTCCGAGTCGGCGCTGCTGCGGGCCACGGCGCTGACCCAACTGGGCCTGGCCGCCTTCCGCGAGCGGCAGGCCGAGCTGGCCCGCGAGCGCTACCGGCAGAGCCTGGAGATCCTGGCGCGCTGGGGTCCGGAGTCCGAGCTCGAGGCCGAGACCTGGCGCCTGATGGGGGTCCTGTGGTCCGTCCGGGGCCGATTCAGCGAGGCCCTGCGCGACCTGCGCAAGGCCCTGCGGATGTACCTTCTCAATCGGATGCCCCTGGGTCGGGCCCGGGTCTACAACTCGCTGGGTCAGACCTGCCTGGAGATGGGACGTCTGGATGACGCCCTGCTCTTCCTCGAGAAGGCTCGCTGGATCTGCGAAGAGTTCGGGGCCGATGCCGAACTGGCCGCGATCTATGGCAAGCTGGGGGCGGTTCACTTGAATCGGGAGGACTACCTGCAGGCCGTGGATCTGCACCGGCGGGACGTGGCCGTGTGCCGGCGATTCGGGAATTCTCGGGCCCTGGCCTTTGCCACGCGGAATCTGGGTCTCTCGCTGAGGGCGCGAGGCGATCTTGGGGAGGCCCGGCGCTGTCTGGAAGAAGCCCTGGAGAGTTTTCTGGGCTTGCAGGATCGGGCGCTGGCGATGCAGGTGCACCTGGATCTGGCGGAGGTCTGGTTGGATTGGGGGCGGCTTCCGGAGGCCGAGGAGAGCTTGCAGCGCTCGCGGGATGAACTCCACCCGGACAGCCCCGACTCGGACAGGGCTCGAATCTGGCTGCTCACCGGCACGCTGCAGAGATTGCGGCAGAGATGGAGTGAGGCTCAGGAGGCCTACCTGGAGGCCCTGAGGATCCTCGCCGAGGCTGGTCCCACGGGCGCCCTGGCACGGGTTCGTTACGAGCTGGGGCAGGTGCACGCCGAGACCCAGGATCATGACCAGGCCGTCTACCACCTGCACGAGTGCCTGGTCCTGGCCCGGCAACTGGGAGCCACCCACCTGGCCCGCAAGGCCATGCGGAGGCTGGACCGCCTGGACGAGGTGGAGGTGGTCAACCTGCTGCTGGAGGAGTTGGAGGCGGGCCAGGAACCGGAACCCGAGCCTGGCCTGACCGTCTCGCCCTGAGGCCGGCCTGATCCGCCAGGCAGGTTCCCACGGGGTCAAGGAGAAGGTTCCGACCCGGTTCCCGGGGTTGGGGGAATCGCGACTTCACGACGGCAGGTGCTCAGAGTATGGCCAGGCAAGTCTACGCAGGGATGGACGCTCAGGAGAAAGGGGACGACCCTCTCTACAAGAGGCGCCACTCGCTGGCCCACGTCATGGCCCAGGCCGTCCAGAAGCTGTACCCCGGCACCCACCTGGGCTTCGGGCCTCCGGTCGAGAACGGCTTCTACTATGATTTTCAGTTCCAGGAGCCCTTCGACCCCGAATCGCTGCCCCTGCTGGAAGCCGAGATGCGGCGCATCCTGGCAGAGGATCAGCCCTTCGAACGCCGTCTGGTGCCCCTGGAAGAGGCCGTGGAGAAGTTCGAGGCGGCGGGGGAGGCCCTCAAGGCGGAGTACATCCGTGAGCTGGCCGAACGCGGGGAGGAGATCAGCCTCTACCAGAGCGGACCCTTCGTCGATCTGTGCGCCGGCCCCCACGTCGAGAAGGGCTCCCAGATTCCGCCGGATTGCTTCGCCCTGGATGCGGTGGCCGGTGCCTACTGGCGTGGGGACCAGAAGCGCGAGATGCTCACGCGCCTGTATGGCCTGGCCTTCTCCAGCAAGAAGGAGCTCAAGGAGTTCCTCAAGCAGAGGGAGGAGGCCAAGAAGTACGACCACCGCAAGCTGGGCAAGGAGCTCGAGCTGTTCATGATCTCCGACCAGGTCGGAGCCGGGCTCCCCTTGTGGCTGCCCAACGGGACGGTCCTGCGCGACGAGCTGGAGGCGATGGCCCGCGAGTGGGAACAGAGGGAGGGCTACCAGCGGGTGGCCACGCCTCACCTGACCTCCGAGCAGCTCTTCTACACCTCCGGCCACCTGCCGTACTACAAGGAGGGCATGTTCCCACCCATGGCCCTGGAGGAAGGGCAGAACTTCTATCTCAAGCCGATGAACTGCCCCNNATGTGCATGAACGACGCCCACATCTACTGCACGCCCGAGCAGTTGGAGCAGGAGTTCCGGGCTGTCCTGGAGCTGCATCGCCGCTACTACGACATGTTCCGGATCTCCCGGTATTGGATGCGGCTTTCGCTGCACGATCCCGAGAACACGGCCAAGTATGTCCAGAATCCGGAGGCCTGGAGGCAGTCCGAGGAGGCCATCCGTCGGGTCATGGACAGCATGGACATCGAGTATGAGGAAGCCATGGGCGAGGCGGCCTTCTATGGTCCCAAGGTCGACTTCCAGATCCGCAACGTGGTGGGCCGTGAGGAGACCGCTTCCACCAACCAGCTCGACTTCGCCGTGCCGGAGCGCTTCGGTCTGACCTACATCGGTCCGGATGGAGAGATGCATACCCCCTACTGCATCCACCGGGCACCCCTGGGCACCCACGAGCGTTTCCTGGCCTTCCTGATGGAGCACTTCAAAGGGGCCTTCCCGACCTGGATGGCTCCTGTGCAGGTTCGGGTGATCCCTGTCCACGTCGAGAATTTCGGGGAGTATGCCGAGAGCCTGGCCAAGGCCCTGCGAGAGGACCTCTTCCGGGCGGAGGCGGATCTGGGCCCGGACAGCCTGAACAAGAAGATTCGCCAGGCTGCCACGGCCAAGATCCCCAACGTCCTGGTCGTGGGGGGCAAGGAGCAGGAGACGGCCTCCGTCACCTGGAGGCGCTTCGGCATCCAGGACCAGCGAAGCATTCCCTTCGCCGAGTTGAAAGCCGTCCTGACCCGGATGCGGCAGCAGCGGATCATGGATAACTTCCCGGACGTGGAGCTTCCACAAGCCTAGTATCATGTCTGGATCCGGACCCGGTCCGGGTGGGAGCCGACTTGTCTGACGAGAAGCCCACCAATTATTGGACCATGGAGGTCGGAAGTCTCGTCCGTCTACTCCGGGAACGCCAGGGCGCCCCGGTGCCGGAGGCTTCCCCGAACGTCTCCGAGGAGGTCTCCTCCCCGGAGGCGCGGCTTCGGGTCGTCCCTCGCGACGGCCGGTTCCTGGATTTCTACTCGACCCTGAATCCCCGCCGGCTCTTTTCGCTGGCGGCGACCCTGGCCGGCCCCCTCTCGAAGTTCACCCAGGTGGAGGCCGCCGCTGGCCGGCGGGTGGTGGTCGGAGTCCCGCTGGCGCTTTCGGGGGGAGAGCGGGTTCAGATCAAGGTCACCCTGCACCTGCCCCGTGGGGTCGAACCCGGGCAGGACCTGGAGCTGACCCGGGCAGGGCAGGGGAAGCTCCCCCCCGACACGCGCCTGCTGGAGTTCCTGTTCTGCGAGGGCGAGAGCGAGTTCCGCTACGTGGTGGAGCTCCACCAGCGGATCGATGTGCTGGACTTCGAGGAGGTGGTCGACCAGAGGCCCGTCTTCCTCTCGGTCCCCCCCGTGGCGCAGATGACGGCCTTTCTCCGGGCCATCACCCAGAAGCGCCGGACGGCCCTGGACATCCTCAAGAACCTGAAGGCCCAGGCCACCCCGCAGGCCGTCGAAGCCATCCGGGCCCTCAAGCTGCGCACACGCCCCCACCAGGAACTGGCGCATCCGGGCGTGCAGACGCTGCACCGGCTCCTGGAGGCTTCGGGTCGGATCGTCTCCCTGCAGGCCCTCATGGCGTTCGCCCTCTTCGCCGACATGGAGGCCGGCTGCTTGACCTCGAGGGTGGTCGAGGACTCGTCGCAGGCCGAGCATGTCCCCCTCACGGCCGATGCCATCCTGCTGGTGTCCGAGCATTTTGGCCTGGAGCTCGAGCCGGCCACCTGGGCGGAGGAGTTCCCGTTCTTCGGGGAGTCCCTGGACGCGGTCCGGGCTCGTTCGAGCCAGCCTGCCCTGATCCAGGTTCGCGAGAAGCTGCGTCAACAGCGGGACCGCCGGACTCCCCTGGAGATTCTCGAGCAGATCGCCCAGGAGAGCAACAGCCGGAGGGCGGCCGCCTTTGCCGAGGGGCTCAAACAGCGCCTTCCCGAGGGGCGCATCGGCCTGAACGACGAGCAACTGGCCTTGCTGGCCCTGCTCTCGGCGGCCGGCCGTCGCTATCAGCCCAACACCCTGGTGGCCCTGTGTCTGTTCGTGGACGCCGAGGTGGGCTTCCTCAGCGAAGCCGATCTGGAGAACCTCAGCCGGAGCTCGGAGACGGTCGATACGTCCATGTACGCCATGGTCGCGGTGGCCGGCGCCTTCGAGGTGCAGCTCCGGGGCCTGGTCCTGGAGGAGTCTGAGCACGAGCCGGTGACGCGCAGCCTGCCGGCACTGGTCGGCCAGTCCCAGGCCGGATTGCTGGGCGGGTTCCGGATGCCGGGCCGGGCAGGCCACCACTGGCACTGGATCCGCTCTCCTGAAGAGGGGGCCCTGGCCCTTCAGGACGGCGAGCTGGAGTTCACCCGGATGGTCCTGGGGTCGTTCCCGATCCTGGACCAGCTCAGCGAGCCCGACCTGGCCGTCCTGGCCGATTCCGGGCACGATCTGGTGGCGGTCTTCCAATCCGACCTGGACCGCTCCCTGGTGTGGAGACGCCTGGGATCGCTCCAGCCCGGTGACTGGCGAAGTCCCGCACCGGATGGGCGGCGCACCAGCTTCAGCTTCGTCGAGGGCTTCAGTGCCTTCCACTTCAGCCGGCTGGTCCTGGCCGGCCTGCGGAAGGTGGAGGACGCCGAACTGATGGGCTGCCGCCAGGTGGTGGCGGTCTATCTGGACAACCGCCAGAACCGTCACTTCCGCTATCTGCCCCAGGTGGAATCCACCCAGGATCTGGAGCCTCCTCCCAACTCGGGCTTGGAGTGGAGTCATCAGGTCGTCTGGTTCCCGGACGTCTCCGGCCTGCCCGGCATCATGCGGGAACTCGGCCAGGACGCGCTGCTGGGCCGGACCGATACGCTCTCGACGGAGCTCCGCAATCTGGAGTGGATCCACGAGGCCCTCTGGCAGGTCCTGACCCGGCCCGTCGACCACCAGTCCCTGATGGCTCGGCCGGATCTGCTGGAACGGGTGCGCAAGACCCTTTGGTCCAGCCCGGCCCGGGACATCCTGGCCAGCATGATCGACGCTCGAACCCATGATGACCTGAACAAGAACCTCCGGGAGCCCCCCAGGTTCGACTTTCGTCTCTACCGCCCGCTGCTGGAGGGGGGCGCGGGTCGTGAACAACTGGAGTTTGCCGGACTCCGCATCATGTACGAGATGTGCCGCTCGGAGCTGGTAGGCTCGGAGGGCTACTTCAAGCACTACGACGCCGCCCGTTTCCGCGCGGTGATCCACAATCGCCTGATGGAGATGCTCGAGTCTCCCGACCCCTCCATCCGCGCCATGGCCATGCGCCTGCTGGCCACCGCCGAGGAGGTCCCCGAGGGCAGCATGCGGCTGGTGGTGGAGTACGAGCTCTCGCGCGCTCTCTCGGACCCCGAACCCGCCGTGGGGCGGGCTGCGGCCGAAGGCTTGCTGCGCTTGTGCATGATGGACAAGGTGCCGCTGCCGGAGATGGTGGATCTGGTCCAGTTGGCGGTGGACGAGGTGGCCGAGTCGGCCGAAGAAGACCCGCTCAGCGAGATCCCCGGACTGGATCCCGACGAGCTGCGACGCGTGGAAGTGGAGATCCGCAACTGGTTCAAGAGCCTCACCTCTTCGGATCCCAAGAGGGCCCTCAGCTTCCCCCTGGCGGATCCGGAAGGCAACCTGCGAGTCGATCTGCTCAAGCCCCTGGTCGAGATCCTGGCGAGCTTGAACTGTGCCTGTCAACTGGACGGCTCGCTGTTCAAGAGGCGCTACTTCGCGGTCGTCTCCAGCCAGGAGCTCGAGCGGCTCCGAGGCGCCTGGCTGGATTCCTGGAAGGTGATGGCCCTCTCCCTGGAGCGTCGCCTCTCCGAACTGGTCGTCGCCGAGAACCCGGCCGAACTCTTCCTGGACTATCAGTTCTTCGTCGAGGACCACGCCGCGGAGCTCAAGTCCGGGCTGGGGGCCTCCCCCTACCTGACCGGGCCCGATCAGCCGCGGACCGTGTATCATCTGCCTCCCAGCGAGCCGGCCGGGGTCTTCCGCCGCCGGGGCAGCTCCTTCGTCTCGGAGGTCCTGGAGGAGTCCCGCCTCTTCCTGGACCTGGTCGAGCTTCTGACCACCACCGAACCCCAGGCGATCCGGATCCTGAGGTTGGCCAAGGTGGGCGGGATGACCCTGGAGGAGTTCGAAAGCCACCTGCCCGTCTTCACCCTGACCCGACCTGCGGACCTGCGCACCGCCGAGGTCCTCCAGAACCATCGGATTCGATTCGGTCCCCTGCTTCACGAGCTGGCCTTCTCGCGCGAGCAGGTCGGGCCCGAGGAGCAGGACCTTCAGGATCTTCAGGCCCTGTTGGCCCTCTTCCAGGGCCGAAAGCCTGCTGTTTCCGCCCAGCGCCCCGGTTCGGCCGAAGAACAGCCCGCCCCGGCCGAGGAGCCCCCGGCGCCCGCCGAGACGAAAGAGGAGCCGGCCCCAGAAGTCTCCGTCCGCAGCGAAGAGTCCTCCCGGGACGCGCTTCGCCGTCTGGCCACCGAGATCGCCCAGGCCTTCGGGATGCCGGAGGAGACCGAACGCCAGGTCCTCAACATGTTGATGGTGGTGGGACGCCGGTCGCTGTACGACCTGTAGGGCGGCCGCGGGTGCTCGGTGTGCGGCGGCTCCGGCCTGGTCGGACGCCCGGGTTTGAACACAGGCGCCCGGCGAGGGGGGAGTCTGGCCTTCGGGGGGGCCGACAGCCTGGGCAAAGGAGCCGACTGTATCCCGCCGAAGGCCACCCCGCCCTGAAGAGGACAGCACCATGCCCGCCAGAGCCAACTTCCTGAGCCCCTCGCGACTTGTCCTGCTCCTGGCGGCGGCCAGCCTGGTCGCTGCCGAGTTGATCCCTGCCCTCTTCGGGCTAGGAAGCCCGCCCCACCGCTTCCTTCCCAGGCTGGCCCTGACCCAGGTCATGCTGGCCTCGGCCTGCCTGGGATCTTTCTTGTTCTACCTCTTCCTGCTGCCCCGCCGGAAGGTGGAGATGGCCCTGGTGGTCGTCATCGGGGTCGCCCTGGACGCCTGGCTCAGTTTCCACCGGATCTTCTACCTCTACCCCACCGGTTGTCTGCTCGCCCTGGGCATGGGATTGGGGCTGGCCAGCCTGCCCGCCACTCTGTTGCGGGCCCTGACCCCGGGTCCCGACCGCGCCCGGGCCGTCGAGGTCCTGGCCCTGGCGGTGGCCCTGCCGGGCCTGTACGTCTTCAGCGTCTTCGCCCACTCGGTGACGGCGACCCTGAACCCCATGGTCTACGACCACTTCGCCTACGCCTTCGACGGGCTGACCGGGGTCCAACCCAGCTTCCTCATCGCCGGGCCCATCGAGGCCTTCCGCCCTTTCCGGGGCCTGGTCAGCGCCGTCTACTTCCACCTTCCCGTCCTCATGGCCCTGGCCCTGGCCCACATCCAGACCGTGCTGCAACCCGCCCGGGCGATCAGCAACCCCGTCCTGGCCTTCCTGCTGGTGGGTGTCCTGGGCGGGCCACTGTACGACTACTTCCCGGCGGTCGGTGTCCAGGTTCTCTGCGGCCAGGCTTTTCCCAGCGGTGCCTGGCCCGCGGTCCCCGATCCCCCCATGGTCATACCGGCCCCTTTGGAGTTCCCCCGCAACTGCATGCCTTCCATGCACCTGGCCTGGATCCTGACGGCCCACTGGGCCCTTCGTGGATACGCCCCGACAATCCGAGCCCTGGGCTCGATGCTGGTCTTCTTGACCTTCCTGAGCACCTTCAACGTGGGTTGCCACTACCTGATCGATCTTGTCGTCGCCGTGCCCTTCGCCGTGGGCATCCATGCCCTGGCCATGCGCTGGTTTCCCAGCCTGGTCGGTCTGCGGATCGGGGTCTTCATCTTCGGAGCGGCGGCAACCCTGGGATGGATCGCCTTGATGCGCCATCGGCCCTTCTGGGCGCTGGACAACCCCGGCCTGACCTTGACGGCGCTGGCCCTGACGGTGTTGGCCTCCCTGGCATTGGAAGGCCGCCTGGCCCGGGCGACCCTCCTGGCCGCAGACCGGACCCCGGGAACCCCGGCATCTTCTCCCTCATCTCCCCCCTGAAGCTGTCCGGACAGCAGGAATCCCGAACCGAGCCGCAGGACCTGACCCGGGATCCTCCCGACAGGCTGACGAGACTCTGGGGAACCCTGGCATCTCCTGTGTGCCCATCCGGACGGACCATCGCCGAGGGATCCCAGCCCTGATGCGCGGTCGCCTGGAGGGATTCTGAACCGACAGGCTGCTCCGCTTTCTCAAGGCCCTCGGGCTGAATGCCGGGATCGTGGTCAAGCCCGCCAGCCAGGAGGCGAAGCCCGGCAAGACGCGGGTCGTCGCGGCCTGATTCCAATCCCAGGTGGCAGCCCAGCCGTTCCCAGTTGGATCCCATGCCGGCCGCCAGCCGCCTGATTCCGATCCCTGGGCCCTCAGCGGTTGGCCATCAGCAGGACCATCGCCGCGACGGTCGCGCCGTTCCACAGGCCGTGGGCCAGGACCGCGGGCCAAAGGCTGCCGGTCTTGTGGTAGAGGGCCGCGAAGATTCCTCCCAGGGAGGTCAGGACCAGCAGGGCCTGGGGATCGCCGTGCAGCAGGGCGAAGAGCATCGAGCTGACCAGGCCGGCCATCCAGGGGCCCAGGCTGGCTCGCAGTCCGGCGAAGATCACCCCCCGGAACAGGACCTCTTCAAAGAAGGGGGCGGCCAGGGCGGTCAGGAGCCCCATGGCGGCCAGCTCCCCCGGAGACGCGCGGAGGATCATCTCCAAGGCTGGATTGGACGAGAAGGGCGAGTGGCCCAGGAGGATGGAGGTGGCCCAGGAGGCCGCCAGCACGGCCGGGAGGGCCATCCAGAAGCCGACCAGACCGGCCAGGAGGTCTCCAGGTCGGGGGCGGGAGAGCCCCAGAAGCGCTCTCGGCCCGCAGGCTTCCTCCGGCCTGGCCAGGTGGGGGAGCAGTCGCACCAGGATGGCCAGGGCCAGGAGGTAGACCAGGACCTGGGTCAACACGCCGGCGGCGATCCGCGAGAGCCCCAGCCTGCCCAGGATCGAGAAGAGTTGGCTGCCGACCAGGGCCACCAGCACCTGGAAGCCGACCAGGAAGGCCAGCGCGCCCAGAGGGAGCCAGCGGGTGGGGGGGATTCTTCCGCTGGAGAGGTGGTGCCGGCGGGCAACCCAGGGCAGACCGATCCAGGCCAGCAGACCCAGACCCAGGCTGGTCAGCGTCAGGCCAGCCAGCAGGCTCAGGAGGAAGAGGTCCCTCCGGGCGCGGGCCTCCTCCTCGGGGCGCAGGGCCTCGGCGGCCTCCGCGCAGCCGGTCAGGTCCAGGGCCAGGTAGCGAGCGTGCCCATCCAGGCCCTGGCGCAGGGCCTCGACGGCGCCCGGGCTGGGCGCATTCTCCCTCCAGGCCTGCTCCAGGGTGGCCGCGGCCGGGTATTGCGCCGCCTGGTCCAGCCCAGACAGGAGCTCCAGGGCTCCGGCGAGGTCTCCCGAGCGGGCCGAGAGCAGGGCGCGGCGGATCAGCAGATCCGGATTCCCCGGACGGTGGGCCAGGCCCTGGTCCAACAGGGCGGTGGCGCCTTGCTCCAGGTCCTGGCGAGCCTGGGGGGGCAGGCCGGCCCCTGCCAGGTCGACCAGGCGGATCAGCCGGAGGGCCAGATCGGCCTGCAGGCGCACCTGGACCGGAAGCTGCTGGGACGGCTCCGCGGAGCGCGGGGTGGGCCAGAGCAAGGGCAGTCCCAGAAGCAGCAGAACCACCACCAGGAGGGGGCGGAGGACTCTCATGGGTTCATCACTCCGGTTCATTCCCGCTTGGCCGGATTGCCCCTGTGAGGCCAGGAGGAACCCCTGGGTCTGGAGGGAAGGGGGCGCCTGGACCGTGCCCCTCGGGGCACAGGTCTTGTTTGTGGAAAGGAGCCTGGGCGCGGCCGGCTATGAACACCTTCGTGTCCTTCTACTGGAGCACCGTCGGCAGGAAGTTCTGGACCGCCTTGACGGGGATCTGCCTGGTCGGTTTCGTGATCGTGCACCTGGTGGGGAACCTCACCTTGTTCCTGGGGAACCAGGCGATGAACGACTATGCCTACTTCCTGGAGACGGCCCTGCATGGCGGGCTTCGCCCCTTCGGGGAGCTCGCTTTGCTGGTGCTCTTCGGGGGGCATGCCTTCACGGCGCTGAGCGCGACCTTGCAGAACCGGCGCGGACGGATCCAGGCCTATGCGGTCAGCCGCCCGGCCGGGGGACGAAGCCACCAGACCCTGTCCAGTCGGACCATGGCGGTGACGGGCTTGATCCTGCTGACCTTCCTGGTCCTGCACGTGGCCCAGTTCCGCTTCGGCGTCGGCTTTGAGTGGCATGTGACGGCGGAGTCGGCGGGGACGGCTCATCCCGTCCGGGACGTCTACCGGACCGTGGTCGAGGCCTTCCACACTCCGCTGTGGATGGGCATCTACCTGTTCGTGATGGTCCTGCTGGGATACCACCTGCGTCACGGGATCTGGAGCGCCTTCCAGACCCTGGGGACCATCACCACCCCATTGCGGCGGACCTTGTTCATCCTGGGCGCCGTGCTGGCCGTCCTGTTGGCCCTGGGATTCCTCGTTCTGCCCATCTACGTCTTTTCCATGGTGGACCCGGCCGGTCCGTTCCAGTCCGTTCCGTCCGCCCTCGGAGGTGCCCGGTGAACCAGACCTACCTGAACGCTCCGCCGGAGGAATCGGCCCGAATCCTGGACGCCCGGATTCCTCCGGGTCCCCTGGAACGCAAGTGGACGGACCACCGGGGCCACGTGCCCCTGGTCTCACCGGCCAACAAGCGCAAGCACACCATCCTGGTGGTGGGAACGGGCCTGGCTGGGGGCGCCGCGGCGGCCTCCCTGGGCGAGCTGGGCTACCGGGTGTTGAACTTCTGCATCCAGGACAGTCCCCGCCGGGCCCACTCGGTGGCCGCCCAGGGTGGCATCAACGCTTCCAAGAACTACCAGAATGACGGGGATTCGGATTTCCGGCTCTTCTACGACACGGTCAAGGGAGGCGACTTCCGGGCTCGGGAGGCCAACGTCTACCGACTGGCGGAGCTCTCGGGAGCCATCATCGACCAGTGCGTGGCTCAGGGGGTCCCCTTCGCCCGCGAGTATGGCGGGACCCTGGCCAACCGTTCTTTTGGAGGCGCCCAGGTCTCCCGGACCTTCTACGCCCGGGGGCAGACCGGCCAGCAGTTGCTGTTGGGGGCCTACGGCTCGTTGATGCGTCAGGTGGCGGCAGGCACGGTGACCATGCTGGCTCGACGCGAGATGCTGGATCTGGTCGTGGTCGACGGGCGGGCCCGGGGCATCGTGGTCCGCAACCTGGTGACCGGCGAGCTGGAGACCTACGCGGGCGACGCGGTCCTGCTGGCCACCGGAGGCTATTCGACGGTTTTCTACCTGTCCACCAACGCCGTCAACTGCAACAATTCGGCGGCCTGGAGGTGCCACAAGCGCGGCGCCTTCTTCGCCAATCCCTGCTTCACCCAGATTCACCCGACCTGCATCCCCCAGGAAGCCGAGACCCAGTCCAAGCTGACCTTGATGAGCGAGAGCCTGCGCAACGACGGGCGCGTCTGGGTTCCCGCCAAGCCCGAGGACCGTCGCTCGCCGGCGGAGATTCCCGACCCGGAGAGGGACTACTACCTCGAGCGGATCTACCCGGCTTTCGGGAACCTGGTCCCCCGGGACATCGCCTCGCGCGCCGCCAAGCGGATGTGCGATGAGGGCAAGGGGGTGGGCAGCACCGGTCGGGCCGTCTACCTGGACTTCCAGGCGGCCCTGGAACGCCTGGGCCGTCCCGTCATTGCCGAGCGATACGGGAATCTCTTCCACATGTATGAGGAGATCACCGCCGAGGATCCCTATCGGGTCCCCATGCGGATCTACCCGGCGCCCCACTACACGATGGGCGGGCTGTGGGTGGACTACAACCTCATGACCACGATCCCGGGACTCTTCGCCCTGGGCGAGGCCAACTTCTCGGACCACGGCGCCAATCGGCTGGGCGCCAGCGCCCTGATGCAGGGCCTGGCCGACGGATACTTCGTGATCCCCTACACCCTGGGGGCCTACCTGGCCGAATGGCGTCCTCAGGCCATCTCCACCGACCACGAGGCCTTCGGGCAGGCCGTGACGGAGGTCCGTCAGGGCATCCAGCGCCTGATGGAGGTGGGAGGCAAAGAGCCGGTTCGCGACCTGTGGCGGCGCCTGGGCCACGTCTGCTGGGAGCGGGTCGGGATGAGCCGGGAGGCCTCGGGTTTGGCCAAGGCCCTGGAGGAGATTCGCAACCTGCGCAAGGTCTTCTGGCAGGATCTGTGCATCCCGGGTGGCCAGCAGGAGCTCAACCGGAGCCTGGAGATGGCGATCCGGGTGGCGGATTACCTGGAGTTCGCCGAGCTGCTGGCCATGGACGCCCTGCATCGCGAGGAGTCCTGCGGCGGCCACTTCCGCGAGGAATACCGGACCCCCGAGGGCGAGGCCCTGCGTGACGACGAGCGCTTCTCGTACGTGGCCGCCTGGGAGTATACCGGGGATCTTCAACGCCCAAGACTGCACAAGGAGCACCTGACTTTCGAGCATGTGCAGCCCGGGCAGCGCAGCTACAAGTAGCAGGAGAACGCCATGAGCACCCAGAGCATGTCCTTCAACCTGCGGGTCTGGCGCCAGGATGGGCCCCAGGCGCCGGGCCGGTTGGTGGATTACAAGGTGGTGGACATCTCGCCCGAGATGTCCTTCCTGGAGATGCTGGACGAGCTGAACGTGCAGTTGATCCGTCGAGGAGAGCGCCCCGTCGAGTTCGACAGCGATTGCCGGGAAGGGATCTGCGGGATGTGCGGCCTGGTGATCACCGGGGTGGCCCACGGACCCCTGCCCGCCACGACGACCTGTACCTTGAGGATGCGGCATTTCCAGGATGGCCAGACCATCGAGGTCGAACCTTTCCGGGCGGCTGCCTTCCCCATCGTGCGCGACCTGGTCGTGGATCGCAGCGCCCTGGACCGGATCATCCAGGCCGGAGGTTTCGTCTCGCAGAACGCCGGCTCGGCGCCGGATGGCAACGCCGTCCCGGTCCCCAAGGACGATGCTGAGAACGCCATGGACGCGGCGGCCTGCATCGGATGTGGAGCCTGCGTGGCCGCCTGCCCCAACGCCTCGGCCTTCCTCTTCACCTCCGCCAAGGTCTCCCAGTTGGCCTATCTGCCTCAGGGTCGACCCGAGGCGCGCCGGAGGGTGGCGGGCATGGTCCGCCAGATGGACCTCGAGGGCTTCGGCAACTGCACCAACCACGGGGAGTGCGAGGCTGTCTGTCCCAAGGAGGTCTCCATCCAGCATATCGCCCGGATGCGGAAGGAATATTGGAAGGCGATCTTGGGATAGTTCATCTGTGCTAGGGCGTCGGTCGGATAGTGGGGTTTAGGGGTAGCGGGAGCCTTCGCCCCGTGCTATCTTGAACGCAAGCCTCGACTGGTCCACCTTCCCCCACCAGGAGAGGCTTCTTCCTTTTCTCGGGCCGGGTGCAGCCTCGGGGGGGCGGCGCGTGGGACAGGACTGTCCCGCCGGGCCGAGAAGGATCCGGCGCTTGCCTGGTTCGCGCTTTCAAACCCTGCTGGTCGACGCAAGCCCCCGGCGCAGGCGCTCTCTGGGAGAGCTCCTGGCGGCCCGTCGGGGGCGTGTCCTGCATCGGGCCCGGTCCACTTCGGCCCTGGGCCTGCTGGAGCGCGTCGGAGCCGACCTGGTGCTGGTCTCGGCGGCCTTGCGCGGATACGGCGACGTCTTGGCCCGGGCGGCTCAATCGGGCCTGGAGATTCCTCTCTTCTTCCGGCCGCGCGCAGGTTCGGGCCTGGAGGACGGGGTCCCCTATCTGGGCAGGACCCGCTTCGGCAGCCTGAAGTTTGCGCGTCAGCTCCTTCAGTCCTGCGGAACCTGGTGGGAGCTGCAGAGCAGCGAGGCCCCCGTCCACGAGCGCTACCGCAAGCTCCTCAACCGCATCGGCGACGGCTTGCTGGAGTTGGGCCCGGACGATTCCATCCGTTGGGCTAATGCCGCCATCCGCCGGGTCGTCCGGGAGGAGCGCCTGGAGGGGATGCGGTTGGAGGAACTGGTCGAGGAGCGCGACGTGGTCTGCCTGCGGGCGGTTCGCGAGCAGCAGCGCGGAGGGGTGATCGCCCCGTTCCTGGTCCAGCTCCGCCGAGGTCCCATCGTCGAGGTGGACCCCACCCCCCGGTTCGGGCCCGAGGGGGCCTACCTCGGAACCTCCGCCCTGGTCCACCTGGATTCCAGCCGCACCGAGGCCGAGCTGGAAGCCAGCCGGAGCCTGGTCACCCTCTACAGCCTGGCCTCGGCTCTCAGCCAGGCCTTCGGAGTCTGCGACGTGGTGCACGCCGTCCTGAAGGCCGCCCGCAGCCTGGGCGAGTATGCAGCCGTCGGGATTCGCTGGATCGGGGAGCCGCCCAGGACGGAGCTGCGCGAGGGGGCGACCTTGTCGGCGCGTCTGGAGGAGGCCATCGCCGGATTCTGCGATCGACTGGCGCCCACCCAGAACATCCGGGTGATCAAGGATCCCGAGAAGGATCCCGATCCGGCGGCCGGGATCGTCCAACTCGAGGGCTACACCGGCCTGGCCTGCGTGCCTCTGTCGGCCGGAAGTCTCAGGATCGGTTTTCTGTGGGTGCTGGCCACCCAGGGCGAGTCCATGAACCGCGAGAAGAACTCGCTGTTGATCTCGGTTGGAGCCCAGGCCGGGATGGCCCTCGAGAATGCCCGCTGGGTGGAGTCCCGTCTGGAGGAGGAGGCCACGCGTCGCCAGTTCTATCGGGATGCTTTGCAGGCAGTCACCCGGGGCAAGCTGATCCTGTGCGAATACGAGGAACTGGAAGCCCACTGGGAGGGGTGCGGGGACCTGCTTGATTCACTTCCCCTGGCCCAGAAGGCCGACGTTCCGCAGGCCCGCCAGCGCGTCGAGAAGTGCATGCAGGTCCAGGACTTCCTGCCTGAGACGATCTTCAACATGGTCACCTGCGTGTCCGAGGCCGCGACCAACGTGGTGAAGTACGGCCCTCCCGGCCGGCTCGAGGTGCGCGTGGACGAGGCGGCGGTTCGCCTTCGCCTGGATGACGTTGGGCCGGGAATCGCGTTCGCCAACCTGCCCCGAGCCGTGTTGATGCCCGGCTTCTCGACGGCCCCCTCGCTGGGGTTGGGCTATTCGATCCTGCTGGAGTTGTGTGACCGGGTCCACCTGGCCACCGGCGAGAAGGGGACCAGCCTGGTGCTGGAGGCGGCGCGCCAGGCACCCGATCCCCTGGATGCCTTTGTCGGATTGGCGGGGGGGATCCCCTCCTTCTGAGCCCTTCCCACCGGGGCTCTCACCTGGGGTGGATTCACGCCCTCGGGTCGCGTGGTCTCAGGCGAAGTGGTCCTTCCTCCGGCGCAGTTCGGCGAAGACCTCGACGGGTTCGGTCTTTCCGGTCGCCTTTCGAAGAACGGGCTGCGCGCAGCGCAGGAACGGGTTGGTGCGCTTCTCCAGGCCCAGGTCCAGGGGGACCGTGGGGGGGGCGGAATGCCCTTCTCTTTCAACCAGTTCCGCGTTGTCGGGGTCCACGGTGCGGGCAAAGCGCAGGTTGGCTCGGGTGTACTCGTGACCGCACCACACCCGCGTGTTCTCCGGAAGGCTGGCCAGCCGCGCCAGCGAGCTGGACATCTGCTCGGGGGTGCCCTCGAAGATTCGGCCGCAGCCGGCGCCGAAGAGGGTGTCGCCGCAGAAGAGGTGCCCGCTGTCGGGGAAGTAGTAGGCCAGATGGCCTCGGGTGTGGCCGGGGATGGCCATCGCCACGCCCTCTTCGCCGGCCAGGACCACCCGAGCGCCGTCCTCCAGTGGGATCGAGATCTCGGGGACCCTGGCCTGGTCCATCCGAGAGCCGTAGACGGGAACCGGGCCCAGGCGCTCCAACAACTCCTTCAAGCCACCCACGTGGTCGTGGTGGTGATGGGTCAGGAAGACCGCGGCCAGGCGTCCGGGGCGACTGCGAAGCTCTTCCAGGACGGGGGCCGCCTGGGAAGGGTCGACCAGGGCGCACTGATCGTCGTGCTGGCTCCGCAGCAGGAAGATGTAGTTGTCCGACAGGGCGGGCAGGGCCGTCACGGTGAGACCGTTCATGCACCTCCGCTTCCCAGGCGCGCCTCGCGAATCCTCCCGGAGGTTTCGGCGACCAGGGGATCGCCTCGGCCGGCACGAAGAGAGGCTTGAACGCGAGGGTCGGTCAAGACCTCGATTCCCGGAGCGGAGGCCGGGCGACAGGCTTCCTCCGCAGCCTTGAGAACGCCTGGGACGAGGTGCCCGCCGAGACCCCGCCCGATGAGCTGCGGTCTTGCTGCGTCCCCAGGGATTGAAGGGGAGTTTGCCTTGCCGGTCGTCCCACCTCTCGAGACGCGCAAATATCCTGGCCACGCCGAACTCTGCGCCTACATGCAGAAGGTGGCCGAGGCGGTTCCCCATCTGGTCAACCTCTTCACCATCGGGGAGTCCGCCGAGGGCCGCCCCCTCATGTTGGCGGAGGTGACCAACCAGGGAACCGGGGACGCCTCTCGCAAGCCAGCTCTGTGGGTTGACGGGAACATCCGGGGCGACGAGGTGGCCGGTTCCGTGGCGGCCCTGGCCTTGTTGCAGCGTCTGGCGGCGGACCACGGCCGCGACGAGCTTGTGACCTTCCTGCTGGACACCCGCACCTTCTACATCCTCCCCCGGGTGAATCCGGATGGCGCCGAGTCCAGCCTGAAGTGGGGCGCCGTCCGGGTTGCCTCCGACCGGGCCGGCCGCGTGGTGCCCGGGGATGTCGATGGGGACGGGCGCATCCTGCAGATGCGCCAGAAGGATCCGCAGGGCGGCTGGAAGGCCTCCAAGCGTGACCCCCGCTTGCTGCTGCGACGTGCCCCGGACGATCGGCAGGGGCCTTTCTACCGCTTGGATGACGAGGGTTTCCTCGGAGGGGCGGGGCCCAAGGCCGACCGGGACCTGGCCAGGAACTTCCCCGGGCGGGAAGCCTCAGGGGCACTCCGTGAGCCAGAGTCCCGGGCCGTGGCCCATTTCCTGCGCTCCCATCCGAACCTGGGCCTGGCTCTTTCCCTGCGCAGTTCTCAGGGCAGAATCCTCACCCCACCTCTGGCGGGGCTGGACCAGAGCGATCGCCTCTTGCTGCGTCACCTGGGACAGCGGGCGGAGGAGATCGCCGGATGTCCTCTGGTCGAGGATGTCCGGGATGGCGACCTGGCGGACTGGATGGGCTTCGAGCTGGGAATCCCCTGTCTGCGCCCCAGTCTGTGGTCCCTGCCTCGGATGGCCGGTCTGGAGAGGGATTCCGGCGAGTTGAGCGAGGTGGATTACCTGGCGATCCTTCGCTGGCTGGACCGCGAGCGGGCGGGAACCGGTTTTGTTCCCTGGACCCTGTGCCAGCACCCCCAATTGGGACCCGTCGAGATCGGGGGGTGGGACCTTCTGACCACCTGGTTGAATCCTCCCCCGGGGGAGGCGCTGACCTTGGATTGTCGGCGCAACGTCGACCTGGCCTTGAGCCTGGCGGGCGCCTTGCCTCGTCTGGTGGCAGCCTGCCGGGAAGAGCAGGTCGGCTGGGCCGATGCCGACGAGAGTGGCCAGGAGGCCCTCAGTCTTCCCGTCTCGCTCCGCAAGGTGGTCCTGGAGATCGCCAACGAGGGATACCTGCCGACCTGGGTCAGCGAGCGCGCCAGAGCCGGCGCAGACCGTTTGGTGGTGGAGATCACTCCCCCGGCTACGGGGGCCCTGCTGGTCGGCTCGGCCCGGACCCTGGTCGAACCTCTGGCGGGAGTCGGCACCGGCCACCTCCTGTCCGAGAATCAGCCGCCCTGGTCCGTGAACTCCTCGGAAGGTCAGTCCAAGAGCCTGGAATGGCTGGTTCGGGGGGACGGTGAAGTCCGGCTTCGGGTCCACCATCCCCGGGCTGGAAGCCTGGAATTGTGCACCTCGGGCGAGGAGGCCCCGGCCCTTCCGCCACCTCCGCCTCCGCCAGTCTACGCTCCCCCGCCGCCCCCGCGGGTGGGTGGGGCGGCGCCCCCTGCGGCCCGGCCCTCGAGCGTGCCGGAGGCTTCCTCGGTGGCTTCCGATTCAGCGACCCGGGGCGAGTCGCCGCTGGTCGCGTCTCCTCCCAGTCCAGTGGCGGGCTATCGACCGGCGGCTCGTCTGCCCCATCTCGCCGGAGAGGTCCGTCCTGCCCCCTCCGGGGCCCTGCATCGGGCGTCGTCGCCCTCCAGCCCTGCCTCGCCTTCTCCCGAACTGGCCGAGATGCCCGTGACCTCGGTTCGCGAGGACTCACCCCTGCGCAAGGAGGCTTCCGGCAGGGTCCTGGGGGAGACCACGACCGGCCGGGTGCTGGGGTCACCGCCGACCCGTCCCGGTCCGGTGCACCGCTCGCTGGAGGAAAACCTTCCATCCTCAGCCCCGCCGGAGCCCTCGGAGTCTCAGTCAGCGACTCCACCTCCTGCGCGGCCAGCGACGCCCCCAACGACCCGGCCGCATCCACCCGTGCGCCTCCCCGGGGGGCCGGCCGAGCCGCCACCCTCTGCCGCGCCCCCGGTCGAAGAGGGTTGGGGGGCTCCGCCCTCGGGTTCTCGCATTCCCGCGCCGCTGCTGCTGCGCCGCAGTCGTCAGCCCGAAGGCAAGAACCCCTAGGAGCCTGGTCGGAAACCACGACCGAGCATCGCCGAGGGATTTTTTGNNCGACACAGCGGGGGCGGAAAAGACCCGGCGAGGCGACCGAGGGGTTTCCGTCTGGGTTCCTAGGAGCCTGGTCAAAGACTCCCATTGGAGAGAAGGGCCTCCTGACCCTGGGACTTCCAGATGGAACCCGGGGATGGAGGCCTTCTTTTCTTTAACCGGGCCAGGTTCCGGTTCCTGGTGGCAATGACTGGGCCTCCCGCGGCACCCCAGGCCTTTCAGGGCCTCGGCAGAGGGGCGCCGAGTGTCCTGCCCCAGAAAAAAAGAAGGCCCCCTGGATTGTGAGTCGGAGGGGGCGCATGAAGGGATATAGGAGGAACCACTGTGGCACTTGAGGCCAGGGAACCTGTCGTGCCAGCACCTTTTGCTGAGCCGGATGGACTCGATGCTCGAGGTGCCTTCATTATACACCGTGCATGGGCCATGTCAACAACCTTCTGTGTCCACATCCACACAGCTTATCCACATATGCACATGTTTTGTGTATATGTGGACATGGCTGGGGGAGAAGGGAGCAGGACCCGGGCCCGACGAACCTCCCAGTCGTGATCCCGCGGGTGCGTCCGGACGCACAGCTCGAACTCTTTGAGGGGATGGTTCTCTACCTCAGCCAGGCCGATGCGGCCAAGGCCCTGGAGGTGAGTACCCGGATGATCCAATACTGGGAGAGTCAGGGGCTGCTTCATCCCGAGTACCCGCAGGAGGGGCGTTCCCGACGCTACACCCGGCTGGACCTGGTGGAGATGGCCTTCGTCAGGGCGATGGTGGAGGACCAGGGCTTCTCGGTCCCTTCCCTGCGGGAAAAGCTCAGGAACCTGCCAGCCCCCTACTACTACGACCCGGCGGACCTGTTCTGGGACCTGCGCAGCAAGAGCTGGAAGTCCCGCACGATGCTGGCGGTCGAGCAGCTCAGCGCTGTGCAGCCGCGCCTGGCGCCGGCGATGGCCGAGTTGCTGGAGCAGATGGAGGAGTCGACTCCGGATGGGAAGGCCGCGGGTCTTCTCGGTCTGATTCGCGATGGGCTCTCAGGCAGGCTTCCCGAGCCTCGGGCGCGGACTCGGACCCGGACCCGGAAGGGTCGCGCTCGGTCGCGGCCTTCGCCTCTTCTGCAGGATCAGGACTGATCCAGAAGCAGGATTCGGGCAGGAAGAGTCTCGCCGGATTCGCCCTGGTGACAGGTCTCGGCAGCCTCGCAGGGTTGTCCGAAGTGCAGGATCCAGCGGTCCTGGGCCCCGGCTTCGGGGTGGCCGAGGACGCCGTCCTCCCGGTGGACGGACAGCCACTTGCGCACGGCTCTTTCGGGTTCATCCGGCGCAACGCCCAGCAACCGGGCGCAAGAGGCCCCCTGCCGGCGCATCATGCCGGCAAAGATCTCCAGGGCCTGCGCGGCCTCCTTGCGGTTGGTCCCAGCCAGATCCAGGCCCGGGAGGCCGCGCATGATCGGGCCGGAAGTCCGGGGCTTCGAAAAGGCTTCCGGTTCTTCAAGCCCCTGCCACTCGTCCAGGGCGACCTCTCGGAATCCAGGCAGGTAGCGGCGAAAGGTCCCCTCCAGGGCGCGGACCATGAAGGCCACGGGGACTCCTGGCGAGACCCGACGTCCTCGGAGGTGGACCACGCCTTCATCCACGTCTACGACCTGGAGCTCCAGGCCCTCCTGCTCCAGGAGCGGGTTCAGGCGGGCCAGGATGCTTTGTGCGGTGAATTCCTCCACGAATGCTTCCTCAGCCTTTGGGTTCCGGTTCCGGCGCGGGGGGGGTGGCTTCCTCGGTCTCCCTGCACGTCTTCTCGGAATGGACCAGGCCCAGGTTCATCCGGTCCTTGGTCAGGAAGGTCTCCGCCTTGTCATACACCGAGAACTCGAAGTTCGCGGTCATGACCAGGGACTTGGTGGGGCAGGCCTCGGTGCACAGCCCGCAGTAGCAGCATCGCGAGAGGTCGATCGAGTAGGTGAGGGCCGATTCGAAACCCTCCTGGTTGGGCCTGGACTCCAGGTAGATGCAGGCGTCGGGGCAGGCATCGACGCAGACTCCACAGCCGACGCACATCTCCGCCGAGCAACCATAGCAGCGCTGCCCCTCCTGGCGGGCCGTCTCCAGCGGGAAGCCCAGCTCCACCTCGGCAAAGTTGCTGGTTCGTTCCTCGGCAGGCAGTTTGGGCATGGGGTTCTGCCGGCCCAGGGCGCGGAAGGGCTTCTGTTGAGGCTCGGTCCGGTAGGGGGTGCGAGCCTCCGTCGAGAGGTCGGGCGGGTGGGGAACCATGCCCAGGCCCTGGGGGCGGAGAAGCACTCCGGAAGACGGCTCGGGCGAAGAGCCGTCCTGGAGCGGGACCGTCCTGGTCTTTTCGTAGGGATACAGGAAGTCGAAGTCCTGGGGGGACACTTCATGCTTGCGGGCGATGCCCAGGGCCACCCGGTCGGCTGCGCCGATGGCGGCGATGATGGTCGAGACGCGGGTCACGTCTCCGCAGGCCCAGACCCCGTCCCGGGTGGTCCGGCCCTCTTCGTCGACGACCAGGGTCCCGTTCCGGTTGGTCCGGATGTCGGAGGGAAGCCAGGGGAGGTCGACCTCCCGCCCCAGGGCGGTGATCACCATGCCGCATTCCAAGAGGCGCTCGGAGCCTTCGACGGGCACGGGCCGGCGCCGGCCCGAGCGATCCTTGGCGCCCAACCGGTTCTGAAGGACCTCCAACCCCTTCATCTGCCCGTCTTGCACCACGATTCTCTGAGGGGAGGTCAGCCACAGGATCCGGACGCCTTCTTCCTCGCCGTCCTCGATCTCCTCGTCTTCCGAGGGCATCTCCTTGCGGGTTCGCCGGTAGATCATGGTGACCTCGGCGCCCAGGCGCCGGCAGGTCCGGGCACAGTCGAAGCCCGTGTTGCCGCCTCCGACCACGACGACCTTGGAAGGGACCTCGGTCAAGTGACCCCGGAGCTGGTGCTCGAGGAAGTCCTCCCCATACCAGACCCAGGGCTTCTCTTCCAGGTCCAGGCCCAGCCGATAGGGTTTCCAGGCGCCTGCAGCCACGATGATCTCGTCGTGGCGTTTCTCGAGCTCTTCAAAGGCCAGGTCCTGGCCGATCTCGGTGTTCAACTGCAGGTGGATTCCGGGAAGCGAGTGGATCCGCCGCATCTCCTCGTGGACGACCTGGCGGGGCAGGCGGTAGACGGGGATGCCCTGGGTCAGAAAGCCTCCCGGCAGGGCTCGGGCTTCATACAGGAAGACCTCGAAACCCCACGAGCGCAGCAACATGGCGGCCTGGTAGCCGGCCGGTCCGGCGCCGACGATGCCGACGCTCTTGCCGGAAAGGGGAGTGGCACAGCAGTGCTTCTGGTAGTCGAAGCGTTCGGCTTCGGGCAGGGAAGCCTCCCAGTCCGAAAAGACGCGCTTGAGCTTGCGGATGGCGATCGGCTCGGGGCCGGTGAATCCTCGCGAGCACTTCTTCTCGCAGGGGGCCGGGCAGACCCGCCCCAGAGTGCCGACGAACGGGTAGGTCCGGCGAAGGGTCTCCAGGCCCTCCCTCCACCTGCTTTCGCCTGCCAGGGTGACGTAGCCGCGTGCGTCGGTGTGGGCCGGGCAGCCTTCGGTGCAGGGGGCCCAGCGGGTGCCGGGGTACCAGGCGCTCTTTTCGGAGATGGACGCCGCGTCGTGGAAGTCCACCATGCGCAGGGTGCCGCGCGAGATGGGCGGGATCTCATCCTGGTCCCAGGGATACTCGACCGTCACCGGCTTCTTCAGGAAGTTCGAGAGGGTGACCTTGAATCCGGTCACGACGGCCTTGATGTTGTCGACAAGAGACGGCATGGACTTCCTCGGGGCCTCGGCCAGGTGGCGGAGGGCTGTGCGCGGGATGGCGGTGCGGGCCCTTGAATCGGGTCCACGCCACCAGGGCCGCAGGTATGGTCAGGATAGGGAACGGCTTCGGGCCGCGGGATGATCTGGCGCAGGCCCGGGCCACCTCCCTCTGCTCTGGAAAAGGGTCCGGACAGGAGGGGTTCCACCTCCCCGGTCGAGAAGGGGAGGCCCATGATGATTCGCACCTGCCCCGTCGGGGCCTTCCAGATGAACTGCTACCTGGTGGCGGACGAAGAGACCCGGGAGGGGGTCCTGATCGATCCCGGGGACGAGACCGAGCGCCTGTTGGAGCTGATTCTCAGCGAGGGCGTGAGCATCCGGGCCCTGCTCCTGACCCACGGACACGTGGATCACGTGATGCGCGTCCAGGAGGTCAAGGAAGCTCTGGGGGTCCCCCTCCTTGCCCACCGCGGGGACCTGGAACTGATCCAGGCGGCGCCTCAGCAGGCTGCATTTTTCGGGTTGGAGCCCGGCCCCGTGCCGGTGGTGGACGGCGAGCTGAAGGAAGGGGAGGATTTCCGGGTCGGTCGCCTGGTCTTCCAGGTTCTGCACACGCCCGGGCACTCTCCCGGCGGAATCGTGCTGGTCTGCGGCAACAGCGCTTTCGTCGGCGACACGATCTTCGCCGGCTCGGTGGGACGGACGGACCTTCCCGGGGGAGACGCCCGGCAACTGGCGCAGTCCATCCGCAGTCGGATCTACAGGCTTGCTGACGAGACGGTCCTGTATCCCGGTCACGGCCCGGCCACGACCGTCGGTGAGGAGAAGTCGAGCAACCCCTTCGTTCGGGCCTTGGATTTCTAGGGGCCCGGTCGGAAACCTCGACCGAGCATCGCCGAGGGATTTTTTGTCCCCGCCAGGAGCAAAAAGTTGCGGTTTGCTTGAGGCAAATGAGACTTTTTGCGACACAGCGGGGGCGGAAAAGACCCGGCGAGGCGACCGAGGGGTTTCCGTCTGGGTTCCTAGGAGCCCTTTCAGAAATCCAGGCCCAGGCCACGCAAGGCTCGGAGCCTGAGCACCTGCAAAGCGGTTTCTTCGGCCGATTGCTGTTCCGGGGTCAGGGCCAGACGTGCCAGCTCCTCGTGGGCCTCGTCTCGCATCCGGCGCATCTCTGTCCAGCGTTTCTGGTCCCAGCGCCGGTCGGTGGACCGACGCAGTCGCCCGATCTCCAGAAGGAGATCGGCGGCGGCGGCGTTGAGGAAACTGGCATGGACATGTTCGGGGCGCCAGCGGCGAACCTCGGCGAAGTCGTCCATGGCCGCCAGGACGTGCTCTTCCAGGGGAGCCCTGCGGTCGGCGACCGGTTCGCGGCGTTTCAGGTGTTCGGTCAGGTTCAGGGAGAGGGCCAGTCGGGCCTCCGCCCGATCCATGAGGTAGGCGGTCCGAGCCTTGACGAAAGCGGCAAAGGCCAGACCCAGGCAGGCCAGGACCACCAGGGCCGTTCCCAGGACGCGCAGCACCCGCCCGGGGGATCTCCCCCCGGGGGCGCCTTCGGGATCAGTCTGTCCCTGGTGCCGGAAGTAGTCGTGGCGGATCTTCGACCGGGTCTTCTGGGCTCGTCGGCGCACCGATTCGGGTGTGTCCAGGTCGCTGGCAACCCGGTTGCAGATATCCATGGCGGGCTCGAGGTGCCCCAGGCGCCCCAGGTTCACGGCCAGGCGTAACCAGGTGTCGGGAGTGGTCGGTCGGGCTTCGGCCAGCAGACGATCCAGCGCCAGGGTTTCGTCCAGGCCCAAGGCGTGGTCGGCCAGGGCGGACGAGGTCTTGAGGTCCTTCTGGGCCAGCGCGCACAAGGCCAGTCCGATCCAGGCCGCCGCCTCCTCCGGGGCGCTGGGGATCACGCGTTGGAAGCCCTCGATCAGGGCCTGCCAGTCCCGGCGATCGAAGAGGTCCACGACTCCGGGAGGGTAGATCTCTTCCAGGGCCCGCCTGGGTGTCTCGACGGGTCTTTCAAATCGACGGACGAACTCATCGAAGCGTTCGTGGCGGACATGGCCTGCCATCTCGTCGAGCAGCAGGTCGGCCGCCCGGTAGGCCGGGGTCTTCTTGGTCTTGTCCGGGTTCGATTCGGGGGCCAGGGGAGCCGAGCCCCCCGAAGCGGGGGAGACGGGTGTCGGAGCCAGGCGGGCGGGGGACCCGGAGGCCGGGTTCTCGACGAAAAGGTTCCAGTCTGAAATCCGACCCGAGGATTCTGGACCTTGCAAAGCGCCAGGAGGGATGGGGGCGGAGGCCCCTCGGGACGGTCTGGACCGGGAAGGACGCGCCAGGAAGAGTCCTTTGGCCTCCAGGTCGTCCATGGCCACCCGAGCGGAGTTCGAAGGCTTCTCAGGAGCCTGGGGAGGTGGGAGGGCGGGTTTCGCCTCTTCGGCTTGGGGGGGCGGGGGCAGGCCGGGAAGCCGGGACGCGGTTTCCTCCTCTTCGGTGTCTGGGGGTGGGGGCAGGCCGGGAAAGCGGCGCGCGGGTTCCTCCTCTTCGGTGTGAGGAGGCGGGGGCGGCCCCGGAAGGCGGCGCACAGGCCTGTCGTTTGGATCCGACTGGTTCAACGGGCCTCTCCTCGGGCCGGGCTTCCCCGTCGGGGTGGCCCGGCCACGGTGGTCTCGTTCCCCGCTTCATCCTTCACGCGAATCTCCAGCCGGGTCAATTCCCCGGTGGGCACCTCGAAGTCTTCGCGGTTGGAGTCGAAGAGTCCGTCCATCGGGGTGGCGGGCAGCCATCCTGCCGAGGCGGAACGGCGGAAATGGACCTCCCTGACGGCCGCCACCGGAAGGTGGACGCGACCGCGAAGCGGGCCGGCGCCGGCCTCGGAAAGCCAGGCGATGCGGGCTTTGGCGTTGGCCAGGAGGAACGCTCCGGAGAGGACCTCGACTTGGGTACCTGAGGGATCCTGGCGATCCCAGGCAACCAGGCGCAACCGGTAGGCGCCATCGCCAAAGCGGGAACTGTCCAGGTTCAGGGTCTCGTCCCGGCCCGTGAAGGGGCGTTTGCTGGCCAGGGAGGTCCAGGTGGCGCCGCCGTCAGGACTGATTTCCACGTCGCAGGAGGATCGGGAAGGATCTCCCTGGGCCAGGCGCCACTTGAGGGTTCGCGCGCCGGACCAGCGTTCGGAACCCTGAGGCTCGACCCAGTGCACGGCCAATGGACCGGGCAGGGCGGCGAAGCCCACCTGGAGACTCTGAATCCGGAGGGGGGTCGGTCGATCAGGCTCGAGAACCAGTCCGACTTGAAGGAACCGGTCTGGAGGAGAGTGGACAGGTGCTCCCGTGGACCTGCCCAGGGCCTCCGACCAGGGGCTCCAGTGCTCGTCGGGGACGCCGGTCGGGCCGCTGCGGGTGCGAAGGCCCGCCAGACTCCTGGCCCCCGGAACCCCCAGCCAGCGGATCTGCCCCCACCGGGAGGGACTTCCGGCGTCCAGGACGGGGCTGAGGTACTCGCTTCGGCCCAGGCCTTGGCCCAGGCGCAGGAGTTCCGCGGGGAAGCTCCGGGCAGCCAGGACTCCCTGCTTTTCGGCCAGCAAGACCAGGACGGGGCGATTCGACGAGGCGGGCACCCGCAGGATCTCGCCGGAAGCCGGGACGTGGGCAACCGAACCGTCGGCCTGTCCAGCCCAGACCCCCCCGGCACCGTCTCCCGTCAGGCAGAGGGTCGGACCAGGCCCGGGGTCGAATCGCTGCACCCCCCCCGCCTCCAGCGGCACCCGGAAGAGGGCCTTTTCGGTGGCGACCCAGGCGTGGGGGCCCGAGACCGCCAGCGCCTCGAGGTCTGGAGAGGGACTGTGGAAGAGGGTCTCGACCTCCCCGGAGGCCGGGTCCAGTCGCAGCAGCCGGCCGGCCTGGCTGGTCGCGACCAGCAACCGGCCGTCGCTCAGCCGGGCCAGTCCCCGGACATGCTGGGCCGCCCCCTCCCACAGGGTGCGAATCCGACCCGAGGCCTCCACCAGGTGGACGGACCCAGGCAGGCCCGTGGCGGCATAGACACCTCCCTCGGGGGCGGGCGCCAGGGCCCACACGTAGGCTCCGGGAAGGCGGACCCGCAAGGTCGGCCGGCCCTCCAGGTCCCAGCGGACCAGGGTCCCCTCCGGAGCCGTCCCGGCCCAGACCCCCTCTCCGGAGCGGACCAGGCTCAAGACCGCGGCGCTTCCGGTCCGGCCAAAGACGGTTGCCTTCTGGCCGGGGAGCAGGCGCAGGACCTCTCCGCTGCCGGCCAGGCCGGCCAGCAGGGCCTCCCCGGGTCCGGCAGCCAGACTCAGGAGAAGCTCATCACTGGATTTCCAGAGGGACTCCAGCGGAGGTCCGGCCGTCAGGGCGCCCGTGGCATCCAGCGCGGCGCCCAGGAATTCGCCGCCCGGCGTGCTGCCCTTCAGGGTCCAGCAGTGGCCCACGGTCGGGAGGTCCGCCACCGAGGGAACCGGCTCGGAAGCTTTGGGTTGGACCACGACGGGGGCTTCAACCGGTTTGAGCTCCACTTCCAGGACGGCCTTCCCCCGCAGGGCCCAAGGGGTGGAAAGACCGCTGCGCACGACCTCGGGGGTCGCAGTCAGATGGCTCTGGTTGGACGATCCCAGGGCCTGGCGCCAGGAGGCCGGAAGCAGGGGCAGGCTTTGTGGCCCAACCTTCAGTCCTTGTCCGGGAAGCACGGTCCGGACGGCCAGGTCTCCCCCTCGTGCTTCCTGCTGCAACTGGTTCAGCAGGCCGGGCAGGTCGGTGGGAACCGGCTCTTCGATGTTGAGCGACTTGGCCAGATCGGCAAGGGAGTCCCGGGCGGCCACCCCAATCCGGATCTTCCCGGGGCGGGCGTCGCGGGGCAGCGTCAGCGTGATCTCGCGCACCTGGGCGGCCTGGTCGTAGGGCTTCAGCACCAGACCCAGGCGCACGGTCTCGCCGGGGTGGTACTCGGTCCGGTTCGAGTAGATCCTCTCGATGGAGGCCCGCAGGGGGCGAGGCACGATCCTGGCCTCGATCTGGACGGACTCCAAGCGCAGGGGCTCGAAGGGGTTGTCCACCAGACGCCGCAGGACCGATTCGACGCGCCCGGCCACCTGGTCGGCCAGTCCCGGGCCGGCCACCAGGTCCTCCAGGTCCAGCGGGGCCTGACCCTGAGGTTGAATCCTCATGTGCAGCCTGGCCGTGGAGGCCTGCATGGCGGCGCTCATATGGCCGACGGTGTAACTGGTGGCGGTGCTGAGCACGGCCGGGGTCAGGTAGCGGTGCTGGGCTGCCCGCAGGTTCCAGGTCTGACTCTTGCCCCGCGCGGCGTCGTGGACGACCAGGCGCACCGGAACCATCGACACCGGCGCGTGGAGGCGCCCTCCGATGGCCCACAGCCGGTCCCGGCTCATCTCGCCGATGAGGCCCAGTTGGGAGGCCATCTTGAAGGACATCTGGTAGCTGGGCAGGACCGTGTGGATATGGGCCGCGGACAGGGGAAGATGGACCTCCCCCAACTGGGCCAGGGGGTGGCCGAAGGCCAGGATGGAGTTGCCCTTCCTCCAGGTCAGCGTCCCGGTTGCGGCCACCTCGATGTCGCCCGTCAGCAAGGGGACTCCCACCGCGGATCCGGGCACCATCGGCGGGATCCCTGCTTGCGGCCGGTGGCCTCGGAATCCCTGGACGGCCTGCAAGGGAAGGTCCTTCAGGGAGAGGTTCAGGCGTTGGATCGAGCCCTGGTCCAGTCCCGAGGTCTGAAGCAGGGTTCCGACGGGCGACAGCTCCAAGGCCTGTCCGGGAATCCCTGCAGGCCTCAGGGAGATTCGGACCTCCCGATAGGTGCGGCCCTCCAGGGTCAGGGGCGTGTCCAGGCGGCCGACCGCGCCCCAAGGGGCGGTCTGGGCCCCAGGCGCGAGCGGACCGGGCAATTCTGCCATCATGTCGTGGATCGGGGTCACCCCGCCAATGGGCACCTTCGAGAAGCCCCATCCGTAGGAGATCGCTCCGATGAGGCGTTCCTGGACGTAGACCGGCGAGCCGCTCATCCCGGCGACGATCCCGATCCCCTGCTCGACCAGGTGGCCTCCATCCACGCGGATCAGCACCAGGTCCGAGCCGCTGAGATGGCCCCGGGCCACGCCCAGGACGGTGATCGGAAACCGGGTGACCTGGGTCCCCTTGAAGACGGTCAGCCCATACCCGCGCATCCCTGGTCTGAGCTCCGAGCTGGGCATGGTCGGGGCTCCGTCCGGGGCTGCCGGGCCGGAAGCGGGCCCCAGCAGGGCCAGGATCAGGAGCAGGAGGACGGGTGTGAGGCGGGGGGCCAGTCTTCGGTGCAGCATGTTTGGCCGCCTTCCCTCGCAGGATCGACTCCTCCTTCCTGAAGCCCTGGTCCGGAGCGGGGACCCGGGCGGGTTTGGCAGACCCGAAGAAGAAGAGCAGGGGATCCTTTACCCCGATTCTCCGTCGTGTATACTGTGTGGACGGTTTTGTGGACTTCATCGAGGTTTTGAGTCGGATGGTGCGCGCTGCGGACATTGCGCGGGGCCTGGTGGCCCTGGCTCTGTTGTGGGCCCTGGGCTGTTCCGCCCCGGGGTCGCCCCCCCATGACCCCGCTTCTCCCGTGGTGGTCCCCTCGTCTCAAGAGGCTTCATCGGTTTCGCCCTCCCCTGCGCCCTCGCCCGAGGCCAGCGCACCGGACCGCCGGATCCTGGAGAGCTCGACCCTCCGCTCCCGAGGCGAGAATCCCTGGAAGCTCGACGCCGAGCGGATCGAGTACGAGGAGGTGGGCCAGACGGCTCGCGTCGGTGTGTTGAGCTGGACATTGATGGACTCCCAAGGAGCCGAACTTGTGACGGTGGAGGGCAACGGGGCCCTGGTCGACATGGAGGCCATGAAGGTCTCCTTCGAGGGGCCGGTCGTGGCTCGAGGGATGCATGGGGAGGTCCTCAACGTCCAGAACCTGATCTGGGACGGGAAGGCCCGTCAGTTCCTGGGAAGCCAGGGGGTTCGGATGCTGCGGGACGGCACGGTCCTGACCGGGAAGAGACTCATCGCTTCTCCAGATTTGCGCCGGCTGGAGGTGGAGGGGGATGTCCGGGTGCTGTTGCCGCAGGGAGTGCCGGCTGGGGAGGTGCCCCGGTGACCATCGTCGTCCAGGATCTGGTCAAGATCTACCGGAAGCGCCGGGTTGTCGACAAAGTCAGCCTGGAGGTCTCGCCGGGTGAGGTCGTGGGCCTGTTGGGCGCCAACGGGGCTGGCAAGACGACCACGTTCTACATGGTGGTCGGGCTGGTCCGGCCCGATGGTGGGAAGATCTTCCTTCAGGGCCGCGAGGTCACTGGGATGCCCATGCACCGTCGGGCCCGACAGGGAATCGGCTACCTGCCCCAGGAACCCTCCGCCTTCCGCCGCTTGTCGGTGGAGGACAACCTGCGCCTGATCTGGCAGGTGCACGGGCTTCCCGCCAAGGAACAGAAGTCTCGCCTGGAAGGCCTCCTGGAGGAGTACGACCTGGGGCGGGTGCGCCGCAGCCGGGCCCTGGAGCTCTCGGGGGGTGAACGGCGGCGCCTGGAGATCGCCCGGGCCCTGGCAACCCATCCGGCTTTCCTGTTGCTGGACGAGCCCTTCAGCGGAGTGGACCCCATCGCGGTGGCGACCATCCAGGAGATCATCCGAACCCTGCGGGATCAGGGTCTGGGGATTCTGGTGACCGACCACAATGTCCGAGAGACACTGGCCATCACCGACCGGGCCTACATCATCCGGGAAGGCCGGATCCTGGTGGCGGGAAGCGCCAAAGAGGTGGCCAACAATCCCGACGCCCGCAAGTATTACCTGGGAAAAAGTTTCCGGACCGGGCTGGAGGAGGAGGCTCCAGCGTGAAGATCCTGGACCGCTACCTGATGACGGAGATGGCCTGGCCCTTCCTCTTCGGGCTGTGCACCTTCACCCTGCTCTTCTTCTCGGCGGAGACCCTCATGGGCGTGGCCCGGATGGTCGTCGAGTCCGAGGCCGGTTTTTACGTCGTGATCGAGTACCTCTACTGCCGATTGCCCTACGTGCTGGTCCTGACTTTCCCCATGTCGATCCTCCTCTCGGCCCTGATGGCCTACGGAAGGCTCTCCGGCGACAGTGAGCTGGTGGCCTTGAAGGCCGGGGGCATCGGCTTCTTCCGGATTTTCGTCCCGGGCCTGGCCTTCTGCACCCTGGTGGCCGGCATCTCGCTGTGGATGAACGACGCCTGGGTCCCGCCCTCGATGAAGCGGGCCTACGACATCCTGATCGAGCATCAGCGCGGAGATGAACTGGAGCGCGCGCTGATCACCACCCCCAAGGTCCTGGCCAATGGACAGGAGCAGATGATCTACGCCCACTCCCTGAATGTCAAGGAGAAGACCATGAGGGGCGTCTTCATCCACTTCTTCTGGGAGAGCATGAGGCTCCGCGAGATCTACGCCCACGAGGCGCGTTGGAACGGAACCGTCTGGGAGATGCGCGACATCAGGACCGTCGAGTTCACCCGGGACGGGGACGTGAGGTACGAGCTGGCTGGCAAGCGGGGCTGGACGGCCCTGTCTCCTGGAGAGTCTCCACCCGACCCGGAGGTTTTGAGGCGCCGGAAACTGCGCCCCGAGGAGATGAGTCGCGCCGAACTGGCCGAGAGCCTGGCCAGCATGCCCGTTCCCCGGGAGGGTGAGGACGACATGCTCCGCAAGAGGAACCGCTACCTGGTGATGTACCACCAGAAGCTGTCGCTTCCCCTGACCTGCATGGTCTTCGGGACCTTCGCCATCCCGCTGGGGATCCGGCCGCATCGGACCAGCACCTCCATCGGCCTGGGTCTCTCGCTGCTGTTCATCCTGCTGTACTACGTGCTGATGACCGTCGGCATGATTCTGGGCGAGACGGGCACCCTGCAACCTTGGGCGGCCGCCTGGCTTCCCAACATCCTCTTCGGTCTGGTGGGCTTCTTCCTGGTCCTGGAGGCTTCGCGCAAGTAGTCTGGGGGCCCGGTCGGCAAAGACCCGGCGAGGCGACCGAGGGGTTTCCGGCTGGGTTCCTGGGAGCCCGGCGTGGTATTCGCACAGGCTCCTGGCGCTGTGCTATCCTGAAAGCAGGCCTGCGAGCCGCGGCGCAGGCTTTGCGAGGGCATCCTTGGAGTCGATCGTCCAGATCCTGATCACTTATTTCCTGGTGGCTGTGTTGGCTGCGGGCATTGCCTTTCTGGGAAACCAGTTGGGTCGCCAGATCGGTCGTCGCAAGATGAGCGTGTTGCGTCTTCGTCCGCGGCACACCTCGATCCTGATCACCACGCTGACCGGAGCCATGATCGCGATGGTCACCTTGACGGTCTTCGCCCTGCTGTCGGAGCCCGTCAAGAACCTTCTGGTCGGCGTCGAGAAGCTGAGGCGCGAAGAGGCCGGGCTGCGCGCTCGGGTGGCCCAGCTCAGCCAGATCCTGGAGGAAGGGACCATTGTCTGGAAGGTCGACGAGCCGATCGTCCACATGACCATTCCCGCCGGCCTCTCGGCAGACCGCACCCGTCAGGCCCTCACCAGCCTGCTGGCCGAGGCCAACGCCAAGACCATCCTGCAGAACAACCGGATCGCCCGGGACAAGGAAGAGCCTCCGCTGCCCGCGGATCAGGTTCTGCTCGACTTCAACGCCGACCAGCTCGAGCGGCTGGTCACCCGTCTCTCCCGAAGCCAGGGATTCATGGGGCTGCGGGTGCTGGCAGATCGCAACTGCCTGTATCGCGACCGGGCCCGGGTCCGCCTGGAGGCGTGGGTGGTGCACCGGGTCTTTCGAGAGGGCGAGGAGGTGGCGCGCCGGCGGATCAACCCCAAGGATCCCGAGGTTCTTTCGGCTTTCTTCGAGTTCATCGAGAGCACTCGGAAGTCCGCCGTGGAGCGCGGCATGCGGCCGATCGGTGGCAGTCTCGGAGGAGGCCTGACCGAGGAGCAGTTCAACGATCTGGTGGACCGGATCCGCACCCAGCAAGGGGCGCTGGAGTTGCTGGCGGTGGCCAACCGGGACCTGTACGAGACCAGCAGCCTGGATGTGCGGATCGAGGTCCGGGCTCTTCCCGAGGAGGGTGAACCCGAGTGACGGTGGTGGCGGCGGTGGATCCGGGGCGCCGGAAGTGCGGTCTGGCGGTGGTCTGTTCGGAGAGGGGAATCCTGTTCCGACAGATCGCGCTTCGGGAAGATCTGGTCGAGGCCACGCGACGAATGCTCCAGGAATACTCCCCCGTCGAGATCCTGGTCGGTGGGAGCACAGGCTCCCGGGAGGTGGTGGCTGAGTTGCAGGCTGCCTTGGAGCGAAGGATGCGGGTTGTGGACGAGAGCCACACCACCGAGCGGGCCCGGATGCGTTACTTCCAGGATCACCCTCCCCGAGGGTTGTGGCGCCTGATTCCCTTGGGGCTGCGAGTGCCGCCGGTCCCGTGGGATGACTACGCAGCCGTGGTGATGGTCGAAGACTACTTGGACGCGGTCGGCCAGGAGGGCTCCAGCGAAACCCGGGGCGGCCCGCAGGACTCAAAGCAGGAAGGGCCTGGTTCGGGCCCGGCCTGGAAGACGTCAGGGAGGAGCAAAGGATGAGAAGGGGAGCAATCGCCCTGGTGGTGGCCCTGGTCCTGGTGATGGGGGTTGCCCCCGTCAGTGCCCGGAACCGGGACAAGGACGTCGAGAAGGCCAAGGGAGACAACCTGGTGGGGATCGTGGTCAGCACCTCCACCAACAAGAGTCCCGGCGGACAGCCTTATGACCCCCTGGAGGGGGTGGAGATCACCCTTCAGGGGACCTCCTACAAGACCGTCACCGACACGCTGGGATTGTTCCGCTTCAAGGTTCCGGCGGGAGAATACATCATCGTGGCCCAGAAGCAGGGGATCGGCATGGCCACCCGGGCGGTCCAGGTGAAGGATGGCCCGACCCCGGCGATGGTCAACATCGTCCTGAATCCTGGCCAGATCCAGAGCTCCCCATTCGGCACCGGACCTGGTGGCGGGGGCGCTCCCCTGGCGCCCGGGACGGCCTACGTGGCCTTCGGCCAGAAGGCGGGGCCCGGCGCGCCGGCGGGTCACGGACCTGCGGGCGGCTATCAGATGAGCACGACCCAGACCTATCGCCAGATGATCCTGCACGGCGGAACCGGGGACCCCTTTGGGACGGGAGGCGGTCCCATCCAGGCTCCTCGCCCAGGGGACGTCAATCCGGGCGATTACCACACTCCGATCCAGGTCGCCCCGAACACCCTGATGATGCTGCCCGTCGACAACCCCGGGCAGACCGGCTACAAGGAGCTGGAGGCGCAGCCCTTCTGGGTGGCCTTCAACGCAGCCGGTACCCGCCTCTACGTCAGCACGGCGGCCCAGTCCATCCTGGTCCTGGACACGGTGAACTCCAACACGCTTCTGACGTCCATCCCGACCGGGGGGATCATCACCGACTTGAAGCTGACCCCCGACGGGAACAACATCCTGGCCAGCGTCCTGGGGGCCCAGCCCGGCGTCCTGGTCATCGACACGCGGACCAATGCCCCGCAGCGCCGGATCCCCACGCCTCCGATGCGCAACGGCGAGACAGGCCAGCCCCGGGCGGTTGCCGCCAACCGGGAAGGAACCCGGATGTTCGTGGTGGTGGGGACGCCTTCGGCCGGGGAAGTGGTGGCGCTGGACACCTTCACCGGGATCCCTCAGGCCTCCATCCCCGTCGGGGCCAACCCCACCGGCATGGAGCTGTCTCCGGATGGTCGCTTCCTGTACGTGGTGAACTCCAGCTCGGGTGACGTCTCGGTCATCGACGCCTGGGGTTTCACCGAACTGGGCCGCGTCCGGGTCGGCGTCAATCCCCAGAAGGCCGCCGTGTCTCCGGACGGCTCGCGGGTCTTCATCACCAACAAGGGCTCCGACACGGTGACGGTCCTCAATGGCGTGACCCAGGCTCCTGTGGCCACCGTGCCGGTCGGCAAGGCGCCCGTCGGAGTCGCCGTCAGCCCGGATGGCAGCAAGACCTTCGTGGGATGCACCGGCGCAGGCAGCGTCACGGTCTTGGATGCCCGGACCGGTGGTGTCCTTCTCTCGACCACCCCGTTGCCCAACTCGATCCCCTGGGGGGTCGCCGTCAAGCCCTGAGCCTCTGGAATGGGTTCACCCGGCAGGGCCTCTCCGTCGCCAGCGCGGAGGGGCCCTGCCTTTTCAGTTTGACACCCCCCATGGCGGCGGGATAGAATGTTCCTCGTCGGGAAGGCTCCTCTGAGGGAGCCTTTTTGCCCGAGTCGCCAGGTCCCCCGGGTCGCTCGGAGCCATTCAGGCTCTGGAGGGCCCGGCGTGGGCGTTTGCGGCTGTACGGGTTCCGAGCACGTCTAAGAATGACAGGGATGTGATACTGTTGCTGGGTCTTCTCAAGGGCCTCCTGGACGCGAACGAGCGCGACGTGCGCCGGATGCGAAAGATCGTGGACCGGATCAACGGGTTCGAAGAGGCCATGAAGGCCTGTTCGCATGATGAACTGCGTGGAAAGACCGATCTCTTCCGCGAGCGCCTGGCCAAGGGCGAGACCCTGGACGACCTGCTTCCCGAGGCCTTCGCGGCCGCCCGGGAAGCGGCCCGGCGGGCCTTGAAGCTGCGCCACTACGACGTGCAGATGATCGGTGGGATCGTGCTGCACCAGGGTCGCATCTCCGAGATGAAGACCGGCGAGGGCAAGANNACGGTGAACGACTACCTGGCCAAGCGCGATGCCCGCTGGATGGCTCCGGTCTATCACCTCCTGGGCTTGTCGGTGGGGATCATCAACCATGACACCGCCTTCCTGTACGATCCCACCATCGAGATTGAGGACGAGAGCCTCAATCGGTTGCGTCCCGTCCACCGCTCCGAGGCCTACCGGGCCGACATCACCTACGGGACCAACAATGAGTTCGGCTTCGACTACCTGCGGGACAACATGGTCATGTCCCTGGAACAGCGGGTTCAGAGAGAGCTCAACTACGCCATCGTCGACGAAGTCGACTCGATTCTGATCGACGAGGCCCGGACCCCCCTGATCATCTCGGGACGGGGGACCAAGTCGACCGACCTCTACGAACGCTTCGCGAAGATCACGCGCGATCTGCGCAAGGACGTGCACTACAGCGTCGAGGAGAAGGCCAAGAGCGCACCGCTGACCGAGGAGGGCGTGGCCCGGGTCGAGCAGATCCTGGGGCTGGAGAACCTCTTCGATCCCGAGCACATGGAACTGGCCCACCACATGAACAACGCACTCCGGGCCAAGGAGTGCTATCGCAACGAGATCGAGTACGTGATCCGCGATGGCGAGGTCGTCATCGTCGATGAGTTCACGGGGCGGCTGATGTTCGGTCGGCGCTATTCGGATGGCCTGCACCAGGCCATCGAGGCCAAGGAAGGGGTGAAGGTCCGCCAGGAGGATCAGACCCTGGCCACCATCACCTTCCAGAACTACTTCAAGCTGTACTCCAAACTGGCCGGCATGACCGGCACCGCGGTCACCGAAGAGCGCGAGTTCCGCGAGATCTACAAACTGGACGTGGTGGTCATCCCCACCAACGTGCCCATCCAGCGCCTGGACCTCTCCGACCTGGTCTACAAGGATGAGAATGCCAAGTTCCGGGCCGTGGTGGCCGACATTGAAGAGCGGCACGCCTTGGGCCAGCCGATCCTGGTCGGCACCCGCTCCATCGAGAAGTCCGAGTACCTCGCGACGCTCCTCAAGCGGAAGGGCATTCCCCATAACGTCCTCAACGCCAAGTACCACGAACGCGAAGCCCAGATCATCGCCCAGGCCGGTCGGGTCAAGGGAGTGACCATCGCCACCAACATGGCGGGGCGCGGCGTGGACATCAAGCTGGGCGGGGACCCGCCCGTTCCCGAGGAGGAGCAGAAGGTCAAGGAGTTGGGGGGCCTGTACATCCTGGGCACCGAGCGCCACGAGTCCCGGCGCATTGACAACCAGTTGCGAGGCCGTTCCGGACGACAGGGAGACCCCGGAGCCTCGCGCTTCTACGTGGGCCTGGACGACGAGCTGATGCGCCTCTTCGGCTCGGATCGCATCAAGAGCTGGATGGAGCGGCTGGGAGTCGAGGACGACGTTCCCATCGAGCACTCGTGGATCACCAAGGGGATCGAGAACGCCCAGCAGAAGGTGGAAGGCCACCATTTCGACATCCGCAAGAACGTGCTGCAGTACGACGACACGATGAACGAGCAGCGGCGGATCATCTATGAGGAACGCGGTCGCATCCTCCGTGGAGAGGAGCTCAAACCCCATATCCTGGGCTTCGTGGGCGAGATAACGGACGACTTGATGCGCGAGTTCACCTCGCCCGAGGTTCCGCCCGCCGAGTGGGATCTCGAGGGATTCGTCAACGCGCTCAACGAGCAGTTTGCCCTGCCGTCACCTTTGAAGGTGGAGGACGTGCGCGGCGTCACGGCACCCGAGATGCGCGAGATCGTCCTGAACCGGGCCGTCCAGGCCTATGACGCCAAGGAGGCCCGCCTGGGCGCCGAGTTGATGCGCGAACTCGAGAAGGTGGCCCTGCTTCGCACCCTGGACGAGAAGTGGATCGAGCACCTCAGCAACATCGACATGCTGCGCGAGGGCATCGGCCTGCGCGGTTACGGCCAGAAGGATCCTCGCATCGAGTTCATCCGTGAGGCCTTTGAAGAGTTTGAAGGCCTCAAGCGCCGGATCCGGGATGACACGGTCCAGTTCCTGTACCGGGTCGAGGTCCGGATGGGAGAGCGGGTCGAGCAGCGCGAGACCATGCAGGTCACGCGCACCAACCGCGACGACTCCGGCCGGGGGACCACCGTCAAGAGGATCGGCGCCAAGCTGGGCCGCAACGATCCTTGCTGGTGTGGAAGCGGCAAGAAGTGGAAGAAGTGTCACTACCCCGAATTGCGCTGATCCTCCCGGCGGACCTGGCCTGTTCCTGAATCGGGACGGACCGGCTCGAGCCATCTTGCAGACCAAGAGAAAGGACTCGCCAAGCGATGCTGGCACAATTCGCCGACCGCCTGACCGAGATTCGCGCCCGGGTCGACCGGATGCGCGACTATCTTTGACCTGGATTCAAGTCGTTCCAAGATTGAGGAGATCGAGGCCCGCTTCGCTGCGGGCGATGTCTGGGCCGATCCGGACCAGGCTCGCAAGCTGAACGAAGAGCTGAACCTGCACCGGGGCGTCGCGGACCAGTGGGACCGCCTCTCCGCCGGCCTGGAGGAGTTCGAGCTCTACCTGGAAATGGCTTCGGACGAGAAGCCTGAGGAACTCGCCGAGGTCGAGCAGGCCCACCGCGAGCTGGAGCACGAGCTGGAGAGGGCCGAGACCGCTGCCCTGATGAGTGGCCAGTATGACCGCTCGGCGGCGATCCTGACCGTGCACGCCGGAGCGGGCGGCGTCGATGCCCAGGATTGGGCGGAGATGTTGCTGCGGATGTACCTGCGCTGGGCCGAGCGAGAGGGCTTGAAGGCCGAGGTGGTGGATGTCTCGGCGGCCGAGGAGGCAGGAGTCCATTCGGCCACGGCGATCTTCTCGGGTCCCTATGCCTTCGGACTGCTCAGCTCGGAGAGGGGTGTCCACCGCCTGGTCCGGATCTCGCCCTTCGACCAGCAGAAGCGCCGACACACCGCCTTCGCAAAGGTCGACGTCCTGCCGGAGCTGGCCGACGAGGTGCCCGTGGAGATCCGTCCAGAGGATCTGAAGGTGGACACCTACAGATCCCAAGGGGCGGGGGGCCAGCACGTCAACAAGACCGAGTCCGCCATCCGCATCACGCACCTGCCCACCGGCACGGTGGTCGCCTGCCAGAACGAGCGCTCTCAGCACTCCAATCGTGAGACGGCCATGCGGATGCTGCGCTCGAAGCTCTTCGAACTGCAACTGGCCGAGCGTCAAGGCCGTTTGGATGCGGTCCGCGGCGAGAACCGTGAGGCGGCCTGGGCCAATCAGATCCGCAACTACGTGTTGCAGCCCTACACCATGGTCAAGGACCGCCGGACCGGAGCCGAGAACGGCGATGTTCAGTCGGTCCTGGACGGGAACCTGTCGCCTTTCATGCGTTCCTGGCTGGAGGCCCGAGCCCGACTGGGCCGCGAACCGGTGCCCACCGACGGAGGCAGCGCCACGGATTGATCTCGTGGACCAGCGCCCGGTTCTGGTGGAATTTCATGGTTCTTTCAGGACGGCGTGGTCGCATGCCCTGGGTCCGGTTCTCAGTCGGCTGGAGCCGGACGGCCTGAGATCCTCTGGCCTGATGTTCAGGTCAGGAGGAGACTCGGGGGACCCGCCGAATAGGCGAAGCCGAAAAAGGAACACGAGCATGCGTTTGGGGCTGGAGCAGGATCCGTCTGCAATGCCTCGAAAGCGCTCGATGGTTGGCTGTAAGAGAATTCAACCTGGTCGCGCGAAAGCACCGAGGTGCCGGGGGGCCGAAGTTCCGAAACCCGGGGCCCGGCAGACTGGTTGAAGGCAGATAGGGTATCGCTGCGAGTTCGGGGCAATCCGAGAGGAGGTGCAGGTTCACCCCGAACCAGGCAGTACAGATGGCGGTCACAGGATGGAAGCCGCGGAGGCAGACGTGAGGGAACTTCTGGAAAGCTCAAGTCCTCCTCCAGGTCGAGATCCAGGCGGCCGCCCGATTCGACCAAAAGAAAACAAGGAGGAGAACCGCGCCATGAACAAGCGCATCTGGACGTCGGTTGTGGCTATGGTGATTTTGTTCGCCATGGCTCTTCCGGCGTTGTCCGCGCCCTTGTTCCCTGACGTGCCCGAGAACCACTGGGCCCGCGATGCGGTGGCCAGACTGGCTGCCAAGGGTCTCGTGGAAGGGTACCCCGATGGGACTTTCAAGGGTGATCGCGCCGCAACCCGCTGGGAAGTGGCCATGATCGTCGCTCGCCTGCTCGCCAAGATGGAAGAAGAGCATGCGACCTTTGCTACCAAGGCTGAGCTCAACGAGCTTCGCCAGCTTGTCAACGCCCTGCGCGAAGAGCTCGATGCTCTCGGCGTGCGGGTGACCAACCTCGAAGAGAACGTCAGCCGCCTTGACCAGCGTGTGACCGAGCTCGAGAGGATCACGTTCTACGGTTCCGTGGACACCCGCATGGTGGCCCAGAACTTCGTGAACAACGGTCAGAGCACCAACGACAACGGGATCCTCGGCAATGGCGCCGTGGATTACAACCAGGCCGTCGGTTCCGCCAACGCCGGGGTTGCTGGCTTCATCCAGCCCGGTGGCGCTGCCCTCAGCCCGTTCCACCTCGGTGCTCTTCCGGGCGGCGTCCCGGGCGTGTCCCCGTACTATGGCTCCGGCGCATTCCCGGTGGTCGACCTGACCAACGGCCGTCCGCTGAGCAACGGCACCGGCTTCACGATGCGTGCGATTCTGGGTCTGCGGATCCGGGTCACCGATGACATCGACGCCGGCGCCGAGTTCTCGGCCTTCACCTCCCAGGGCGACGCCGTGGTCGACGCCTTCTGGGGAGTGAGCGCTCCGTACCTGTCCAACCCGTTCACCGGCGACATCAACGGCGGTGGCATTGCTGGCGTGCAGGGCCTGAACAACCAGCCCTACACCCGCATGACCCTGGACAACTTCTGGGTCCTGCACAACCCCTCCGGCACCAAGCTGACGTTGGGCGCGTTCAACACCGACAACATGGATGACATCCTTTTCGTCGGCCAGTACAACCCCAACGCCTTTGGTCCCGAGTTCCTGGACCGCTTCGGCTTCAACGTCAACGGCTCGTTCGACATCAAGGACACCGGCGTGATGCGCTGGGAAGTCCTCGGTTCGCGGATGGGTGATGGGATGCCCGCCGGAATCTTCGGCGTGGCCATCATCCCCGGGAACGTCGGCTACGTGACCGATGTCCTGGGTGCTGACCTCGCCTTCGAGTTCAAGGGCGGCCAGGTCAAGGCCAACTTCATGCGCGCTGCCAACGAGTCCGCCGGCGGAAACGCCCTGGCCGTCGGTGGCATCATCGCCGCCAACGTCAACTCTGGTAACTCCTTCGGCATGACCCCGCTGCAGTGGGTCAACCCGTCGGGTTACTACGCTGCCCAGACCAGCGCCTTCGCGCAGGCCAACGGCGGCATCGGCACCACCGTGGACAACCGCCCGATCCCGGGCTGGAGCCCCACCGTGGACAACGCTGCACTGCCCTACATCGGTGGCAGCTTCGGCCCGCAGAGCATGTTCGGCTACGGCCTGTCTGCGGACTACAAGTGGGACATCGGTGGTGGCGACACCCAGATCTACGTGGCTGGCGAGTGGGCTCACACCGAGTACAAGTCCAACCGCAACTCCGACTACAGCAGCGACGGCGACGCCGGCCGCTTCGAAGTCGGTGCCAACCTGCTCGAGGGCGACCTCGACGTGTCGGTGGCCTACCTGACGGTCGACCCCACCTACGACCCGTTCATCAACGCCTATCCCTCCACCATCGGCAACTTCACCGGTGCTGGCGTGTGGCGTCTGCCGGACCTCAACTACTTCTCCAACATGTGGGCGATGCATGACACGGATGTGTATCCGCACAACCGCGAAGGCATCACCTTCAACGGTCAGTGGCGCTTCATGGAGCGTCGCGGCCTGGTCTGGGCGAAGGCTGAGTTCCTCAACCAGAAGGAAACCTCGCTGTATGACGTCCGGGTGCTCCCGGGTGCCGCCGGCGCTGGTGCTCCGAACCTTCCCATCGTGGGCTTCGCCCCCGGTTGGATTGACCCCGTGTTCTTCGGCTACGCTCACCCCAGCATCTACGGCGCTGGCACTTCCAGTTCGTTCAACGATGCTTTGCAGCCCCTCGAGGACAACCGTGGCAAGCAGACTGCCTGGGGCCTCGGCGTCAGCTACAAGTTCGACAACCCCCGCATCAAGGTCGACCTCGGCTACGAGCGCAACGAGTTCAAGCGCGAGACCGGTCTGACGGCGGCCTTTGGTGGTAGCCAGAACTACACCAAGATGGGCATCGACAGTGGTCACCTCGGGCTGGGTTGGGAAGCCAACGACCAGTGGACCCTGCGTGGCGGCGTTGACATCGCCAGCATCAAGGGTCACTGGGATCCCGGAGGGATCTACAACACCTTCGCGGTGGCCAACAACACCACGGGCTTCAATAACATTGACGTCACCCAGACGATTCCGTTCATCGGCTTCGACTATGACATCAGTGCGAACACCCAGTGGAACATGGACTTCCGCTACTACGACAACAACGACAACGTGGATGCCTCCACGTTTGCCGGTGGCACCACCGACGTCGGCACTCCGGTGCAGGGCTTCACCGCCCACCCGCTGGATTGGTCTGGCTGGCAGGTGACGACCCAGTTCAAGGTCAAGTTCTAGTCTTCGACTGACCTGACTTGAACGCCCGACGGGGCCCGCGCAAGCGGGCCCCGTCTTTTTGTCGTCTTCCCGCGCAAGCGGGCCCCGTCTCCTTCTCTGCGCCGTCGTCCTTCTCGGGGGCGAGGATGGGTGCCAGGCGCCGAGGGGTTGAAGTGCGCCGCTTCGACCGCGGGCCGCGTCTCAATGTGCGTGGCTCTCGTCTGCAGGCCTGACCCTCGAGCCTGGCTCACGTCGAGCCGGTGCCTGGCCCTGAGCTGGGCCGCTGGATGATTCTGGAAAAAATGTTGTGCATGCATGTTGACGGGGGGCAAGCGCGGTGCTAGGATAGCGAAGCCCCCGGGGAACCGGGTGCGAGGGAAGCAACCGCCCCGCCGGCGCCGAGTGCGTGCAGGTCGAGAAAAAGGGTTGCGGGTTGACAGCCGACGGTCTCTGAAGTAGACTGAAGGCCGTTGACCGAGGAAGCCTGGTCTTTGACAACTGGATAACGGCGAAAGAGCTTGTGTGATTGCCTGAGCGTTCCATCCGGGTTTCGGCCTGGTTGGGATGAAATGTCAATAACGAAAAGAGCGAATCTGCTCCTATCGTTTTGTTTTTGTCGGCACCTTCGGGTGTTGACGAACGAATTCGATGGAGAGTTTGATCC
>DIWH01000081.1 GCA_002423485.1 Candidatus Xenobium occultum | reverse complement strand
GCCGCCACGAAGGGCCGGCCGGGCTTCCACGAGGCGTGCAGGATGTTGGGGAAGAGGCGCATCTGCTTCTCGGAGATCCAACTGTCCACGGGCGCATCGTCCTCGGTGACCAGGTGCGAGACGTCCGGCTCGAGAGGCTCTTCCTCGTAAAGCAGGGCTTCCATGCGAGCGTCCTCCATGCCAGGAGTATACCATCCCGCCAGGGGCGGAGACCGGCCGTCGGGCGCCCGCCCACGGGCATCCCTCGCCTCCAGGATGCGCCTGGGATGTTGCCGATTCTCGCGGAGTCCCCTGGCGGGTCGACGACGGCGATCGTCTGGTCGAGGGCCGGCGCCCCCAGCCCCGAGGGGATCCGGCGACCCTTCGAAGAAGGCTCGAGCTTGACATCCGACCCATTGCAGACCCGGGATGGGACCCTGCGCCCGGGGGGCGGTTCCCGCGCGGGATCCGCGCCGGCCTCCTGGCTGGCCCCCGCGGCCACGGTCGCGCTGGTCCTGGTCCTGGGACTCAACAACCTGTCCTGGCTGGCGCACAGCCAGGTCCGCTACAGCTATGACTTCCCGATTCACGCCGGGGACGCCCTGGACTTCTGGAGGCACCTGGTCGCGGGGGATCTGGCCGGGGCGCTGAGGGTCTCGCACTACGGCCCCGTCGGCCTGCTGCCCGCCGCGGCCCTGTTCAGCCTGCGTCAGCCGGCCCTGGGGCTTCTCAACGCCTCCCAGGTCCTGTGGCTGCCCGTCTACGCCGCCTCGCTCTTCTTCCTGGGGCGGCGCCTGTATGGCCCGGGCGCGGGGTTCCTGGCCTGCCTGTACCTCTTCACCCTGCCGCTCTTCGCCAGCATCACCAAAGAGTATCCCCTGGAGGTCGGCAGCCACGCTTTGTCCCTGCTGTGCGCGGCGCTGCTGGTGGCCAGCGACTTCCTGCGCCGGCGGGGGGCCTCGTTCTGGTTCGGCGTGACCCTGGCCCTGGGGGCCATGACCAAGCCTGAGTTCGTGGCCCAGTGGATCCTGCCGGTGGCCTTCCTCATCGCCCGGATTCCCCTGCGCTGGTCGCTGTCGCGCGCCGGGAAGGCCCTGGCCCTTCTCGGCCTGGCCTTGGCCGGGTTGTCGGCGCCCTTCGCCTGGCTGGCGCTGCGGGGCCCCCTGTTGGCCCTGGGGAGGTCCGACTCGTTCCCCCTGGTGGCCTTGGGCTCCCTGCTGGCCTTGGCAGTCCTGGCGGCCTGGACCAACCGCTCCCGGCCTCCCGGCGGTCGGGCCGGCAACGCCCTTCTGGCCGGCACCGCCCTGATGCTGACCCTGCTGCCCTACCTGTGCGTCCGGGACCTGTCCGCCATGCTGGACGAGCGGGTCCGGACGGCCCTGGAGGGGACGCTGCACGGGACGATCTGGTTCGACCCACTCTACTATCTGCATGTCATGGCGGACCGATCCTTTAACGGGCTGCACCTGGCCCTGTTGGGGGTGGGCCTGGCGCTGGCCGGATGGCGCCGGGAGGACCGCGACCCGGGACGGGGCTTCATCCTGGGAATGCTCGTCTGGACCTTCGTCCTGATCAACGCCGTCTCGGGGAAGTTCGAGATCTACCTGGCCAACGTGCTGGGCTTCGCCGCCCTGTTGGCCACGGGATGGGCCTCTCCAAACCGCCCGGCGCGCTGGGCTGTGGCGGTCTTGTTGGGACTGTGGGGGGTCTTCACGGTCCTGGGCTGGGCTCTCCCGGCGCCGCTGCGCCCCGTGCCCCCCCTCCGACACTACGTCGGAGCCGGCATCGCTCCGGTGAGCCACGCTCCCAACCGCCCCCTGCCATTGCTGGCCGAGCTTCCCCACCTGCAGCCCCCGGTGATGGCTCCGATTCTGGAGTGCGCCCACGCCCGGGCTCAAGGCGAGTTCCTGCTCTGGGTCCTGAGCGCCGAAGGCGATGTGGTCCACCCCTCATGGTTCAAGGTCTTCGCGAACTATCGAGGCATCCCGGCCCGCATCCCCCTGGACCAGGGCGAACTGCAGAGCTGGAGGATCCCCACGTCGGAAATCGGCGACTCCCTGCCGGCCTTCCTGGTGGTGAGCCGGAAGGTGAACGCCCGGGGGCCCGCCGCGGCCCTGATCGCGTGGCGCAAGGCGTTCCCGGGGGGCCCCGACCTTCAGGCCGAGCCGCTGGGAACCTGGCTCTTCGAACCGGGTCTCGGGGCCGAGCTCTTCCGCCTGCGACCGCCCCCCGCCGACCCGAGCCCCCGGCCCCCTGTCCTCGGCTCTCCTTGACAAAGCGGTTCAACCCCCTAAACTTGAGTTTCGAAGTTCGGGCCCACGGCCAGGATGGAGGTCACGCCTTGTCGATTCGACAGCTTGCGCAGGTGCTCTGGCGCCTCTTGAGCTACATCCGGCCCTACTGGAAGATCGTCCTGGGGGCCCTGCTGCTGACCGTCGTCGTGACCGCCGCGCGCCTGTCCCAAGCCAAGTTCGTGGGCCTGATCATGGGCATGATGTCCCAGGAGTCCTTCAACTACTCGGACGGCCAGGACCCCTTCATGCGCCTGAACCTGATCTGCCTGGCCTTCCTGGCCGTGATGGCGGTGATGGGGGCCTCGACCTACTTCCAGCGCTACACCATCGATCTGGGCGGCCAGCAGGCGGTCCGGGACTTCCGCGACCAGGTCTTCACCCACCTGCAGCGCCTGCCGATGGCCTTCTTCGACCGGATGCGCCTGGGCGAGATCCACTCGCGGGCCTCCAACGACATCCTGCTGTCCACCAGCGTCTACATGGCCCTCTCGGACTTCGTCAAGAACCTGCTGGTGGTGGTGGCCTGCCTGAGCTGGATGTTCTACCGCGACTGGCAGATGACCCTGGTGGTCTTGCTGATCAGCCCCCTGGTGGGCACGGCCGTGGCCAACTTCGGCCGGCGGATGGGCCAGCGCTCCGAGAAGCTCCAGGCCCGCCTGGCGGACCTGTCGGCCCTGCTGTATGAGAACATCTCCACCATCAAGGTGGTGAAGGCCTACACCCGCGAGGACTTTGAGGTCCGCCGCTTCGCCTGCCGCAATGAGGACAACTTCGCCGCCCAGATGAAGCTGGTGCAGGTCTCGGCCATCCAGTCCCCGGTGGTCGAGCTGCTGGGGGCTTTCGGCATCGTGGCCATCGTGTGGTTCGGGGCCACGCGCGTCATGCAGGGCCAGGTGACCTTCGCCCAGATGACCGAGTATTGGACCCTGATGGTGATGACCTCCCACCCCATCAGCGCCCTGTCGGGCTTCTACGGAACCGCCAACAGCGCAGCGGCCGCCGGGCGCCGGGTCTTCGAGCTGATGGACATGACTCCCGAGGTGGCCGAACCCGAGGGAGCCCTGGAACTGCCCCGCCTGCAGGGAGCCATCGACTTCGAGTCCGTGCACTTCCACTACGACCCCGAAAAGCCGGTCTTGAGGGGAATCAACCTGTCGATCCGGCCGGGTGAGGTGGTGGCCGTGGTCGGGGCCAACGGCGCGGGCAAGACCACGCTGGTCAACATGGTCCCGCGCTTCTACGACCCGGTCTCCGGCTCGGTCAAGGTGGACGGGCACGACCTCAAGCAGGTCAAGCTGCGCTCGCTGCGGACCCAGATCGGCACCGTGATCCAGGAATCGGTCCTCTTCGGGGGTACCATCGATGACAACATCCGCTGCGGCAGCCCCACGGCCACCGATGAGGAGGTGCTGCGCGCCTCGAAGCTGGCCAACGCCCACGAGTTCATCGTGCGGATGCCGGACGGCTACCAGACCGAGGTGGGCGAAAGGGGATTGCGCCTCTCGGGCGGTCAGCGCCAGCGCATCGCCATCGCCCGGGCCCTGCTGCGGGACCCCCGGATCCTGATCCTCGATGAGTACACCTCGGGGATCGACGCCGAATCCGAGAACCTGATCGCCGACGCCATCGCCCGGGCCATGGAGGGGCGGACATGTCTGGTGATCGCCCACCGGCTGAACACCATCCGCCACGCCGACCGGATCCTGGTCCTGGACGCCGGGCAGATCGTCGAAGAGGGTCGGCACGATCAGTTGATGGCCCGGCACGGCATCTACAGCCGGCTCTATGAAGCCCAGTTGCGCGAGCCCCTGCGAACGTCAGCGGAAACCGAGGTTCCGGAATGAGACGCCTGACGCTGGTGGTCGGAGCCCGACCCCAGTTCGTGAAGCTGGCCCCGTTGGCCCGTCTGCTGCCGCGCTTCTGCCAGCCCCGCGTGATCCACACCGGCCAGCACTACGACCAGGAGATGTCGGAGGTCTTCTTCCAGGAGCTGCGGTTGCCGGCCCCGGACCACCACCTGGGCGTGGGCAGCGCCAGCCACGGGGCCATGACCGGCCGGATGCTGGAGAAGATCGAAGAGGTCCTGCTGGCCGAGCCTCCCGAGATGGTCGTGGTCTTCGGGGACACCAACTCCACCCTGGCCGCCGCCCTGGCCGCCGCCAAACTGCACCTGCCCGTAGCCCACGTCGAGGCCGGACTGCGCAGCTTCGCGCCGATGCCCGAGGAGATCAACCGGGTCCTGACCGACCGCCTCTCGACGCTGCTCTTCGCCCCCAGTCAGGTGGCCGTCGAGCATCTGGCCCGCGAGGGGATCACCCGAGGCGTCCACCAGGTCGGGGACTTGATGCTGGACGCCACCCGGGCGGCCCTGGAGCGCGGCAGCACCTTCCCCAGGCCCCAGGAGCCCTACCTGGTGATGACCCTGCATCGAGAGGAGAGCACCCGCTCGTGGGACCGCCTGGAACCACTCCTTCAGGCCCTGGCGGCCCACCGGGAACCGATCCTCTTCCCCTGCCATCCTCGGACCCGAAAGATGATCCGGCAGCAGGGGTGGGAAGACCGTCTGACAAATGGTGCGCTCCGTCTGATGGATCCGGTGGGACACCAGGACATGCTCGGTCTGGCCCGACATGCCCGGCTGGTCCTGACCGATAGCGGGGGACTGCAGAAGGAGGCCTACTTCCTGGGCACTCCCTGCCTGACCCTGCGCGAAGAGACCGAGTGGGTGGAGACGGTGCAGGTCGGCTGGAATCGCCTGGTCGGCCTGGACCCGCAACGGGTCCTGGAGGGGCTTGACGGCTTCAGGCCTCCTCAGGACCGGCCGCCCCTGTACGGGGATGGGCACGCTGCGGAGCGAATTGCGGAAGTGCTAGAGGGGTATCGACATGATTGACCTGGAGCAGAACCTGGCGGGGGCCCTGCGGCGCAAGATCCAGGAGGGGACCGCCCGGGTGGCCGTGATCGGCCTGGGATACGTGGGGCTTCCCCTGGCGATGGGCTTCGCCCGTCGGGGATTCGCCGTGGAAGGGCTGGAGGACAACGCCGAAAAGGTTCGCCTGCTGTCGGAAGGCTTCGACTATATCGACGGCCACCATGACGAACTCAAGCCCCTGGTAGCCGAGCGCCTGCACGCCGGTCGGGACTTCTCGGTCCTGGAGACCTGCGACGCCATCATCATCTGCGTGCCCACGCCCCTGACCCGGAACCGCGAGCCGGACATCAGCTACGTCCAGGACGTCAGCCAGCGCATCGGTCAGCATATCCGCCCGGGCACCCTGGTGGTCCTGGAGAGCACCACCTACCCGGGAACCACCGAGGAGGTGGTCCGCCCCGCCCTGGAAGCCGCAGGACGGGTCCGGCAGGCCGGCGAGGACTACTTCCTGGCCTTCTCGCCCGAACGGGTGGACCCCGGGAACCCGAACTACAATACCTACAACACCATCAAGGTGGTGGGCGGGCTGACCCCCACCTGCGGGGATCTGACGGCTCTGCTCTACTCGCGCATGCTGGACCGTCCCGACCTGGTCAAGCGGGCCACCTCCACCCGGGCCGCCGAGATGGAGAAGCTCTTCGAGAACATCTTCCGCAGCGTGAACATCGCCCTGGTCAACGAGCTGGCCATCCTGTGCCGCGAGATGGGCCTGGATGTCTGGGAGATCATCGAGCTGGCCTCCACCAAACCCTACGGTTTCATGCCCTTCCATCCCGGCCCCGGGATCGGCGGGCACTGCATCCCCCTGGACCCCTTCTACCTGACCTGGAAGGCCCGCGAGTTCGACCACCAGACCCGGTTCATCGAACTGGCCGGGGAGATCAACACCCGCATGCCCTACCACGTGGTCAGCCTGGTGGTCGAGGCCCTGGGCGAGAAGGGCCTGAAGGGGGCCCGGGTGCTGGTGCTGGGGGTGGCCTACAAGAAGGACGTGGCCGACCCTCGCGAGTCGCCCTCCCTGCGGGTCCTGGAAATTCTCCGGAACCGGGGTGCCCGGGTGGACTACCACGACCCCTTGATCCCGACCTTCCGCTGCCATTCGGGCACCGAGATGCAATCGGTCGACCTCGCGAACCTGGAGGACTACGACTGCGTGGTCCTGGCCACCGACCACTCGACCTACGATCTGGCGGAGATCGCCGCGCGCAGCCGACGCCTGGTGGACACCCGCGGCGTCACCCGGGGCCTGGAGAGCCTCAAGGGAATCACCCGACTGGGCGCTCCGAACCAGGATGGGAAGGCGCGATGAAACAGCCCGGTGCAGGAGTCCTGGTCCTGGGAGCCGGGGACTGGGGCCGCAACCTGATCCGCAACTTCCACGACCTCGAAGCCCTGAGCGGGATCTGCGAGATCAATCCCAACCTGCTGGCCGAGGCGCGGGGCACCTATCCCGAGGTCCCCGTCTGGGAGTCGCTGGACCAGGCCCTGGCCGAGGGCGCCTTCGAAGCCGTGGCCATCGCCACCCCGGCGGTGACCCACTACCCGTTGGCCCGCCGCGCCCTGGAGGCCGGCTTCCCGGTCTTCCTGGAAAAACCCATGGCCCTGTCCAGCGAGGAGTCCCAGCACCTGGTCGAGTTGTCCCGGCGTCGGGGGCGGACGCTGATGGTGGGCCATCTCCCCCTGTTCATGCCGGCCATCGAAGAGCTCAAGGCCGTCCTGAAGGCCCGCACCCTGGGCGAGATCCTCTACCTGCAGGCCCGCCGGGTGAATCTGGGCCGGGTGCGCAAGCACGAGAACGTGCTGTGGAGCCTGGCCCCGCACGACGTGGCCGTCTTCCTGTTCCTGCTGGGCGAGATGCCCACCGAGGTGCACTGCTTCGGGCAGGCCTGGCTTCAGCCGGGCATCGAGGACCTGGTCTTCCTGGAACTGCGTTTTCCCGGGAACCGGATCGCCGCGGCGCAGTTCTCATGGCTGGATCCCGGCATGGAGCGCCGGTTGACGGTGGTGGGGCGCAAAGGCATGGCCGTGGTGGACGAGTTGAATCCCCACAACCGCCTGCGAGTCACCGACCGGCGCTTCGACCCGGTGAAGGGTCTCATGGTCTCGGGAACCGACCGCTTTCCACAACTGGCCTCCGAGCAGCCCCTGGCTCGGGAATGCCGCCACTTCCTGCACTGCGTGCGCGCGGGCAAGCGCCCCCGCAGCGGGGGCACCCTGGGCCACCAGGTGGTGCAGGTCCTGGAGGCCGCGACGAAGTCACTGCACGACGGGGGAACCTGGAAGGTCCTGGAGGAGAACAACCTTGATCGACGCCTCAGCACAACTGCCTGCAGACCTTGAACTTCCCGCCTTCACGGTGGTGGAGGCCGACGTCCGGATCGAGCCGGGCTGCCGCCTCGGCCCCTTCTGTCATCTTCATCGCGGCGTCCGGTTGGGCGCCGAAGTTGAGATCGGCTCCCATGTGGTGATCGGCGAGGGGGCCGTCCTGGAGGACGGAGTCCGGTTGGGTTCCCACGTGGTGATCCACCCCCGCACCCGGGTGGGCGCCCGAAGCCTGGTGGGAGACCACACGATCCTCGGCAAACTGCCCACCACGGCTTCCACCAGCACGCTGAAGGCCGCCGGTGAACTGCCTCCCCTGACGATGGGGCCCGGGTGCACAGTGGGGGCCCTGTCGGTGATCTACGCCGGGACGGTCCTGGCCGAAGAGGTCTTCGTCGCCGACCTGGCCTCGATCCGCGAGCGCTGCCGATTGGACCGGCGCGTGATCGTGGGCCGCGGGGCCACCGTCGAGAACGACGTGACCATCGGCGAATCCACCAAACTTCAGGCCGAGGTCTACATCACGGCCCTGTCCACCCTGGAGGACCACATCTTCGTGGCCCCGGCGGTGGCCACCACCAACGACAACTACCTGGCCCGCACCGAAGAGCGCTTCAAGCACCGCAAAGGATGCGTGCTGCGCTCGGGGTGCCGGATCGGAGGAGGCGCGGTGCTGCTTCCCGGCGTCGAGGTCGGCGAGGAGGCCGTCGTGGGAGCCGGGTCGGTGGTGACCCGGGCCGTTCCGGCCATGAAGGTGGCCTACGGGGTGCCCGCCCGGGTGGTGCGCCCCACACCACCCGAACAACTGCTCAGCGCCCAGAAGAAGTCCTGAAACCGGGGGGGCCGAGAAGCGGCTCAGCCGCTCTCTGGAGCCCAGATAGAAGGTAGCCAAGACGATGATCCCCATCCTGGAACTGTCCACCCAATACGCCCAGATCAAGACCGAGGTCGAGGAAGCCGCCCTGCGCGCCCTGCGATCCACCCACTACATCCTGGGACCCGAGGTCGAGGCCTTCGAGGCCGAATTCGCAGCCTGGAACGGGGCCGAGTTCGGCACCGGTGTCGGCAACGGGACCGACGCCCTGCACCTGGCCCTGCGGGCCCTGGGCGTGGGAGCAGGTGACGAAGTCATCTGCCCCTCCTTCACCTTCGTGGCCACGGCCGGCGCGGCGGCCCTGACGGGAGCGACTCCGGTCTTTGCCGACATCGATCCCGAGACCTACACTCTTGATCCGGCCAGCGTCGAGGCGGCCATCACGCCCCGCACCCGAGCCATCGTGGCGGTCCACCTGTATGGGCACCCCGCTCCCATGGAAGAGCTGCAGGCCATCGCCCGGCGCCACGGCCTGGGCCTGGTCGAGGACTGCGCCCAGTCCACCGGAGCCACCCTGAAGGGCCGCCGCGCGGGCAGCCTGGGAGACCTGGGCTGCTTCTCGTTCTTCCCCAGCAAGAACCTGGGCGGGATCGGCGACGGCGGGATGGTCCTGACCAGCAATCCCGATTTGGCTGAAAAGGTGCGGATGCTGCGCGGACACGGCTCGAAGGTCCGTTACTACCACGACATGGTGGGAACCAACAGCCGACTGGACGAGATCCAGGCCGCCGTCCTGCGGGTCAAGCTGCGCCACCTGGAGGCCTGGAACCTCCGACGCCGAGAGATTGCCGCGACCTACACGGCCGGTCTGCGGGGAACCTACGCCACGCCGCCCACCGAGAAGGAAGGCTGCGAACACGTGTACCACCAGTACACCCTGCGTGCCCCGGACCGGGATGCCCTGCAGAAGCACATGCAGGCCTCGGGCGTCGGCGCGGTGATCTACTACCCGGTGTGCCTGCACATGCAGAAGGCCTTCTCCCACCAAGGGCTGTCGACCGGCTCGCTGCCGGTCAGCGAGAAGGCCCAGGCGGAGGTCCTCTCGCTGCCGATGTTCCCCGAACTCACCGAGCAGCAGATCGAGACCGTCCTGGGGGCCCTGAAGGCGTTCTCACCCGCGCCCGCCCCGGTGGGATAGCATGTTCGGGTGGCTGCGCCGGCGCCTGGGCAGGCGTCCCAATCCCCTCGACCTCGAGCAGCGGTTGGCCCGCTGTCTGGAGGAGCGAGCCTCGCTTCGTCTGGAGGGTGAGGATCTCTATGCCCAGTTCGCCGGCACCCCGGGCACCGACGAGGCCCGGGGGCAGGCCCGACGAGGCCGGCTGGATCTGGCCGCGGAAGCGTTCCTGGAGCATTTCCACGACCGGATCCGGCCGATCTTCTTCCTGCACTACTCCGAGCCCCATCTGCTTCGCCCCCGGCTCGAACAGCATCCCACCGACTGCCGGGCCATCCTGCAGGGGACCGAAGACCTGCTGGCCCACCGCTTCTCTCCCCTGGGGGTGGAGCCGCAGTCCTTTGGCGGCACCATCGACTGGTTCTCGGACTTCCGGGATCACAGTTGGGGGCGCGCCCACCTGCTGGACCTGCGCGAGCAGTTTGCCGGCCGCCAGCCGATGCCCACGGTGGAGATGGGCCCCATCGCGGTGACCTGGGAGTTCAATCGCCACTCGCACTTCGTCCAGATGGGAAGGGCCTACTGGCTGACCGGATACGAGCGTTTCGCCAGCGAGTTCATCGTCCAGGTCGTGGACTGGAGCGAACGCAACCGCCCCCTGGAGGGCGTCAACTGGCTGGACCCCGAGACCGTGGCCGCTCGCTGCACCAACTGGCTTCTGGCCCTGCACATGTTCCTGGGTTCCGAGCAGTTGACCCCCGACCTGCTGGCACGCATCGTGTCCTGCCTGGTCCTGCACGGGGCCGTCCTGGCCTGGTTCGTCCGGAACTCGGAGCAAGCCCCCCTGGCCGCCGCCTCGGGTCTGTACATCCTGGCTTTGAGCATGCCCGAGATGCTGCTGTCGCGTCGCTGGCTGGACCTGGCCGGATCCGCCCTGGCCCGATCGGCCGCCTGGGAACTGGGACGCGACGGACTGCACCGGTCCGGCTCGGTGGCCCGACACCGCCTGGCCGCCGAGTGGCTGCTCCTGCCGCTGACCCTGCACTTCCTGAACCGCACGGCTCCGCCGGCGGGACTGACCGAGGCTGCCACCGCCTCCCTGGACGCCCTCAACCACCTGCGCCCCCCGGCCGGTCTGGTGCCCGACCTGGGCCAGAGCGCCTCGCCGGGATTCCTGGGATGGAACTGTGGGTCTTCCGAGCACGGCCGCCGACTGCTGGCCCTCGGCGCCCTGACCCTGCGCCGCGGAGAGTTCCGGGCACCGAATCGGGAGATGCCGGGTGAACTGTACTGGTGGTGCGGTCCAGGGGCCGCCGAGCAGTACAACGGCCTGCACAACCAGGATCCGGGGACCAATCGCAGGCTCTTCAGCGAGGTGGGGCTGACCTGCGCTCGCGACCACTGGGAGGGCAAGGCATCCTGGTGTCTGCTGCGGGGGGCCCCCGCCCCAGGTGGCTTCCACGACGGCCGGGTGCTGCCACCCCCCGAACGCGAGAACCCTTCCCACCACGACGACGCGCTGAGCCTTTGCCTGGTCCTGGATGGCGAGCCCTTCCTGATCGAGCCCGGGCTTCCCCCTCTCCAGAGCCCTGCAAGCCACTTGTTGTCACGCGTCGGCTACCACTCTGCCCCGCGCCTTCAGGGCGAGCCCGAGCCGCTGGTCTGCCGAGCACTCCCCGAGGGGCACCCGGCCTGTCGGGAAGTGCGCATGCAGGAGCGCGAAGGCGGAGTCTTGTTCTCCGCCACCCGAGCCATCTGGTCAGGGCCCGACCAGGCCTGGCCTCTGCACCGCGACGTCCTCTTCCGGCCCAACGCCAAGACCGTCATCGTGCGGGATCGCTTCGAGGGCCAGGGCGAGGCCATGGTGGAGACGAACCTCCTGCTGGCTCCCCACATGGACATCCTGATGCGGGGAGACATGGGATGCCTGGTCCGGGGCAAACGCCTCCACGCCCGGATCAACCCGATCTTCCCCACCCGCTTCCGCTACAACCATGCCCGCGGCCAGATGCGACCCTTCGGAGGATGGCACTGGAGCGAGGGCCGCGGACTTCAGCCCACCTCGCGCCTTCGCTATTTCACCACCCTGACACTGCCGGCCACCCTCTACCTGTGGATCAACTGGGACGCCCGCGAGCCGGCCGTCCCCCGACCGCGCGACCTGGATCTGATGTTGGACGGAAGGCGAACCTGAGGCTTCCAGACCAGAAGGCAATGAAAAGGAAGGGGACTGCGATGAAAGCTGACCCGGATTCCTGTTCCCAGGGGCCCTCCCCGGTCTCCCTCGGGACGGAACCCGGGGCGACCAGCCCGAATTCCGGCTCCCACCGGCAGCCAGGACGTGCGTCCAGGTCTCCGAGGGCGTCCAGCCTCAACAATGTCTGGCGGGGCCTCATGCTGGCGCTCCTGCTTGGGGTGGCCATCCACCAGACCCTGCAGGCCCTGGCGCCCTCTCCTTCGCCAGCGGAACCTCCCGGCCCGTTCGCTCAGGGAGCCTCGGCCATGTCCACCTCGCCCCCCGGTCCGTCCACCGAGAATTTTGCCCTGGGTTCGCTGCCCTCGGAAACGGCCGCCGAGAACATCCTCCTGGAATACCTGAAATCCCGACCGGAAGACCGGGCGGCCCTGCGGGGCCGCATGGAGGAGGCGCGAGATCTTCTGAAGATCCCCAATCCCGGAATTCCCCATCCCGGGAGCGGCAGGGGCATCCGCTTCCAGAGCGTTCTCTACCTGACCTACCTGACCGAGGAACTGGGTGAGGGCGAGCATCGCAAGAAGGACCTGGACCCCTACGAGACGGTCTGCTACGACTTCATCTTCGCCAATCCCCGGCAATCCGCCGCGGAGTTCATCCGCCAGCGCCAAGAACTCGGGGCCAGACGGGAAATCTTCCCCCAGCTCGGCGGAGGTCTGGGCACTCGATTCTCGGCGAAGAACGTTCCGCCCAACGAAGCGCTGCTGGATCGCCTGGGCAACCTGGAAGGCAAGAGGGTCGTGGAAGTGGGAGGGGGGCTGGGCCTTCTGGCCTGGCAGGCCGCCCGGAGGGTCGGCCCCACCGGCAAGGTCTACGTGGTGGAAATCGACTCCAGCCTGGGGGATTTCGTCGAGTACACCAGGACGCGCCCGGAATTCCGGGCGCTGGCCCCCCGCCTGGAATTCCGGATGGCCCTCGCGCCCGACAATCCCGGAGTCCCCGAGATCGACGTGATGGTCATGCAAGATGTCCACCTGGTGTGCAACCGCACCCTCGGCTGGTTCCGCCAGAAGATGCTGCCCAACCTGGTGCACTCACTGAACCCGAAAGGTCGCCTGGCCATCCATGAAGGATTCCGGGCCGACACCGACCAGGAGAAGATCCTCCGGGTCCTTTCCGAGGCGGGCTTCCGGCTGGTCACAAACACCCGGCTTCCCTACGACCCGGGCTTCTCGATGGTGGTCGAGCGCCCCTGACCGGCCCCGCAGCCCGCAGGACAACGCTCAGAGCGCCTCGATCCGGAAGAGAGGCTGGCCGGCCTGCACCACCTGGGAGTCGTCAACCAGAACCTTCAGGATCCGACAGGCATCCTCGGCCTTGATCTCGTTCATCTGTTTCATGGCTTCGACGATGCAGACCGTCTGCCCGCAAGCCACGGTGTCCCCCTCCTGGACGAAGGGAGCCGCCCCCGGTGAGGGAGCCCGGTAGAAGACCCCGGCCAGAAGCGAGGGGATGGAGGTGCCGGGAGCTTCGGCTTCGGCCGCGGGCGAAACGGGCCGGACCGTGGCCATGGGCAGTGGGGCTGCCGTCGAGGCCTCCCGCTCTGCCGACAGGCGCACCTTCAGATCCTCGTTCTCATACTCCAGCTCGGTCAGGCCCTCTTCCCGCAGCACCCGGGCCAGAGAGCGCACCATCTCCAACTTGTCCTTCACGAATCCTCCCCGGACGGGGTCGATTCCCCACCCTGCGCCTTGGTTCTGGGAGCCCGGCGACGCCGGGACCTGGCGGGCTTGACTTCAGGAGCATCTCCCGCCGCCGGGGAGGGTCGCTCTCCGTTGGGTGCAGGCGCTGGCCCCTCCCTCTGGGAGCCAGCCTCCGAATCCGAACTCCGAGGGGCCTCCTCGGCGGCTCCCGATCCCCGGGAACCACCCCGGCGTGAGCGCCGACGGCTGCCCCGACGGCGACGGGTCCCCGTGGACTCCTCGTCCGAACCCGTCCCGGAGACTTCCTCGGCCGCGCTCTCCGCTGCGGAGGGCTCCACCGGGTCTCCCGCAGGTGGAGCGGAGCGACGCCGACGGCCCCGACCCGAGCGTCTGGGGGACTCCTCCGAGGCTCCGGCCGCCGAGGTCTCCAAGGGCACATCCGAAACCGCGGCTGCCTCCAGCGAATCCTCTGACTCGTGGCGACGCCTTCGAGAGCGACGGGGCCTCTCGGAGGTCTCTGGGCGGGAGCCCTCCTGCGGGGCGGCCGCATCCAGGCTCCCGGCAGCCGACTCCACTTCAGCCGGGGTGGTCTCGGTGGCGCGCCGCGAACGGCGGCGTTTGCGGTTGCGCCGGGTCGGCTCTTCGGCGGAACCCTGCCTGGGCGTCTCGGCCTCTTCGCCCTTCCCCGAGCGGCGGCGACGACGGCGGCGGGTGCGTTCGGCCTCCTCGGCCGATTCGGCTCGAGAGGACGACGTCCGCGAAAGCCGGGGGATATCCGCTCCGTACATGGCCCGACTGCGCACGGGTCGACGGCGCCGGCCGATGGAGAGCCGGCGGACCTCGACGGGACGCAGCTCGTCCTTGAGTCCCTCCAGGCCCAGTTCCCGACCGATTCGCGAGACGGCTTCTTCCAGGCGCACCTGCTGCCGACGCTGTTTGTCGACCTCCACCAGGGTCACGACGCGACGACGCACGTCCTCCTCCTCCAGCAGGACCAACCAGGGCGAGGTGGCCCGGTCCGCGGCCTGAACGGCGGTCTCCTCAGGCTTGGAGGGGTAGACCAGGTCGGCCCCGACCCCCGCCCGACGCAAGGCATAGACGATCGGCAGAAGCAAGGCCACCGCCTCCTGCCCGTTGCCTGCCAGGCAAACCCGGGGTGGCTCGGGCCCGGGAGCCTCCAGGCCGGCCTCGCGCATCGCCTCCAGGAGCGGCTCGAGGTCCACCGAGCAGCCGACCGCCGGAGTGGGTGGGCCTCCCAACACCGTCGAGAGCTCGTCATAGCGCCCCCCGAAGGCCACCGGGCGTCCGGCGCAGGTCACCTGGAAGATGGTCCGATCGTAATACTCCAGGTCACGAACCACCAGGGGATTCAACTGATAGTCGACCTTGAGCTCTTTGAGGTAGGTCTTCAAAGCCGAGAAATGTTCGCGACAGTCCGGGCACAGGGTCCCGTAGATCGAGGGAGCCACCCGCGAGAGTTCCAGACAGGGCTCAGCCTGGCAGGCCAGAGTCCAGGTCGGGTGGGTACGGTAACGTCGCCTGCAGGTCTTGCACAGCTCGTCCTGGCGCCCCCCGAAGTAGTCCTTCAGGACCTGGTGGTAGGCCGGCCGGCATTTCTTGCAGCCCAGGGTGTTCAACTGAACCTCGACCTGGGGAAGGCCCAACGCCGTGCACAGGTCCGAGACCATCACCAGGACCTCGGCATCCAGGGCAGGGTCCCGGGTGCCCAGGGCCTCCATCCCGAACTGGTGAAGTTGACGGCTCTCCACCTCGCGTTCCCGGCCGTGCATGAAGACCGACCCCAGGTAGTACAGACGGGTCGGTCCGAGCTCAGGTTGAACCAGGGCATGGTCCTGACAGGCCCGCATGGTGGGGGCCGTCATGTCGGCCCGGAGGGCCAACTTGCGACCATGCTTGTCGTGGAAGGTCCACAACTCGCGCTCCACCAGTCCGGCCGTGGCTCCCATCCCCTTGAGGAAGATCTCAGCATACTCGAACATCGGAGTGCGGATCTCGCGGTAGCCATAGTCTTCGGCCAGATCTCGGGCCAGGTCTTCCAGGAAATGCCATGTAGAAATCTCGGCGGGCAGGACATCCTTCGTCCCCCGCGCGCATCGGATCGGCATGGGTCGAAAAATCCTCCAGGAACCGGAGGTCCGAGGGTCCAAGGCCGAAACAGCCCTGGAGCAGGCAGGCTCGAAGTCGGCCGGTTCCAAAAAATCCAAGGTCGGCCGCGCGCAGCCTGCAGGGCACCTGTCGAGAAGGACCCACCTGCCGCTGCGTGTCTACGGCCTGTCCCCGGTCAAGGGGACCGAGTCCCGGACCTGCCGACCCGGCGCCCCTCCCCAGGAGAGGCCGGGTCTATCGGGCGGGCCACGTCTCCACGCGGGGAGACGGCCGACCCGGGCCGTCCGGGGCACCTGCTTGACGAGCGCTTCCGCTCCTCGCACAAGCCGCCAGCGTCCATCCGGGGCGCCCCCAGACTCCACACGCGAGGGCCTGCCATGGGCCACTCGGGATGGATTTTGAGGGAACGCCGCTCCGGGAACGCGAACGCAAGTGATTTCGCACAGACTTTCGGGGAATCCTGCAGGACCCGACCCGAGGGGGGTCGGGTCCTGCAGGCACCGAGAAGCGACTACTCGACGATCTCCTCGATCAGCTTGCGCGGTGCCGGCCGATCCGGCCCGATGGCGATGGAATCCAACAGGATCTGCCGAGCCTCGGCAAGGGTCTGGCGATCCCGGGCGTGGACCACGGCCAGGGGCTGACCGGCCTCCACCGCATCGCCCACCCGGTGTTCCATGATGATCCCGACCGCCGGATCGATGGGATCTCCTTTGCGCTTGCGCCCGGCGCCCAAGGCCGTGCCCGCAAAACCGATCTGCTGGGCGTGAATCCCCGTCACGAAACCCGACGAGGGCGCAGGAACAGGCTCGATGATCGGAGCCTGGGGCAGAAGCGAGGTGTCTTCGACCACCCGCGGGTCACCCCCCTGGGCCTGGAACATCTCGCCCAGCTTGCGCAGGCCCTCGCCGTTCTGAATCAACTCGCGGACTCGGATGCGGGCCCGTTCCAGGTTCTCCGAAACCCCAGCCATCTCCAGCAGGTGCGCGGCCAGTTCCACCGAGACGACCTCCAGGGCCGAACCGGGGCGCTCGTTGCGCAGGATCTCGATGGCTTCCTGGACCTCCAGGGCGTTGCCGATCATGGTCCCCAAGGGCTGGTCCATGTCGGAGATCACGGCCCGAACCCTTCGACCCAGGGCCTTTCCCAGGTCCACCATGCGCCGGGCCAGCTCGCGGGCATCCGGCAGGTTCTCCATGAAGGCCCCGCGGCCATACTTCACGTCCAGGAGGATCACCTCGGCTCCGCAGGCGATCTTCTTGCTCATGACCGAGGAGGCGATCAGGGGGATGGAATCGACCGTGGCGGTGACATCCCGAAGGGAGTACATCTTCCCGTCGGCGGGAACCAGATTCCCCGTCTGGCTGATGACGGCCACCCCAATCCGGCGGACCTGATCCAGGAACTGCTGGGAGGTCAAATCGGTGCGCAGACCGGGGACCGACTCCAACTTGTCCAGGGTCCCCCCGGTATGTCCCAGTCCTCGGCCAGACATCTTGGCCACGGTGGCTCCGGCGGCGGCGGCCAGGGGTGCCAGGATCAGGGTCGTGGTATCTCCCACACCGCCCGTGGAGTGCTTGTCCACCTTCACCCCGGGCAGGCTGGACAGATCGATCTGGTCGCCCGAGTCCACCATGGCCTGGGTGAGGGCCGAAAGTTCCGGCACCGTCATGCCCTTGAACCAGACGGCCATCAGCCAGGCGGCCATCTGATAGGTCTCGATGCCCTGGTCGTTGGCGAAGCCCAGGATCAGCTCGCGGATCTCCTCGGGTGTGTGTTCTGCTCCGTTGCGCTTCTTGAGAATCAACTGATATGGATTCATCCGGAAACCTCCCTGACGACCCCGCGAACCAGGGAGACGAAGCGGGGTCGGGCCTCGGCTGCCGCCCGCAGGACATCCTCATGGGTGTCCTGGGAAGGTCCCTGGTGAAGTATGTTGGTCACACACGAGATCCCCAGAACCCGCATCCCGGCGTGCACGGCCGCGATCGTCTCCGGAGCCGTGGACATGCCCACGGCGTCGGCTCCCAATCGGCTGAGCATGCGGATTTCGGCTGGCGTCTCGTAGGAAGGGCCGGCCAGGGCACAATAGACCCCTTCGGCCGGTTCAAAACCAACCTTTGCGGCCACCTTCCGGGCCAGTGCCAGAAGGTCGGCATCGTAGGCTCGCGACATGGCCGGGAACCTGGGCCCCAGACTGTCGTCATTGGGCCCCCGCAAGGGATTGTCTCCCATGAGGTTGAGATGGTCCCGAATCAGCATCAGGTCGCCCACCTTCAGGTCTTCGCTGATGCCTCCACAGGCATTGGTCACCAGCAGGGTCCCCGCCCCCAGGGCCCGCAGCACCCGCACGGGCAGCACGATCTGCGCCATGCTGTGACCTTCGTAGTAGTGGACCCGCCCCTTCAGGACGCCGACAGGTCGCCCCTCCAGGTGGCCCAGGACCAGGGCGCCCACGTGACCGTGTACCGTGGAAGTGGCAAAGCCAGGAATCTTCGAGAAGGGGATGACCACGGGGTCTTCGACCTCGTCAGCCAGGCCTCCCAGGCCAGAGCCCAGAACCAGGGCGATCTCAGGGACCAGGTCCGTCTCCCGGCGGACCGCGGCGACAGCCTGGGCGACGATTGAGGATGGGGATGGGTTCAAGTCTCCTCCTCGGCTCGGGTCCGCTTCCGAAGCCCCTCCAAGACCTGGAGCTCCTCAGCGAAGCGGTTCACGTCCTTGAATTCTTTGTAGACCGAGGCGAATCGAACATAGGCGACCTCGTCCAGGTGCAGGAGGCTCTCCATCACCAGTTCGCCGATCTCCCCGGCCGACACTTCGGTTTTCCCCAAGTTGCGAAGCTCCTGCTCGATCCTCGCGGCCATCTCCTGGATGGCTTGACTGGAAACCGGTCTCTTCTCACAGGCTCTCAGCAGACCATCGAGCACCTTGCGCCGTTCGAAGTGCTCTCGCCGCCCGTCCTTCTTGAGCACAAGCAAGGGCGTTTCCTCGTAGCGCTCGTAGGTCGTGAAGCGGCTCGAGCAATGCATGCACCGCCGGCGACGTCGGATGGAGCGGCCATCCTCGGTGACGCGCGAATCCATGACCCGAGTGTCGGCGTGCTCGCAGAACGGGCAGTTCACGGCCTCAGAAGACCTGGATCAGGATGCGGTGGACCCGCTCGAAGAAGGCGCGGACCGGCGAGACGTGGGGCGCCGTGCCCTCCTGGCGGTGGATCCGGGTGGCCCCGTACAGGACCAGCCCGACGGCTGTCGCGTAGACCGGCGAGGCCAGGTTCAAGGGCAGTCCGGGAGGGTAGCAAGGGGCCGCGACGCGGGTGGGGAGTTCCACCTCCCGGTGGGCCACCAGGGCCATGCCCGGCAACTGCGAGACGCCTCCCGTCAGGACCAGGCTGGTGACCGTCAGGCCCAGCTTGCGGCGCGCGAACTGAATCTGGTCGCCCACCCACTCAAAGATGTCCTGGATGCGGGCTTCAAGAACCTCCGAGAGCTCGCGCCGCGAGATCTGGACGACCCCGTCCCCCGAGACCGGCGGAGCCTCCAGCATCTGCTCTTCTCCTTCGGCCTCCTCGAGGAATTCGGGGGAAGCGATCCCGGCCTCCAGGATCAACCGCTCGACCTCCATGGGAGGAATCCGGAAGAAACGGGAGACGTCCTGCACCAGGTACTCGCCCCCGATCGGAAGGACGGCCGAGTGACCGATCTCCCCTCCGCAGTAGACCGAGAAGTCGACGGTCCCCAGGCCCATGTCCAGCAGGGCGGTGCCCAGGTCGCGTTCCTCATCGGTCAGGACGGCCAACGACGAGGCGATCGAGGAGGCGACCATGCCCTCCGGGTGGATCTCGACTCCCGCCCTCTGCACGACCTTGCGGATGTTCTGCAGGAAGGCGGAGGAGCCGGCGATCACATGGGCGTCCGCCTCCAGGCGCAGACCCGAGAGGCCGACCGGGTTGCAAATCTCCCTTTGCCCGTCCACGGTGAAGCCGCGCGGAATCGCGTGCACGATCTCCCGATCCGAAGGGATGCCGACCTGGCGGGCGGCCTCGACCACCCGACGAACGTCGTCCGGGGTGATCTCTCCTTCGGTGTTGCCCACGGGCCAGACGCCGTGACTGGGCCGCGAGGTCAAGAACTCGCTGCTCAGGTTGACCAGGGCCGGCCCCACGGGATAGCCGGCCTCCTTCTCAGCCTCCGACACGGCGGCCTCGATGGCCCGAACCGTCTCCTCAGCGTCCACCAGGGCCCCGCGACGCAGACCACAGCAAGGCTGGACGCCACGGGCGACCACCTCGAGGTCTCCCTTCCGATCCAGCTCGGCGATGAGGCAAACGACCTTGCTGGTCCCGACATCCAGCGCGGTAAGGGTTTCAAGTCTGGCCATCCGGGAACTCCGATCCGCCAGGGAGGGAACCCCCTCCCAAAGCCGTCGCCACAATCAAGAATCTTGAATCACTGGGAAGCATCCGGCAGTTCTCCGGAGACGCCCGAGGATCCTCCAGGATCAAGGGGGTCCTCGGGCGTCCCCGGACAGTCATTTCTGTTCCTGGCGGGAGCGGGTATACTGACCATGCGGCCCCTCCCGGGGCCGGGAAGACTGGATCTGGAGGTGAGCCGCATGTATTCCAGGATCCTGGTTCCCCTGGACGGGTCGGAACTCTCCGAGCGGGCCGTTCCCCACGCCCTGGACCTGGCCAAGAAGTATGGGGCCGAGATCACGCTCCTGCGCGCGACGGCCTTGCCGGACAGGGTCTACGCCCTCCCGGATCTGACCGCTGCCGCCTACATGGAGCGCTACCGTGAGACCGAGCAGGAGACGATCCGGCAGTACCTCGAGGACTGGAAGCAGCGCCTGGAGGCCGACGGAGTCACCTGCAAGGCCATCCACCGCCTGGACGATGCGGCCAGCGCCATCGTCGACCAGGCCGAGATCGACGAGGCCGACCTGGTGGTCATGTGCACCCACGGCCGTGGTGGCTTTGACCGCTGGGTGCACGGCAGCGTGGCCTCCAAGGTCATGCGCCGGATCCTCTGCCCGTTGCTGTTGATCCGGGGCCAGTCGAAGCGCGAGGGGACCTGACCTTCAAGAACCTGGTCCGCCTTCCCATGCTCGGACGGTCCCAGGGAGGCCGCGGCCAGGAGCCTGGGTCTCGCGTGACAGGAATGGACCCCGCCGGGCGGAGAAGACTGCCCTGCGGCGCTGCCCCGAGGGCCCCCTGCGGGGGGCGCCCGACGGAAGGCTCCGACTCTTCAGCCAGGGGGCCCTGGAACCCCGGGGACTTGATGAAAGTCGGATTCTACTCGCAACTGACTGCCGAAGAGAGGGATTCCCTGCAGGGCCTGTTGACGACCCGGCGTGTCCCTCGCGGCGCCGCCCTGTTCCGGCAGGGAGACCTCCCCGAGGGTCTCTTCCTGATCGTGACCGGGTCGCTGAAGCTGGTCCAATCCAGTTGTCACGGTCGGGATGTCATCATGGAGCTGCTCTTCCCGGGCGATTTCTGTGGGGCCCTGTGCACCGCGGAGTGCACCCCCTACAGCCTGAGCGCCGTCTGCCTGGAGGAGGTCGAAGCGGGGTTCGTCCAGCGGGCGCGGTTCCACGAGGCGGCCCTGCGCCACCCCGGACTGTTGCTCAAGGCCACGGCCGTCTGCCGCGAGAAGATGCAACTGCAACGAGAAATGGCGGTCGGCCTGGCCGTGGAGAGCGCCGACCAGCGGGCGGCCCGGGCCCTTCTGAACCTGGCCGCCCGACTGGGCCAGATGCACCCTTGTGGCCTGCGTCTGCGCCTCCCCCTGGACCGACAAGGCTTCGCCGAGATGATCGGAACCACCACCGAGACCGCCATCCGGATCTTCAGCCGATTCCGGCGCAAAGGCTATCTGATCGAGAGCGCCGATGGGACCATGACCCTACCCGACCTGCAGGTCCTCCAGGCCCTGACCCAGACCGACGCCACCGAGTGGCTGGAACAGTTCCGCAATTCTCAAGTCAGCTCCCACTGAGGCTCTTTGAAGTGCTCGGGGTCGCTGAAGGCGGCTCGGGCCACGTCGTACCCGATGCTGCGGGCGAGGTAGAGGTTCTTGATGCACTGGTCCATCGAGATCATGCCGGTCTCGCGCCCGGTCTGCAGAAGCGTCGGGATCTGGTCGGTCTTGTTCTCGCGGATCAACCGGCGCATGGCCAGGGTGCCGATCATGACCTCGTAAGCCAGGACCCGCCCCCTGCCTGAAACCCTCAACAGCAGCTTCTGGCACAGGACCGCCTGCAGCACGGAGGCCAACTGATAGCGAATCTGCCCCTGCTGATGGGGAGGGAAGACGTCGACGATGCGCTCCAGGGTGTGGACGGTGTCCTGGGTATGCAAGGTGCTGATCACCAGGTGCCCCGTCTCGGCGGCGGTCAGGGCCGTGGCCACCGTCCTCCAGTCCCGCATCTCGCCGATGCAGATCACGTTGGGGTCCTGACGCAGCGTCGCGACCAGGGCGCGGTGGAAGCTCCGGGCGTCTCCCCGGATCTCCCGCTGCAAGACCAGACCTGTCTTGTGGGTGTGGATGAACTCGATGGGATCCTCGATGGTGAGGATCCGGACGGGCCGCTCGGAGTTGATCAGGTCGATCATGGTGTTCAGGGTGGTGGTCTTGCCCATCCCCACCGCCCCCGTGATCAGGACCAGGCCGGCATTCCGCATGACCAGGTCGTTCACCACGCTGGGCAGCCCCAACTCCTCCACCGAGCGGACGCTCCAGGGGACCACCCGGAAGGCGGCGGCCAGGGATCCGCGTTCGTAGAAGAGGCTGGTCCGGAAGCGGCCCAGGCCCGGCTCTTCGAAGGAGAAATCGACGTCCCGGGCTCGCTCCAGGCGGCGGGCCAGACGCTCGTTCAGAACCGGGGCCACCAGGGTCTCGATGTCGGAGGCCCGCAATGGGGGCCCTGGCAATCGCTGGATCCGGCCATCCACCCGAAGGCTCGGCGGGGCCCCGCGCACCAGATGCAGGTCCGAGGCCTCGTGATCCAGTGCCGTGCGGAGCAGTTCCAACAGGTCCGGCGGGGTCAAATCTTCTGACATGGGTGCCCTCCCTCCCGACTCATGCGCTGAAGACCACTCCAGCATCCTTCAGGGACAGCCCGACGAACAATGATGAAGGTCATAAGCGCCCGCGAAGAGCAGCCGAAGCCCCCTGTCGACACGGGTATTCACGATGGATTCGACTGCAAGGCGAGATCGGTTCAACCCAGATCATTGAAACCGACCAGGTTGGGGAATACTGTGGACACACAGGGGTTGAAAGGGGGCAAGCGGGACCGTCCCGCGCGATCATGCGATCCCAAACCAGCTCTTCAGGCATGTCCTTGCTGGAACTGCTCATCGCAGTCGGGGTTTTCGCCGTCGCCTTCGTCATGCTCTTGACCGCCTTCCCCACCGCGGCTCGCGCGGTCCGGCAAGGCCAGGATTACATGAGTGCGACCTTCCTGGCTGAACGCCGCCTGGAAGAAGTGCGAAGCCAGGACTTCGAAGACGTGGAGGACGACCTCCACACCGTCCAGGTCTCGACCACCAACCAGGGCATCGAGTCGACCCTGGACTTCTCGGTCCAGACCCAGGTCAGTGAACCCCAGACCGATCTCAAGCGGGTCCGAGTCCTGGTCTCCTGGGCCGGCGAACGGGCTCGACACGTGGAGGTGTTGACCGATGTGGCGCGTCTCCGCTGAACGCCAGGGAGCCACCCTGATCGAGGTCCTGATCGGGGGGACCCTCTTCCTCTTCATCCTGGGGACCATCTACGCCAGCCTGGCCATGGGCCTGGACGCCTACCGGAGGACCGAGAACTTCGCCACGGTGCAGCACCAGGCCATGACCGGCCTGCGCGAGGTCACCGAAGAGTTGGCCAGCGCCCCGCGGGCCGGCGTGCGCTTCGAGACCAACGCCGTGGTCCTCCCCTCGGCCCGGGACGTCTCCGGGACGGTCCGCTACGACGACAGCGGGCGGGCCCTGTGGCAAGCCTGGGTGGCCTTCCACCTGACGGATCAGGGGTTGATGCGCAGCCGACAGGCCTTCTCGGAGACCGCCGAGCTGCCGGCCCCGATCCCGACCTCGAGCCAGGTCCGAGCCGACAGCAACGCGACCCACAAGCTGGTGGCCACGCACATCGAGTCCCTGGGCTTCCTTTCGGGAACCTCCACCACCGATGTGGCGCTGGTGGCCGCCAACGACCTGTGGGGACGGACCTCGGTGCAGGTGACCGACCGCGTCTGGTTCCGCAAGTGACCAGGCATTGGGAGCCCATGCCCCAACGAGGAGGTCGTTTCAGATGTTGATCAAGCTTCGCCCGGCTCGAGGTTCCGCCCTCGCCATCCTGCTTCTGGTCCTGGCCCTGCTGCTGGTCTTCCTGGTGGCCGTGGTGGCCATCGGCGCCCGCCACTCCAGGATGATCCAGGCCAACCTCGCTTCGGTGGCGGCCGTCCAGTCGGCCGAGGCCGGCATCCATGCGGCCCTGAACCAGGTTGCGGCCGACACCGGCTGGAGCGCGGGGTTCACCGATGTGGCCCTGGGAGGCGAGCAGGACCAGAAATACTCCGTCCAGGTCACCAACAACTCGGGGGGAGCCACCGCCCTCAACGGACCAGGAGGGGTCAGCGTCCCTCCCGGCATGATCTACCTGCTCTCCACCGGCACCAGCCAGAACGGAAGCTTCTCTCGTCAGGTCGCGGTCTTCCTGGAAGGCCAGCCGGCCGGATACAACTACACGATCTCCTCCGGCGGAACCGTCGACCTGGGGGCCGCCGGGGTGGTCTACGGCACCGTCAAGAGCAACGGGGACCTGGTCCTGAGCGCCCGGGTCTCGGTCGAGCCGATCGGCGGCGAAGGGCACCTCTTGACCTCCGGCAACCTCACCGTCCAGGCCCAACTGAACATGGGCCCGGGCCAGGAAGTTCGGGCCCGGGGCAGCATCACCGGCCAGGACAAGATCCAGGATGCCGCCCAGATCGTGCCCAACGACACCTCGGCGGCCACCGAGCCCTTCATCGCGGACGGCAGGCTGACCAATGATCCCCCGGCGGGACGAGAAGTCATGCCCAACCCCGACCCCGCCACCCTGCTGGCCGGCGCGGTGACCCACAACGAGACCCTCTACGACGGCACCGACCTGGACGGGAAGGTCCACTACTACCCCAACGGCGTCACCTTCAAGACCTCGCCGGTCGGGACGGGCACCATCGTGGTGGGCAACGCCAACTCGGCCATCTTCAACACCCCCCTGAACCACAAACTGGATATCGTGGTCCTGGACGGACAGAACGGCACCGTGGGAGGCGGCCGGGTCGAGTTCAACCGGTCCACCACCCTGGAAGGGCTGATCTTCTGCCAGGGCAGCATCTACTCCAACGCGGCCTTCACCCTGGTGGGTCGGGTGATCGCCTACGGCGATGGCGAGTTCGTGCACAGCGGAGCCCGCATCACCAGCACCCTGCAGCAGGAGCCCGTGCCCGGCTTCGAGGCCTTCTTCGGCGGAGGCGCCGGGGGAGGGGCCCTGAACGTCGCCTCCTGGCAGCGGATCTAGCGAGACCATGACCCAGGTCACCGTCCACCCGCTTCTGACCCTGTGCGAGGGCCGGATCCGGCTCCGAGAACCACTCCCCGAAACCGGTCCGGCCCTCCTGGACGCAGTCGATGGGCAGGGGCAACCCTGTGTGGTCGAGGTGGTCGCCGAAGTCCCCAGCCTGAAGGACCAGTTGCACCGCCTGGCCCGCTCCTCCCACCCCGGCTTGCCGATCCTGCTGGAGGCCACCCTCCTGGAAGGGCGCTATCTGGTGGCCCAGCACCCCGGCCCGGGGCATCCCCTGTCCCAGGCCCTGGGTCCTTCCTGGACACCCTGGTCGGTGGCCCGGGTGGCCCGGGTCCTCTCGCGGTTGTGCCACGGCCTGGACCTGCTGCACCGGGACTCGGGCGGGCGGCTTCCGATCCGTCTGGACCCGGCGGACCTGTGGCTCACCCCCGAGGGGAACCTGCGCCTGCGCGCCCTGGGCCTGAGCCGCCAGGCCGAAGCCAACGCCGACGAGGGCACCCGCATGGCCGAGGCCATGAGAGATCTCGTCTTCACCCTGGGTCAACTCTCGCCGGACGCCGCCGCGGGGGAATTCCTGTGGCTGGCCGCCCGCTGCCAGGGCGCCGACCCCGCCAGGTCCTACCGCAGCTTCAGCGAGATGGCGGAAGCCCTGGAGCGACCGATCAGCGACAAGCCCGCCCACGTCGTCCGGGACCGACGGGCCTCTTCCAGCCTGCCACCCGTGTCCTCGCCTCCCGCCCGGCCTTCCCGATGGCCCGCGGTGCTGGGCTTGATGCTCGTGCTGAGCGTGCTGGCGGGCCTGACCTGGTGGGCAACCCGCCCGGCCCCCCGCCCGGTGCTGGAGGCGGCCGTGGCCCTGGGACAAGGCCGCGGCGTCGAGTTCCACGCGCTTGCGACCGGACAGACCTTGTCCCGGATGCCCCTGGAAGAGCCTGCCGGAGACCTGGCAGTTTCTCCGGACGGCGACCTGCTCTACGCCACCCAACCCCAGGCCGGTCGACTGGTGCTGCTGGACGTCCGCCAGGGCCGAATCCGGGGGCAGATGGTCCTGGATTCGGACCCTCGGGAACTGGAGATCACCCCCGAGGGGGACATGCTCTTCGTGGTCCACCCCCAGCGCTCGATCCTGACGGTGGTCGACCTGCAACCCCGCAGGTTGCTCCCCGGCCGACTGCCGGCCCGCTCCGAAGCCCTGGTGGCCTTCGACGCCTCTCCCGTGGAGATCGCCTTCGGTCGACACCGAAACGGGGACAAGAGCACCCCGGTCCTGTACCTGGCCAGTGCCGGGAACCTCACGGTGATGGGGTTGCGGCCCACGCGATTGGTGGCCCGGGCCGCCGCGCCGGAAGCGGGTGCCTTGGCCGTCTCGCCGGGGGGCCGAAGGCTGTACGTCGCCCACCGGACCCGGCCCGAGGTGGAGATCCGGGACGCGCTGACCCTCCAGAAAATCGAGACCTGGCCCCTGAGGCATCCCGCCGTGCGCCTCCTGCGCGCCGGGAACACCCTGTGGGCTGTCGATGCCCAGGCCCGAATCGAAGCCGTCGACACCCGTTCGGCCAACATGCAGCTTCCTTTGCAGACCTGGAAGGCAGTGGCCAGCGGACCCCGAAGCCCACTGATCTGGGCCCTGGGCGGGTTCCCTTCCTGCGTCCTGGTCCTCGACCCCTCGCGAGGCGAGGTCCTGGCCACCATGCCGGTCGCGGCGGGCTCGGAGAATCTGGTCGTCGTGCCGGTCGGTGGGCATCCAACCCGGCCTGCCGCAGGGAGGTAGAATGGAGCGCAAGGATCTCCTGGCCAGCCTGTTCGAGGCCGGCCTGGTGCGACCCGAGGCCATCCGAGCCGTGCTGCAGGACCCGCGCTACTCGCGCATGTCCATCGCGCAGGCCCTGGTGGAGGGCGGACTGATCGATGAGATCACCCTGGCCGCCTTCATGGCGGACCTCTATCGCGTCCCCTTCCTGCGAATCCGCCCTGGAGACGTCCGGCCCGAGGCCCTGGCCATGCTGCCCACCGAGGTGGCCAGCAACTTCTGCGTGGTCCCCCTGGGCGAGACCCCGGATGGCAGGCTGCGCCTGGCCATGGCCGATCCCTTCGACGTCACGGCCGAAGACGTGGTCAGCATGCACACCTCGCGGCCCATCGAGAGGGTGGTGGCCCCCCGAGGCGACATCCAGGAGGCCATCAAGGGCCGCGCCGCCGCGATGACCGAGGCCCTGGACCGCTTCGGGACGACCCGATCCGGGGCCGAGGTCGAGCTTTTCGTCATGCCCGACGAAGAGACCGAAGAGGCCCCCAAGGAAGGAACCCTCGGAGAACACGACGCCCCGATCATCCAACTGGTCAACGCCTTGATCGTCGAGGCCATCGAGATCAAGGCCTCGGACATCCACGTCGAGCCCACCGAGAACAACCTGCGGGTCCGCTACCGGGTGGACGGGGTGCTCCGCACCATGGCCGAATTGCCCAAGGCCATCCAGAACGCGGTCATCTCGCGAATCAAGCTGGCTTCCGGGATGGACATCTCAGAGCGGCGGCGTCCCCAGGATGGCCGCAGCCGGGTTCGGCTCAGCCAACGCTGGGTGGACCTGCGGGTCAGCACCCTGCCCACCTATTACGGAGAGAAGGCGGTCCTGCGCATCCTGGACAAGAACGTGGGACTGCTGCAGCTTGCGGGGCTGGGCATGCTGCCCGACCATCTGGTCCTCTACCAGAACCTGGTCGAGAACCCCCAGGGCATGATCCTGATCACCGGTCCGACCGGTTCCGGCAAGACGACCACCCTGTACGCCACCCTGAACGTCCGCAACCGGGTCTCGGACAACATCGTCACCGTCGAGGACCCGATCGAATTCCAGTTGCCCGGGGTCAACCAGCTCCAGGTCAACCACAAGGCCGGGGTGACCTTTGCCTCGGCCCTGCGCTCGATCCTGCGCCAGGACCCCGACATCGTCATGGTCGGCGAGATCCGCGACCTGGAGACGGCTGAAATCGCCTTCCAGGCTGCCCAGACCGGTCACTTCGTGCTGTCCACCGTGCACACGAACTCGGCCCCGGCCACCCTGACGCGCCTCCGGCACATGGGGATCGTCCCCTATCTGGTGGCCTCTTCCCTTCTGGCGGTGGTGGCCCAGCGGCTGGTCCGGAGAATCTGCGAACACTGTCGCGAGGAGACCACTCCAGCCAAGGAACGCCTGGAGTTTTTGCGCCTGGCCTCCGACCACCCCCTGCCCACCTCCTACTTCCGTGGCAAGGGCTGCCAGAAGTGCGGAATGACCGGATTCTCGGGAAGGCTGGGCCTGTACGAGGTCCTGCCGATGACCGGCCGGATCAAACAGCAGATCCTCCGCAAGTCCTCCCAGCGCCGGATCTCCCGTGCTGCCGCGTCGGAGGGGATCCGCACCCTGCTGGACGACGGACTGGAGAAGATCAGCATGGGTTGGACCACCCTCGAGGAGGTCCTGCGCGTCGTGACCGTGGAGGTCGAAAGCCTGAAGGGGCACGACCTGCACGCCCTGGGGGATGCCCTGGGCACCTCCTCCCCACTGGCCGCCGAAGACGAACCGGTCCCCGTCTCCTGAAGGAACCAGGCGGCCCACGGCAAACCGCCGTGGCTGCCCGATGAACACAGCACTTTCCATCCGCAACCTCTCCAAGACCTACTCTGGCGGGCTCGAAGCCCTTCGTGGGGTCGACCTGGACGTGGAGGAGGGGGACTTCTATGCCCTTCTGGGTCCGAACGGCGCCGGGAAATCGACCCTGATCGGAATCCTGACCAACCTGGTCCGCCCCACCGCAGGAGAGATCCACGTCTTCGGGGTGGATGCCCGAGCCCACCCCGAGAGGGCAAGGGCTCTGATGGGCGTGGTGCCTCAGGAATTCAACTTCAACGTGTTCGAAAAGACCTTGGAGATCCTGGTCTTCCAGGCAGGCCTGTACGGCATCCCCCGCACCGAAGCCCTGCCCCGGGCCCAGGAGTTGCTGGAGCGCCTGGGCCTGGGCGACCCGATGAACCAGATCGCCCAACACCTGTCCGGGGGGATGAAGCGCCGTCTGATGGTGGCCCGCGCCCTGGTCAACTCTCCTCGGTTGTTGATCCTCGATGAACCCACTGCGGGGGTGGACATCGAACTGCGGCGGGGCCTGTGGGAGATCCTGACGGAGCTCAACCAGAAGGGCACCACCATCATCCTGACCACGCACTATCTTGAAGAAGCCGAAAAACTCTGTCGGAACCTGGCCATCATCGACCACGGGAAGATCCTCGAACAGGGCCCCATCCAGGACCTGGTCCGCCGCCTGGAGGTGCAGACCTTCGTCCTGGATCTGGCCGCAGCCACGACGCTCGAGCAACTGCCCTCGGGTTTCCAGATCCGCCAGATCGACCCCAACCGCCTGGAGATCGACGTGCCCGAGGGGCTGACGCTGAACCAGGTCTTCGCAGCCCTGGAGGCCCGTGGCGTGGAGGTGATCAGCCTGAGGAACAAGTCCAACCGCCTGGAGGAGCTCTTCCTGCACCTGGTCGGCCGAGGCCGCCTGTGAACGCCCGAAGACTGTGGATCGCCCTGGCCACCCTCCTGCACCGGGAGGTGGGGCGCTTCCTGAGGATCTGGATGCAGACCCTGCTGCCCCCGGTCATCACCATGGGCATCTACTTCGTGGTCTTTGGAAGCCTTCTGGGCCCGCGAATCCAGCGGATCGACGGCTTCAGCTACATCGAGTTCATCGTCCCCGGACTGGTGATGATGTCGGTGATCACCAACTCCTTCTCGAACGTGGCCTCGTCCTTCTTCAACGCCCGCTTCCAGCGCAGCGTCGAGGAGTTGCAGGTGGCCCCGGTCCCCGACTGGATCATGGTGGCCGGCTACGTCGGCGGGGGTATGCTGCGCGGGATCCTGGTGGGTTTCCTGGTCCTGCTGGTCTCGCTGGCCTTCCACCCCGTCCGGTTCCACAACCTGGCCATCGTGATGGCCTTCCTGGTCCTGACCTCCCTGGTCTTCGCCCTGGCCGGATTCAGCAACGCGCTCATCGCCCGACGCTTCGACGACATCTCGATCGTTCCGACCTTCATCCTGACCCCCCTGACCTACTTCGGGGGCGTCTTCTACTCGATCAGCCTGCTGCCCCCGATCTGGCGCGCCCTTTCCCGCCTCAACCCGATCCTCTACATGGTCAACGGCTTCCGCTTCGGCTTCCTGGGGGCCTCGGACATCCCCACCTGGATCGGCCTGGTCACGCTGATGGGCCTGGCCGGAGCCCTGGTGGCGCTGAACCTGCTCCTGCTGGCCAGAGGGGTCGGCCTGCGCACCTGAGGGCTCACCCCGCCCCCCCCTGCCGATGCCAGGTGGGAGCCACCTGGAGGACTTTCCCGGCCGACCCATAACCTACCGGACCCATGACCACTCTGAAGCAATCGACCCCCGGGGAGCAGGACCTGATCCCCCGCCTCTCGGACATCGCCGTCTGCGGCACGGCCCGCGCCATTCCCGGAGAAGACCTTCCCGGTGCGGCCATGTCCAACGCCGAATTGAGCGAACTGATGGCCGTCCTCCAGGCGCGCCTGGCCCAGGATCCGGAACCCAGGCACATCGAGTTGAGCTCGCCGACCTTCCCCGAAGAACGGGTGGGCATCCTGTCCCGGCAGATCCTGGATTACGACCTCAACGCCCGGGACATGGCCATCGCCGCCGGGCGCAGGGTCCTGCAGGGCCGGACCGACCTGGACTCGATCCGCATCGTCGTCGTCTCGACCGTCACCACCGACCGGGTGGTGCCGAGCATGGCCTCCACCCTGCAATCGGAGTTGGGCCTGTCCAACCACATCCAGGGCCTGGACCTGTGCGTGGGCTGCAGCGGCTTCGTGGTGGCCCTGGAGACGGCGGCCCGCATGCTGGGAAGCTACCCGACGGGCTCCAAGGCCCTGGTGGTGGGCTCGGACGCGATGACGCGCGTGATCGACGCCTCGGACCGCGGCACCTGCACCATCTTTGGCGACGGTGCCGGAGCCGTGCTGCTGGGGCGCCTGCCCTCGGGGTCCCAGGACCCCTCCTGGCGGGTCCGCTCCACCGAGACCTTCACCATGGGCAGCCGCGGCGAGGCCATCGAAATCCGGCCGACCCCCGAGACCCCCGGTCCGGTCTGGCGCTTCACCGTTCGGGATGGCAGGCCCGACCTCTTCCTGGACGAGTTCAACCGGGACCGGGTCCTGATGCAGGGACGGGCCGTCTACAAGGATATGGTGAACCTGGTCCCGGAACGGGTCCAGGGGCACCTGGAGGCCCAGGGCCTGGCTCCCGAGGACGTCGACTGCTGGCTCTTCCACCAGGCCAACATGCGGATGCTGGAGGCCATCGCCAAGAGGCTTCGCATCCCGCCCGGCGCGATGCGCTGCAACATCGACCGCTACGGCAACACCACCAGCGGATCGGTGCCGATCCTGCTTGACCAGCAGTTGGAAGCGGGCCTGGACCAGGCTCGCCGTCTCCTGATGGTGGGTTTCGGAACCGGTTACTCCCTGGGCATCGTCCTCCTGGAGCGTCCGGAGGCCTGAGACTCACCCGACCCACGGCCCCGGGCCCTGACGTGCGGTTCAGGGCCTGGGGGCCACAACCTCGAACCGAGCTTCCAGGCCTCCCTCCGAGCTGGTGGCCGCCCAGACTTTGAAGAGGCCGGGTTCCACGACGAAGCGCATCTGGCGGTCCAGGAAGCCCAGGTCGCGAGGGCCCAGGGTGAAGGACAGGCGCTTCTCCTGCCCGGGCCGCAGGGTCACCCGTTGGAACCCACGCAGTTCCTTGACCGGACGGGTCACGCTGGAGGCCACGTCCTGCACGTAGATCTGCACCACCTCGTCTCCGGCTCGGGGACCGAGGTTGCGCACCGTGACGGAGACCGTCTGGCTTTCATCGGGCCCCTGGCTTGCCGAAGCGAGGGCCAGGTCGGACAATTCGAAGCGGCTGTAGCTCAAGCCGTGTCCGAAGGGGAAGAGCGGGGTCACCTCGACATCGAGGTATTTCGAAGTGTACTTCTCCGCCGTGGGCGGGCGGCCGGTGGACTTCTGCGCGTAGTAGATCGGGCATTGACCGACGTTGCGGGGGAAGGTGATCGGCAGTTTCCCCCCGGGGTTCACGTCGCCGAAGAGGACGTCCGCGATGGCGTGGCCCGCCTGGGTCCCGGCGAACCAGGTCTCCAGCAAGGCCGGCGAGTTCTCGGCAATCCAGGGGAGGCTCAGGGGGCGGCCGTTCATCAGCACCACGACGTAGGGCTTCCCCGTCTGGTGGATGGCCTGGACCAGTTCCAACTGCCGGCCGGGCAGATCCAGGCTGGTGCGGCTGGCCGCCTCGCCGGACATCTCGGCCGTCTCACCCACCACGACCAGGACCACCTCGGCCTGCCGAGCCGCAGCCATGGCCCGTTCCAGGGCTTCGGGAGCGACCGGGGTCGTGGCCAGACGAGCCGGGTCGATCCCCTCCGCTCCGACCACGTTGGTCCCCCCAGCCAGGGTGGCGTCCGCAGGACGCGAGTGGAAGTTGCCGGTGGCACCCGGGACATCCAGGTCCACGCCCTTCTCGTGCAGCACGCGCACCTTCGCGCCCACCCGCGCGCGGATCCCCTCCAGCAAGGAGACGGCGTCCTGGGCACGACCGTCGCCCGACCAGGACCCCAGGACCGCCTTGGGGTCGTCCGCCAGGGGGCCGACCACGGCCAGCGTCCGGAGGTCTTCTGAGAGGGGGAGCACTCCGCCCTGATTCTTCAGCAGGACCAGACTGCGCGCTGCCAGGCGCCGCGCAGCCTGAAGATGCGCCGGGGCCAGCAGGGTCCGGGCCTCGCGGGATTCGTCGACGTCGGGGTTCTCGAAGAGGCCCAGACGGAACTTGGTGCGCAGCACTCGCCGGACCGCCTCATCCAGTCCCGCCTCCGAGAAGCGCCCGGCGGCAATCTCTCCGGGCAGGTGCCGGCCATACAGGCGGCTGACCATCTCGACGTCCACGCCCGAGCCCAGACCCAGACGGGCGGCCTCGGCCTCGTCGGCGGCCTGACGGTGGCAGAGGAGTTCGCGGACCGACTCGTAGTCACTGACCACGACGCCGTCGAAGCCCCATTCCCGGCGCAGCACCTCGGTCAGGGTCCAGTGGTTACCCGAAGTGGCGAGCCCGTTGAGGTCGTTGAAGGCGCTCATGACCGAGCCGGCCCCGGATTGGAGGGCTGCCTGGAAGGGCGGGAAGTGGACCGCCCGCAGGGTGCGCTCCGAAAGGTCGACTCCGTTGTAGTCGCGGCCAGCCTCGGCGGCTCCATAGGCCACCCAGTGCTTGGCACAGGCCAGGACCCGGTCGGAATGCGCGGGGTCCTCGCCCTGGAAGCCCCGCACCCGGGCCCGGGCCAGCGCCGAGCCCAGGAAGGGATCCTCTCCGGCGCCCTCGGCCACCCGCCCCCAGCGGGCGTCCCGGGCGATGTCGACCATGGGGGCGAAGGTCCACTTCAATCCCGTCGAGGCCGCTTCCCGAGCGGCGATCTCGGAGGCCTGCCGAGCCACCTCCGGATCCCAGGCCGCAGCCTCCCCCAGGGGAATCGGGAAGATCGTCCGGTGACCGTGGATCGTGTCGAAGGCGAAGAGGATGGGGATCCCCAACCGCGACTCGCGCACGGCGACCCTCTGCAGGGCGTTGACCCGAGCCGCGCCGCGCACGTTCAGGGTCGACCCCAACCTCCCGGCCCGTGCCTGCTCGAAGAGTTCTTCGGGGCAGGTCCCCTGGGCGTCGCCCCCCAGCATCTGAAGCTGGCCCAGCTTCTCCTCCAGGGTCATCCGGGCCAGCAGGGCCTCGATTCGGGCTTCGACGGCGGGTGAGCCGGGGGAAGCCCAGGCGGGAAGGGCCAGAAGGAGCAGGAACAAGGTCGGAACCAATGCTGAGATCTTCATCTGCCAGGGTTCCCCGGTTCCTCCGGCCTCCCCTTCCGGACCTCCAGGGCCAGACCCCGCCCGCCGAACCACCAGGCTCCGGGCAGGTTGGAGGCCGTCATGACCAACCGGTTCAGCAGGGCAACGCCCAGGGCCTCGTCCGGGGGAAGGGGCAAGAGCAGCACCAGGAGCCCCTCCCGGACCCCCCAGCCTCCCACCGACACGGGGACCATCGAGACCAGCGTTGCGGGCAGCACTGCCTCGGCGCAGGGCAGCAGACCTGGCGAAAGTCCCATGGCCCAGGCTCCAGCCCAAAACGAGAGGACCCGCAGCAACTGGGTCAGCAGGCCCAGTCCCATGACCCGAATCAGGACCCGGGGCTGGCGCCTCCAGGCCGCCACCTGATGGTGCAGACGCCGGAGGAAATCCCGACCTGGCAATCGCGACATCCGACGGTACAGGAGCAGGGCCAGCCTCCAGGCCCGACGATTCCAGGCCAGCGCGGCCAGGCTCAGGACTGCCAGCACCGGAAGCCCGGACCAGGCCAGTTCGCGAAGGCTCCCCTGACGCAGAAGAGCCGAACAGGAGACCAGCAGGGCAGCCAGCGCCAACCCCACGCCCCCACAGAGCCGATCGACCGCCACGGCGGCCATTCCGACCCGAGCCGGCACCCGACTGGCCGCCAGGGCCCCCAGCCGGATCAGATCCCCGCCCACTCCAGAGGGCAGAAAAGTGCCCAGGAAGGCCGAGACGAAAGTCATCCTCAGAAGGTCGGAGGGACGAACCCTCCAGCCGGAGGAGTCGAGCAGGACGCCCAGCCGGATGCTGGCGAGGGGGACCTGAAGCAGGGCCAGGAGAAACGAGATCGCCAGCCAGCCGACCTCCAGGCCCTGGAAGAGGGCCAGAACCCGGACGGGATCCATGGCCCGGACCAGCAACGCCAACAGACCCAGGCTGGTCAGGACCCGCAGGCAGCGTCCCAGGCCCGGGCCTGGCCAGGTCCTCGGCGAACTCGCAGGGGGGGAAGCAGGCATCCGGGCCCGGCTTTCGCCTGCTCTTCCCGAGCTTCCTGGGCGGATCGCGCAGGGCTGCGGGGGACGGGCCCCGAAGTCGCGCCAAACCCAATCAGGCCAGGACCTTCCCCACCCTTTCTGCAGAGGTCAGCGCATGTTCGAGCAGTTCTTCCGGACCAAGAGCCTGGAGCGGATCGCCGAAGAATCCGCCCACAGCGCCAAACACGGACTGAAGCGCTCATTGAAGGCCCGAGACCTGGTCGCCCTGGGCATCGGAGCCATCATCGGTGCTGGCATCTTCGCCACCACCGGGACGGCAGCCGCCGGAGGAGAGAACCACCTCGGCGCGGGCCCGGCGGTCATCCTGTGCTACGCGCTGGTGGCCATCACCTGCGCTTTCTGTGCCCTGTGCTATGCCGAGTTCGCCTCGATGATTTCCATCGCGGGCAGCGCCTACACCTATGCCTACGCCACCCTGGGCGAGCTGGTGGCCTGGATCATCGGCTGGGACCTGATCCTGGAGTATGCCGTCGGCAACGTGGCCGTGGCCATCTCCTGGTCGGGATACTTCGGCTCGCTGATCCGAGGTCTGGGGATCCCCATTCCGGACTGGCTCCTGACCGCGACCCAGAGCGCCCCCGCCGAGATCATGCACAACGCCCCCCACGTGCTGGGGGTCCCGATCGTCTTCAACCTGCCCGCCATCCTGATCGTGGCCGCCCTGACCTGGCTGCTGGTCCGGGGCATCCGCGAGTCGGCCCACGTGAACAATGGAATCGTCCTGATCAAGCTGTTGGTGGTGTTCTTCGTCATCGGCCTGGGGGCGTTCTACGTGGACCCCGCCAACTGGCACCCCTTCGCCCCCAACGGCTGGGCCGGAATCAAGGCCGGCGCCGCCCTGATCTTCTTCGCCTACATCGGCTTCGACGCGGTCTCCACCGCCGCCGAGGAGACCGAAGATCCGGGGCGCAACCTGCCGATCGGGATGATCGGCTCGCTGGTGATCTGCACCATCCTCTACGTGCTGGTGGCCTCCGTCCTGACCGGCCTGGTCCCCTACACCGAGTTGGGCACCGCCGAGCCGATGGCCACGGCCTTCGAGAAGCTGGGCCTGCACTGGGCCTCGGGGATCATCGCCTTCGGGGCCCTGATCTCGATGACCGCCGTGCTGCTGGTCTTCCAGATGGGCCAGCCCCGAATCTTCTTCTCGATGGCCCGGGATGGCCTGCTGCCCCGCTTCTTCGGGCGGGTGCACCCGAAGTACCGCACGCCCCACGTGACCACCATCCTGACCGGCGTCGCGGTGGCCACCGCCGCGGGCTTCATGGACATCAACGCCGTGGTCGAGCTGTGCAACATCGGCACGCTCTTCGCCTTCATCCTGGTCTGCGCCGGAGTGATCGTCCTGCGCCACACCCGCCCTGCGGCACCCCGCCCCTTCCGGACTCCCCTGGTTCCCTGGGTCCCGATCCTGGGAATCCTCTCTTGCAGCTACCTGATGGCGGCCATGCCCCTGGTGACCTGGGTCCGTTTCGGGATCTGGCTGATTCTGGGGTTGGGGATCTACCTGCTGTACGGCATACGCCACAGCCGCATCCATGAAACCATTGTCGAGGAGGCTCCGGCCGGCTTCACCGACACCCACTGACCCCTGAACCGGTCCGGCCACCGCGCTGAAGGGGCCCGAATCGACGCGCCGAACCTGCCCGACAGATGAGCACACACCAACTGGTCATCCTGGAGGGGCGGGATACCGGGCAGGTCCATCCCCTGCAAGGTCCTCAGGTGGTTCTGGGGCGCCCGGGCTCAGGCCTGGAGAACACCCTGGAGTTCGAGGACCCCTCGGTTTCGCGCGTGCACGCCGTCCTGGACTGGTGCGAAGAGGCTGGAGCCTTCGAAATCTCCAACCGTTCCTTCACCAACCCGGTGCGGGTGGACGGCGTGCCGGCCAGCGGTCGGACCCGCCTGTCCCCGGGTGCCCGAATCCAGAGGGGAAGCCTGTTGGCCGAATACCGTCGGCTTGAACCCGACCAACAGGCCGGCCGGCAGACTTCAATGTGATGGGAATTCTGGAACTGCTGGGAGATGGCCGGCCGGCGGCCCGCTATCAGGTGACCGGGAAGCGCACCCTGATCGGTCGCGCCGCCCACTGCGACATCGTCCTGGAGAGCACGGCCGTCTCGCGCCTGCATGCCAGCCTGCACTGGATCGGCCGGGTCCCGGTCCTGCAGAGCCTGACGGTGAACAGCACCACCCTGGTCAACGGCCAGTCCATCCCTCAGGGGGCCTCCCTGGGACCTCGTGACCTGATCATCCTGGGCGGCGAGGTGTACCTGCGCTGAGTTCCCCTGGAGATCATGGCCGAAGAAGAGGAGCGCTGGAGGGCGGCCGACGTGGAAGTCCCCGACCCCACGGCCACGCCGACCGGAGCCTGCCCGGCGACCTCAGCCTCCTGGGCCGAGCGCCTTCGGGACTTCCTCTTCGAGTCTCCTCTCCCCGCCCGAATCGCCTTCCTGGAGGCCCTGCGGACCCGTCTGGAGACAGGTGAATCGATCGCCACCGCCGTCGAGGAGGCCGGGCGGGAGACCCTTCCTCGACAGGCGCCGGGGCTGGCGCAAGGAATCGTCTCCGGGCAGAGCCTGTCCGAATCGATGACGCGATTCCCGGGAACCTTCGGAGCGTATGAAACCAGCATGGTCCGGGCCGGCGAGGAATCAGGCACCCTGGACAGCCAGTTGCGAGTCCTGGCGGACTCATTGAAGGAGACCTTGGCCCTTCGCCAGGCCCTGCAGCACCAACTCCGCTGGCCCTTGATCTGGTCGGGTGGAGTGGTCATGCTGGCCCTGGTTCCGCTGATTTTTCGCCAGGGTCTTCAGAAGTGGCTGATCGCCGTCCTGGGAACATTGGCGGCTGCGTTGGGCCTGCTCGTGGTGCTGGGACTTGCGCTGCGGGTCCTGTATTCCTGGCGCCCCCTGCGTTCGCTGCTGGAGGGGCTGCTGGCCCGGACCAGCACGTTCGGGCGGGCGCTGCGCCTGCAGGTGGGCGTCCGCTTCCTGGAGGTGCTGAGTTCGCTTCTGGCCTCCGGCCTCTCCCTGCCCCAGGCGGCCCAACTGGCCGCCCGATGCACGGGAAGCCTGCACTACGAGTCACACCTGCTCCAGTCCGCCAGCCAACTCGGCTGGGGCGCCTCGGTCCTGGATGTCCTGGGCTCGGTCGACTTCTTCCCGGAAGAAATCCTCGAGCAGATCGGGCAGGGCGAGGACGAGGGCCGGCTTCCGGACCTGTTGGCCCAGACGGCAGGCGACCTGCGTCGGCGAGCCCGAGCCGACACCGAGACGATGGTGGCGGGACTCTTCCTGGTCTGCCTGGGGTTGGGAGTCCTGCTCCTGCTGCTGGGCCTGGCCACCAACCACCTGCTCTTGTTCTGAGCCCTCGCCCCGCCGGTTCAGGTCCGAGGAGACTCCTCGCCCAGGCGGCTGACGGCAACGGCCACCACCGAGACGAGGTAGAGTTGACCGACGATGGCTTCCGCCACCGCCAAGGCGCGGGGCGGACCAGGCTGTGGCGTCAGGTCGCCCTGGTCCCTGGTCTCGATTCGGGTCACTGGCAGGATCGCTTCGCTTTCGACGGCGGGATCCCTCGAAGCCCCCCGAGGGGCAAAGGAGCCGCCTCCTGCCCGGTGAATCGAGAGCAGAGGAGGTGCTGGCCTTGGCCCGACCGGATTCGTCCCTCTTGCTGACCCGCCGCCGCCTTCTGGGGGTATTGGGAGCCTTCGGCCTGTCACTGGCGGTCCCGGTGGCGGCCCGGGAAGCCAACCTCTCGCTGGAGGAAGTCCTGACGCACCTCCAGAGGGCCAGCCCCTTGGGTGTCTGGGTCATGGCCCAGGCGCTGGCCGATGCCGGCGTCATTCCGCAGTCCATCGGGGAGGTCCGATTCGGGCCCTGGGACGCCGGGGCCTTCGTGCGCAACCAGCCCAAGAGCCGACTGGTCAGCGCGGCCTCGGTGATGGTCCACGAATCCTGCCACTTCCTGACCCGGGTCCTGGCCACCCGGAACGACCCCGAGGCTTTGGCCCACCCTGGCAGCATCGGACTCATCCTCCGTCCAGGTCACACCCTCGTCCTCCGCGGTCGGCCCACCCCCTCCTCCCGCCAGGCGGCGGACTCGTTTCCCTCCTTCCTGAAGAACGCTCAACGCTTTGCGACCTACATCGACTCTCCGGATCCCAACATGACGACCCAGAAATTCGGAATCTTCGGGTTGCTGGACGAGTTCGCGGCCTACCACGCGGGAACCCGCACCGGACTGGACCTGGTGCGGGACCTGGTCCATCGCCCCTCCGGAAGCGGCTGCGATTGGGTGACCCGCCTGGCCGATGCCGACGCCACGGTGGTGGCCTGGCCCGAGTTCCGAGGCTACATCCTGGCCTGGATGGCCTGGGTCAGACGGCAGGACCCCCAACTCTTCACCAACCTGCTCGCCCACCCGAACCTGCGGCGGGCCTTCCGGGAAATCAACCAGGACTATGGGGCCATCTGTCACGCCTGGTACCGGGATCTTCCCGGCCTGCTCGACGCTCTGGGGCGTGCGGGAATCCGAATCCAGGCCCGGGACGGGATCCTCCTGGCAGACGGACGGGGGCGGGTCCTGTTCCGCAAGGAATTCGGGGCCATCCTGGCGGGAATCCGGGGCACTCCAGAGCTGGTCGAGGTCGAGAAGCTCCTCACCACCTCCTGAACCCCGCAGGAATCGCCTGCCGTCGCCAGGAAATGCCTGACGCAGACCGTGTATTCAGGGCTGTGCCTGGACCCGCCAGGGGGAACCTCATACCCGTCTTGGAATCCCGAAAAGACCCGGTGCGGTGAGCCGACCGCCCGGCGAGATGCTGGTCCTGATCGCCCTCTCGCCCACGGCCGAGTCGGTGGCCCGAGAGGCCTCCAGACTGAGCCGTTCCCTGGGTCTGCGGATGCGCTTCCTGCACGTCGGTGCCAAGACCCCTGCCACCCAGAGCCGGTTGCAGGCTTTATTGGACCGGAGTCTTGCCGAGCCACACGGGGACGTGACCTTCCGGACAGGGCGCATCGAGGACGTGGTGGCCGAAGAGGCCCGAAGTAGCGACCTGGTGGTCCTGGGAGCCCTCGAGCAGGAGGGTCCCCTGGGCGCCTTCTTCAGCTCGGTGGCCCGCCGGATCGCCCGCACCGCCCCCTGCCCGACCCTGCTCTTGCCCTCTCCCGACCCGAATCCCTCGCCCTTCCGACGCATCGTGGCCGTGATGGACCCCTCCACACCCTCCCCGGAGATGCTGCGAGACGTCCTGGAACTGGCCCGCGCCGAGAACGTGGAAGCCCTGCACGTGGTCCAGGAGCTGGAGCTGCCCGCCCTCAACCTGGCATTGGAGGAAGGCGCCAACCTGGACCAGACCGAGGATGAGCGCCGGGTGACGGCCCTGGCTGCCCGGCACCGACTGGCCAATATGCTGGAAGACTGCCAGGCCGACCAGTTGCCCGTCCGGGTGGAGAGCCTGGCGGGAAGAGAAGGGCTGGAGGCGATCCGCTACTCCCGGGAGAATTCGGCCGACCTGCTGGTCGTCCCGACCCCCCAACAGGAACAGGCCTCGGTTCTCGAGCGCCTCTTCCCCCACGGCACCGACCTGACGCTGCTGAACCTGCCCTGTGCCCTTCTGGCCTGGCGGCCGCGGCGGACCCCACGAGCCACTCAGACCTGGTCTCGCTGTTCCTGGCGCTGGGGCTCCTGGTCGGGGTGGCCCGGGCCCTGGGCGAGTTGGCCTCAGCCCTTCGTCAGCCCGCCGTCCTGGGGGAGATCCTGGCCGGGGTCCTCCTGGGCCCCACCATCCTGGGCACCCTGTGGCCCGAGGCCACCGCCCGCCTCTTCCCGGAGACCGGGCCGGCGGCCTTCGGCCTGCAGGCGATGACCCAGGTGGCGGTGGTCCTCTTCCTGCTGGTGGCGGGCCTGGAGGTCGACCTGTCCCGGATCAAGCGCCAGGGCCGGATGGCCACGGTCGTCAGCGCCGCCGGGATGGTCTTCCCCTTCGCGCTGGGCTTCGCCGTGGTCTACGCCGCCCCCGACCTGCTGGGCAAGCCCCCTGAATCCGGCACTTTCCTGTATGCCCTCTTCCTGGCCACCGCCTTGTCCATCTCTGCCCTGCCGGTGATCGCCAAGATCCTGATGGACCTGCACCTCTTCCGCACCGACCTGGGGATGATCATCCTGGCGGCGGCCATCGTCAACGACTTCATCGGCTGGCTCCTCTTCGCCCTGGTCCTGGGCCTGATCCCGGGGCGGCATCTGGAGGAGGGCAGCTTCGACATCCGGACCACCGTGATGGCCACGCTGGCCTTCGCGGCGGGAATGCTGACGGTGGGTCGGGTTGCGCTCAACCAGATCATCGTCCGGGTGCAGGCCCACACCGCCTGGCCCGCCGGCGTTCTGGCCTTGTGCGTCTCCCTGGCCCTCCTGTGCGGGGCCTTCGCCGAGTGGATCGGGGTCCACGCCATCTTCGGAGCCTTCCTGGTCGGGGTGGCCCTGGGGGATTCGGCGCACATCACCGAGCGGACCCGGCTGATCCTGCACCACTTCGTCGCAGCGCTCCTTGCTCCGCTCTTCTTCGCCTCCATCGGCCTGCGGGTGAACTTCGTCGAATCCTTCGACCCGACCCTGTGCCTGGTGGTGCTGGCCATCGCCTGCGTCGGCAAGATCCTGGGGTGCGGGGGCGGCGCCATCCTGGCCGGGATGCCTGGGCCCTGGGCTTCGGGATGAACGCCCGCGGAGCCATGGAGATCATCCTGGGCCTGCTGGCCCGCGAGGCTGGCCTGATCGATGACCGGATGCTGGTGGCCCTGGTGGTCATGGCCCTGGTGACCTCCATGCTGAGCGGGCCCATGATGGAGCGGATGCTGGTGGCCCTGGTGGTCATGGCCCTGGTGACCTCCATGCTGAGCGGGCCCATGATGGAGCGGATGCTGGCCCGCCGCAAGCCCGCCCGCTTCGTCCGCTTCCTCCGCGACCGCGGCTTCTTCGTGCTGGACTCCGACAATGACCCGGTCCAGGCCGTTGAAACCGTCGTCGGCGGCCTGTGCACCGCCATTGGTTCCCCTCCAGAAATCCTGCTGGAGGCGATCCGCCGGCGCGAAAGGTTGACCGGAGACGATCTGGCTCCGGGCGTCCGCCTGGCCCACGGCCGTCTTCCGGGGATTCCGGCCCCGCTGGTCGGCCTGGCCCTGTGCCCGGAGGGCTTCAGGTCAACCGGAGTCCCCGAAAAGGTTCGCGCGGTCGTGGTGGTCCTCACGCCCCAGGACAAGGAGGTCGAACAGATCGAGATCCTGACCGACCTCGCCCGCACCTTCCTGGACCCCAAGCTCCGGCGCCTGCTGCTGGCCTGCGCCAGCGCCCTGGAAATGCGCGCCTTGCTGCGCAGCGCCCAGAGCGAGTCCCCGTCTTGAGGGCATTGCCGGAAGTTTCCCCCATCACTCGGCCTGCATCCACACAACATTCACATTTCTGCAACACAGCCCCGCGTTCGGGGAATCATCATGGAGACTGGAGCAAAGATGTTCCGGACCCATGTCGGGAGGCGACCCAATGAGCACACCGATCGGCGGCTCCAGCAGCCAGTACTTCACACCCACCCAGCTCAGCCGGATCAACGCGGCGATGCGTGGCGAGGCCGAGAGCCCCTTCAAGGCGGTTCCAGCCAGCCTGGATGGCCCTCAGGACGTCATCATCATGCGTGCACCGGGCGACGGAAGCCTGACCCAGAGCGTGGATCCTCGCAAGATGAATCAGCAGCTTGCCGAGAAGGGCGTGGAAGTCCAGGAGCAGTTGGACACGGTGGGCGTCACCGCCAGGGTGGACCAGAAGACCGCCGAGAAGCTCGAGAAGGAAGGCTATCTGGTCTTCGACAACCGCCCGCGTGACCTGTGGCCGGGCCTGCCCAAGGTGCAGATGAACCTGGACTCTGGCGACTATTCCATGCCCCTGGTGGACCCGGTGGCCCTGACCCAGGCGGACAGCCTGCACCAGCAGGGGATCACCGGCAAGGGCCAGGTGGTGGCCGTCCTGGACTCGGGCTTCGACCACCCGCAGTTCAACCTGCTGGCCTGGCAGGACGTGGTCGACGGTTCTCCGCGGCCCATCGACCCGGTGGGACACGGCACCCACGTGGCGGGAGACGTGCTGGCCACCGCCCCGGATGCCAAGATCGTGGCCGTCCGGGTCATGGACGAGAACGGCCAGGGCCGGCCCTCCGACATCATCCGGGGCCTGCAGTGGGCGATCCAGAACAAGGAGAAGTATGGCATCGAGGTCATCAACATGTCCCTGGGTGCCGGTCCGGATGGTCGACCTGACCGGGAAGACCCCATCAACCGGGCGGTCGAACTGGCCACCAAACTCGGGATCACGGTCGTGGCGGCGGGGGGCAACAGCGGCCCGGATGCCAGGACCCTGGGTTCTCCCGCGGACTCCGCCTCGGCCCTGACCGTAGGCGCCGCCCTGGATCTCCAGAAGGTCAGCGACTTCTCCTCCCGTGGACCCACCGACGACGGGCTGACCAAGCCCGACATCCTGGCTCCGGGCGAGTTCATCGTCTCTTGGAGCGTGCCCGGTTCGGAGATGGAGCAGACGGGCAAGACCGTTCAGACCCTGCGCAGCATGAGCGGTCAGAAGCTCAAGGCCCTGCTGACCGACAAGCCCCAATTGATCAAGGGCCTGGGCCTGCCGCGGGACATCCTCCGGCGCAGCCCGGAAGAGGTCGAGAAGGCCGTCAAGTCGGGGTTGCCCCCGGTCTACATCCCCGAAGATGGCCTGGTGGCCGCCCCCGGGACCTCGTTTTCCGCCCCCCTGGTGGCGGGCATCGTCGCCGGCCTGGAACAGGCCAACGACCTGGACCCGCGGACGCTCAAGGAGATCCTGCGAAACACCGCGGACCCCATGCCGGGGTTCAGCGCCAATGACCAGGGCAAGGGCTTCGTGGACGCCCAGGAGGCTTTGGACCAGGTGCGTCAGCGCTCCTGATCCCAAGAGTTCCCCCCGACCTTCCCGCGCAGCAAGCCTGGCCGTGCAAGCGGTCAGGCTTGCTGCTTTTCGAATCGGCCTTTCAGAAAAGACGGAGTTCCTCAACCCGAGCGGGCGCCACCAGTTCGATGGAGCCCTTGCCGACCCGGACCAGACCCAGGGCCCGCCCCAGCCAGGCGAACCACCTGCGCAGGGTTCCCGCCCGGCGCGAGGCGGTGCTGCCCGCCAGCCCCGACTCACGGACCACCAGGTCCACCAGAGCTGAGTGCTCGAGTCGGCGGGAGGGAGACAGAAGCATCTCCACCAGCGCCCGCCGCATGATCGGCAGCTCCAGGACCAGGCGCGCCAGGAACTCGTGGCGAGGCTCCACCTCCATCTCGACGTAGTCCCGCCCGGCCGCGGTCAGGTGCAGACGCCCCTGGACGATCCCGACCAGGCCCAGCATCTGGCAGGCCTCGGTGTAGTAGCCTCCCTGTCGGGGGCTGAAACCCAACCCCTCGGCCACGCGGCCGGGTCGGTCCAGCCCCTGAAAGACGAGGAAGGGGAGCCGGGCCACCTTCTCCAGATCGTCGGCCTGAGGGACGCTCAGGACCTGGCTTGGGGCGCACCGCCAGACCGGCAGACGTCCCCGACGGGGGCGGAGCCGATAGGCGGCTGCGCGGACCAGCCGCGGGGCGCGGTAACAATCGGGTGGTTCAAATTGATACTCCCGAAGCCGGATCACTCCGTCCTGGGGCGAGAAGGTGAAGAAGATCGGACGGACCCGCTTGGGGGTCAACTGGCTCCAGAAGCGGAAGGGGTAGTAGAGTTGACGCAGGTGGAAGTCCGCCGGGTCGCCGATCTTGGCCTCCAGGATCAGCACCTCCTGGGGCCCCTCGTAGCCGGCATCCACCTCAACCTGGACTCCCTCGACATCCAGGTCGGCCCCGCCCACCCGGAAGCTGAAACGCGGAGCCCTCTTGCGACCGCGGATGGTGGGGAACAGCGTGGCCACCCCGGTGAAGTGCGACAGAAGACCCGAGTGGTAGGCCAGGTCCAGGTACTGCGACTCCGAGAGCCCCTGCTCGAGGGTTCGCAAGGTGAACTCGGCCCGAGACGGGAAGTCGCCAGGGGCAGGACAAGGCTCCAGGGTGTGGTAGCCCTCGCCCGGAAGAAGGGCATACTCCCCGTTGCGGATCGGCAGCACAAACAGATTGCGCCGTCGCAGGGCCTCCGGGACCTGGTGACGATGGTCGAACTTGGCCATCAGCCGCGGTTCCAGACCCGTTCGGGCCTTGATCTCGGCCGCCAGCACGCGGATCGGCCTGCCCTCGGGCAGGTCCCTCAGCAGAAGCTCCCAGGCCTCGGCCAGGTTCACCGGAAGCTGCAGACCAGCACCTCGTGGATGGCCTGCCGGGAATCGCCCTTGGAGTTGATGAAGCGGTTGGCCCGGACGAGGTGGGTCGGGTAGCCCTGGTAGAGTTCGTGAATCAGAGGGCTGTCCGAGTTGGACAGGAGGACCTTGACCTGGCGCGAGGCCAGCTCGCGAAAGACCTCGGCCAGGCGGACCTGCTCGGCCGCACCGAAATTCCAGCGCGTGTAGGCGGTGAAGCTGGAGGTGGCACTCAGCGGCTGATAGGGAGGGTCGAAGTAGACCAGGTCTCCCTTCCGGGCGTGCTCCAGGACCGACTCGAACCCCTCGACTGCCAGTTCCACGCCCTCCAAGGCACGCGCCGCCGCACGCAGCCGAGGTTCGGCCAGGATGCTGGGATTCTTGTAGCGACCGAAGGGGACGTTGAACTGCCCCGAGGAGTTGACCCGATACAGTCCGTTGTAGCAGGTCTTGTTCAGGTAGATGGTCCGAGCGGCCCGCTCCACCGGCTCCAAATCCTCGGGCGTCCAGGAGCGGACCCGGTAGAAGTGCTCCTCCGAGTGCTGCCCGGCGTGCTCTGCCAGACGGTGGATCAAACCCTCCAGGTCGCCCTGCAGCGTCCGATAGACCTCGATCAGGTCCCCGTTGAGGTCCGACAGGCGGACCCGATGCCGGGTGGTGGCGGGCAACAGGTGAAAGAACACGGCTGCGCCGCCCACGAAAGGCTCGAAGTAGGCAGCGAAGCGGCGGGGAAACCAGCGGTCGTACTGGACCAGCAACTGGCTCTTGCCGCCGGCCCACTTCAACACGGGCCCGGGGGCGGAGGCCCTCTTGCTGGCCCGGGTGGAGGTCCTGGGCACGGGAAGGCCGGACTTTCGCGGCCTCGCCGCTGCCTCCTGCCATCGCTTCCAGGGAATGGAGCACCGGGAACGAAGGGAATTGCGTCAGGGGTGCTCTGCTCCCCGGGGAGGCCTTTCTTGAAGATCGAGATCGACTGGTGCGACGAATATCTGGATTATCGCCGCGAACAGGAAGCGGGCGAGGTGTCTGCGGACCTGGCCCCCCGCCTGGAAGGCCTCCTGCGCGAGTACCGCGACCATGTGGACCACGGGCGTTTCCTGGAAGCCCGGCAACTGGTCCGCTGGCTGGAACCCCGGGCCAGCTTCATCCTGCGCGACCCTCAGGATGACACCCGCTACGAGTGCCTCCAGACCCCCGACGGGGAACAGATCCGGGTTGTCTCGGCCTATGCCCCTGAAGAGGTCGAGTTGGAGACCCGCCGGATGCCGGAAGCCCAGGACGAGGTGGTGGCCCTGGCCTTTCCCTCCTCGGAGCAGAACCCTGCCCAGACCCCGGAGCCTCGCGAGGAGTGAGACCGAGAAGTTCCCTGTTGGCCGCCCTGGTGGTCCTGCTCCTGGTGGGCGGCTGCACCGAGCGCCCACCAGTTTCGGCGCCGGCCCGGTCCGACCAGGCCCGGCGCCTGCTCTGCCTGGCCCCAAACCTGACCGAGACCCTCTTCGCTTTGGGACTTGGAGACCGGGTGGTGGCGGTGACCGACAACGATCACCATCCTCCCCAGGTCGAGAGCCTGCCCCGGGTGGGCGGGATGCAGCCGGACTACGAGCGGATCCTGGCCCTCCACCCGGACCTGATCCTGTTGGACGACAACCTGCAGGGACAAGAGATCCGTGCCCGATTGGAGGGGCTGGGCCTGCCCGTCCTGGCTTTGAAGACCAGGACCCTGGCGGACCTCCAGGCCAACCTTCCAGTCCTAGGTCGGGCCCTGGGTGCCGAAGAAAAGGCCTCTGAGGCGCTGGCAGCCTTCCAGGCCGGGCTGCAGGAGGTGGAACGGGCCGCCCGCAGCCTGCCCCACGCTCCACGAGTCTTCGTGGAGATCTGGGGAGAGCCCCTCATGACGGCAGGGAGCACCAGCCTGGTCCACGAGATGATCGAACGCTCGGGGGGGAACAACGTCTACGGAGACCTCTCCGAGACCTACCCCACGATCTCGTTGGAGGACCTGGTCCGCCGGGATCCTGAAATCCTGCTGCTGACCACCCTGGAACCGGCGGATCTTCCGCATCGGGCAGGTTGGGAGCGGCTGACGGCCGTGCGGGAAGGTCGGGTCCGGAAGCTGGAACCGGATCTGGTGGTCCGGCCGACCATGCGCAGCCTGGAGGGATTGCGGAACCTGGTCCAGGTTTTTGGAGAGCCGGGCCGATGAGACGGGCCTCCCTCGCCGTTCGACTGGCTCTGGCCTGCACGGGGGGCGCCGCCCTGCTGGCCGTGGCAGGCCTGGTTGGGATGCTGGTCGGCTCGGTCCCCATCACCCCGGGCGACCTCTGGCTGGCCTGGACCGACCCGGCCCGGTTGGACCCGGCCACGGCCACCATCCTGCTGGACCTGCGGCTGCCCCGGGTCCTGCTGGGGATGCTGGTCGGTGCCTCCCTGGCCCTTGCGGGCAGCGGTTTCCAGGGGATCCTGCGCAACCCCCTGGCGGATCCCTATATCGTCGGCACCTCCGCCGGGGCAGCCCTGGGCGCCTCCCTGGCGATCGTCCTGCACCTCCCCTCCCCCCTTCCCTGGCTCTCGCCGGTTCCCGCCCTGGCCTTCCTGGGAGCCCTGGGCGCCATGCTGGCCGTCTATCGCCTGGCCCGGATCGGCAACACCCTGCCGGTGGAGACCTTCCTGCTGGCGGGCGTCGTGGTGGGCTCGTTCGCAGGCGCCATGGTCAGCTTCCTGATGACCTTGGCGCACGAGGACCTGCCCCGGGTCGTCTTCTGGTTGATGGGCTCGCTGGGACAGGCCGACGCCTCGCGGGTGGCCCTGGTCGCCCCCTACCTGCTGATCGGAGGGGTGGCCCTGTATCTGCTCTCCCCGGCCCTGAATGTGGCCAGCATGGGGGACGAGGCAGCCTGGAGCCTGGGTGTCGACGTCGAGCGCCTGAAAATCCAGGTCATCCTGGCGGGCTCGCTGGTCACGGCGGCGGCCGTCTCGGCCTCGGGACTGATCGGCTTCCTGGGCCTGCTCGTCCCGCACCTGACGCGCATGCTGGTGGGGCCGGACCACCGGGTCCTGATGCCGGCCTCGGCCCTGGGGGGAGCGGCCTTCCTGGTCCTGGCCGACACGGTGGCACGAACCGTGGGGGCTCCGCAGGAAATCCCCGTGGGGGTCGTCACGGCCATGGTAGGAGCCCCCTTCTTCTTCTGGCTGCTGCATCGCAGGAAGGGCCTGTCGTGACGCCTCCCCGCCTTCAGGCCCTGGGCCTGACCTTCTCCTATACTCCCGATTCCCCCCAGGTGTTGGACCCCCTGGACCTGGAGCTGGAGCCGGGAACTTTCGTCGGTCTTCTGGGCCCGAACGGCTCGGGCAAGTCCACGCTTCTCAAGCTGCTGGCGGGGGTCCTGCGCCCGACCCAGGGCCACGTGGACCTGGGCGGAGAGGACCTGACCCGGATCCCCCGGGGACGCCTGGCCTCCACCCTGGCCTTCGTGCCCCAGGACGTGCACGTCTGGTTGCCCTTCACCTGCCGCGAAGTAGTGGCCATGGGCCGCTACGTCCACCGATCCGGCCTGGGCCTGCTGGATTCGGGGCACGACGAGGTGGTGCGTCGCTGCATGGCCGACACGGGCGTGTTGGACCTGGCCGAGCGTCGGATCACCGAGGTCTCGGGAGGTGAGGCCCAGCGCGTCCGGATCGCCCAGGCCCTGGCCCAGGAGGCTCGAATCCTGGTCCTGGACGAACCGACCTCCCATCTGGACATCAGCTTCCAGGTGGAGGTCATGGACCTGCTTTCGCGGCTGAATCGAACCCACGGCCTGACGATCCTGGCGGCCCTGCATGACCTGAACCTGGCTTCGCTGTACTGCGACCGGCTGATCGCCCTGCGCCAGGGCCACGTGCTGCGGGACGGCCCTCCCGCCGAGGTGCTCGAACCGGCCCTGCTGCTGCAGGTTTTCGGGGTGCAGGTGGAGGTGCAGCCGGGACCGGGCCAGCGCCCCCGACTCTTCCTGGTGCCGACGGGAAGTCGTGAAGTCTGAGAAGGTTCAGACCAGACGCAGGTCGTGCCCCATCTTCTCACGTTTGGTCCGCAGATAGGCCTGACTGGCCGGGGTCGGCGGAATCTCCAGGGGCCGCCGGGAGACCTCCAGGCCGCAAGACTCCAGGGCCCGAACCTTGGCCGGGTTGTTGGTCAGAAGCTCGACCCGGCGAACCCCGAGGTCCTCCAGGATGGCCGCCGCCAATCGGTAGTCCCGCAGGTCCATCCCGAACCCCAGGGCCAGGTTGGCCTCCACGGTGTCCCGGCCCAACTCCTGCAGTCGATAGGCCCGCGTCTTGTTCAGAAGGCCGATCCCCCGGCCCTCCTGCCGCAGGTACAGCAACACGCCCCGGCCGCTGCGCCCCACCTCCGCCAGGGCCAGGTCCAACTGCGCCCCGCAGTCGCAGCGCTGGGATCCGAAGACGTCCCCGGTCAGGCACTCGGAGTGCATGCGCACCAGGACGGGAGCGTCGCCCTCCAGCGAGCCGGACACCAGGGCCACCTGCTCGCGGGAATCCTCCTCCCCCAGGAAGACCAGCATCCGGAACTCCCCGGCCAAGGTCGGCAACCAGGCCTCGGCCCCTCGGGACACGCGCAGTCTCTGAGGGTTCGACTTCATCGAAGCAGATCGCTCCAATCCCAGAGGAAGCCCTCGCAGACCAGGTCGGGCCCCAGGACCTCCCAGGCCAGGTGGCGGACCTGCCAGGCCTGATCCATGCGGGCCACTCCGGGGCCCTCCACGGGCGTGGGAGCCTGGCTGCCACCCACCATCAGGGGGGCCACGAAGCCCAGGACCCGATGCACCGCCCCCGAGGCCAGGGCCGAGGCGTGCACCTGGCCGCCGCCCTCCAGCAACACGCTGTCCAGGCCCCGCCCGGCCAGGATCTCCAACAAGGCGGCGAGGTCCACCCGGCCCCGCCCGGGAAGCCGCAGGATCTCGGCCCCCGCCTGCTCCAAGAGTCCGGCCCGCTCGGGATCAGCGTCCTCCCGACAGGCCACCAGAGCCCGCCCCCCCCGCAGGAGCCTGGAGTCGACCGGCGTCCGCAGGGTGCTGTCCAGCACCACCGGCACGGGGTCCCGCCCGCCCGACATCCGGCAGTCCAGGCGCGGGTCGTCGGCCAGGACCGTGCCCACTCCCACCAGGATCGCCCGATGCGCGGCGCGTTCGAACTGAGCGCGGGCCCGACTGGCCGGACTGGAAATCCAGCGGGCGTGGCCGGTGGAGGTAGCGATCTTGCCGTCCAGGGTCATGGCGAACTTCATCGTCACGAAGGCCCCGCCCCGACGAACCCGGTGCAGGAAGCGGCAGTTCTGGCGGGCACAACGTTCCTGGAAGGCCCGCGGGGCCAGATCGACCTCCACGCCCGCCTGGCGCAACTGGCGCACCCCTTCCCCGCAGACCTGGGGAAAGGGGTCCTCCAGCCCCACCACGACCCGAGCGATCCCGGCCTGAAGCAAGGCTCCCACGCAAGGTGGAGTTCGACCGAAGTGGGTGCACGGCTCCAGTGTCACGTAGGCCGTCCCCCCCCGAGCTGCCTCCCCGGCCAGGCGCAGGGCCTGGACCTCGGCGTGAGGTGAACCGGCCACCTCATGGAATCCTTCGCCCACCACCTGCCCACCGGAGGTCAGGACGCACCCGACCATCGGATTGGGCTCGCAGCTCAACCGACCTCGCTCGGCCAGCTCCAGCGCCCTCTCCAGGTGGGGCAGGTCGACTTCAGTCCGCCACACGGCCCAACTCGAGCTTCCCCGAGCCGTCGGCCGGGGACATGGTGCGCGCGGGCCCCTGGGGGCGTTCGCCCCAAGCCAGGACCTCCAGGTGCAGCGGCCCCGGAGCACACTCCAGGGGAATCCTCCAACAGACGTCCTTGACGCCGGCCCGGGTCTCACGGCGCTCGAGGGGAAGCTCGAACTCCGCTCCAGCCGCGTCGTGGAAGACCACGCTCAACCAGTTCAAAGTGCCATCGCGATCCTCGTCCAGACCGCCAGCGACCAGGACCCGCACGCGCAGCAGGCCACCGTGGGTAAAGGTGTCGGGACGCGCGGCCTGGATGCCCTCAGGCAGCCACCACAGGACCGTCTGGGCGCGGTCCTGGCTGCCAGAGGCGTAGGACCACACCCGGATATCCACCAGGCGCGGCGGCGCCAGGGCCGGGGCGGCTGAAAGGGAAGCGGCTCCGAACAGGAGGAGGGCTGCAAGCAACACGGGGGCCAGGCGGGTCATGGTCGCCCCATTATAGCCGCTCGGGGCCGCCTTGTCGCGCCACAGGCAGGGGCCCAGAATCCACCACATGAAACTGTCAGGGGGACATGGACGGGCCTCCGGGGCGGTGAGACCCCCAAAAAAATCCGGCTGTCTTTCGCTGGCCGCCCTCTTCGGGTCGGGGAACGCGCTTCAGGCGTCCGGGACGACTGGAGGGGCTGACTCCCGCCAAGCCCAGATCATGGCGACCATGGCCGCCACGCTGACCACGAGTCCGAAGGTCAGGGCGTGGTGGAATCCCGGCGCCAGAACGGAAGGGTCTGGAAGCGCGCCCAGGTGCGTGTCCTGGAGCGACACGTGCCTGGGAATCCCCTGGGAGAAGAGGGTCGCGAAGAACAAGACACCCAAGGCCATGGGCAGACTGCGCACGAGGCCCAGGATACTGGACACCTGGTGAGCTTTGCTGGCCGGCGCGCGATCCATGGCCAGAGCGGTATTCGGCGCCTTGCCAAAACCCTGAGCCAGTCCGAAGAGGCCCATGGCCAGGATCAAGACGGGGACCGTGCTGGTGAGGGTCAAGCTCAGGAAGAAGAGGAACGACGCGACGGACAGGCCCAGGGCAGCAAGACACAGACGATAGGCTCCGAAGCGCTGGGAAAGTCGGCCCGTGAAGGGGCCTGCGAACTGCCCCACACTCAGCGTGGTCATCAGCATTCCAGCCACATCCGGCTTCAGGTGGCTGTAGTCGACCAGGTAGAAGGGGAACAGGAAGACGACCCCACCGACGGTCGAGAAACTGGCTGCCAAGGAGGCCAGGATCAAGGCCAGGGTGCGATCCCGAAAGAGACGGACATCCAGCAACGGGTCGGGAGCTCGCAACTGGCTGAAGGCGAAGGCGACCGTGAACACCGCAGCCAGCGCCAGGCTGGTCAGGATGATCGGAGAGGTCCAACCCCGGCCCACCCCCTGGTTGACCCCGAAGAGGAAGCAGACCAGGACCACGATGGAGAAGACGGCTCCGGGAAGGTCGAAACGCGCCCCGAGGCGGCGATAGGGCGCTGCCGGGAGGTAGCGGACCGCAGCCAGCGAGGCGACCGCGCAGAAGGGAATGTTCACCAGGAAGATCCAACGCCACCCGACCTGGGTCTCGATCCACCCACCAAGAGGAGGGCCCAGGCCGAAACCCGCCGCAGCCGCGGTGGTGACCAGCCCCGTGGCTCCCACCCTCCGCTCAGGCGGCAGGTGCAAGGCGATAAACGAAAGCATCACCGTGTAGAGCAGGGCTCCGCCAACCCCCTGGAGGGCCCGAAAGAGGATCAACTCGTTGACCTTGTTTGCAGAAGCGCAAAGGGCCGACCCCACCAGGAAGACCAGAAGACCCGCCAGGTACACCGGCTTGCCGCCCTTCATGTCGGCGAGCTTGCCGAAGGGGAGCAAGAACCCGGTCTCACACAGGAGGTAGGCCAGACAGACCCAGGCGATCCTGCTGGGACTGGCCTGGAACTCCGCTGCCATGGTCGGCAGGACGATGTTGACGATGGTGGCGTCCAGGTTCGCGATGAAGGCCCCGGCGCAGACCAGGGCGATCAGCCAGGCTACCCGACCCGGTCCTGGATGATTCTGGGACCGGGTTCCCTGGCCCCCTGAAAAGCAGCGTGTTCCTGCCCCATCTGCTCCCGGCCCTCCCATCAGCGATCGTTGGACCAATTCACGGAAACCGGGGTCCGCCCTGCTCCGCCCCTCCGCCCGGGCGCCTCAACCCTCCGGGCAAACGACATCAGCGCGGTCCGGCAGGGCCAGGAGTCCTTCAGGCCTCTGGAAGAGGTGGACAGATCTTCGACTGGAAGACCCTCGACGAACGACCGGGAGGAACGAGCATGGCTCAGGACGCGCAGCAGGGAGTCGGGGGAACCGCCGGGGCCAGGCTGGACCTGACTGGAATCCTGGAACGGACCCTGGGCGGGCAGCCCCTCTCGACCGAAGAGGGAACCCGTCTGGCGGAAGGCCCCCCTGAAGAACTGCCCGCCCTGCTGGAGGCCGCCGAAGAGATGCGCGACCGGGGACACGGTCGGCGGGTGAGCTTCTCGCGAAACGTCTTCCTGCCCCTGACCAACCTGTGCCGCAACCGCTGCGCCTATTGCAGCTTTCGCCGGGAACCCGACCAGCCGGGCCAGCACACCATGACCTTCGAGGAGGTCCGCCACGAGTGTCGTCGGGCTTTCCGGGCCGGCTGCACCGAGGCCCTCTTCTGCCTGGGGGACCGGCCCGAGTCGCTCTGGCCTTCCCACCAGGAGACCCTGCGCCAACTGGGGGTGGACTGCACGGCGGAACAGGTGGCCGTGGCCTGCCGGATCGCCCTGGAGGAGGGACTGCTTCCCCACACCAACGCCGGCGCCCTGACCCGGGAGGAGTTGACCCTCCTCAAGCGCTGCAACGTCAGCATGGGCCTGATGCTGGAGAGCGCCAGCCCTCGCCTGGCCGGGAAGGGGATGCCCCACGAAGCCTCGCCCGACAAGGCCCCCGGGGTGCGCCTGCGAGTCCTGCGGGACGCCGTCGACCTGCGCATCCCCTTCACCAGCGGGATCCTGCTGGGCATCGGCGAGACGCCGCGCGAGCGGGTGGAGGCCCTGGTCCTGCTGCGTGACCTGCACCTCCAGGAGGTGATCGTCCAGAACTTCCGCCACCAGCCCGGCCTGCTCATTCCAGGGGACGCCGAACCAGACGCGGAGGAGGTGGCCCGCACCGTCGCCGTGGCCCGGTTGCTGCTGGGCCCGGAGGTGAACCTGCAGGCCCCGCCCAACCTCAACCCCGGCGGACATCGCCTGCTGCTCCGGGCGGGGATCAACGACTGGGGAGGCCTGTCCCCCTTGACCCGGGACTACATCAACCCCCAGGCCCCCTGGCCCCACGCCGAGGCCCTGGCCCAAACCTGCGCCGAGGAGGGTTACGTCCTGGCCGAGCGGCTGGCCATCTACCCGGAGTTCGTGGAAGAGCCGGGTTACCTGGACGGGGGCCTGCTGAACACCGTGCGCGAAAGGTCCAGAGAACTGGGAGTAAAACCATGACCATCATCCGCGCCGAAGTCCGTCGGGCCTTGAACCGGGCCCTGGAGGGCCATCCCACCACCCTGGAGGAGGCCACCCTGCTGGCCTCGGTCCGAGGCACGGAGTTGAAGGCGCTCACCGGCGCGGCGGACGAGTTGCGCCGACTCCAGGTGGGCGAGCGGGTCACCTGGGTGGCCAACCTCAACCTGAACTACACCAACATCTGCACGGCGCGCTGCGGATTCTGCGCCTTCTCGCGCCCTCCGGGAGCCCCGGACGCCTGGCGGATCTCGCTGGAGCAGATGCAGTCCCGGGTCGACCAGGCTGCCGCCCTGGGGGTGAGCGAGGTCTGCTTGCAGGCCGGGTTGGCCCCCGACCTGGACGGGGAGGACTACGTGCGTCTGACCCGCGCCCTCAAGGAGCGCCACCCCCGGATGCACCTGCACGCCTTCTCGCCCCAGGAGATCCTGCACGGGGCCCGAGCCAGCGGACGGAGCGTGGAGGACCTGCTGCGCGCCCTCAAGGACGCGGGGCTGGGCAGCCTGCCGGGAACCTCGGCGGAGATCCTGGACCAGGGCCTCCGGGACCGGATCTCACCCCGCCGGATCCGGGTCGAGGAGTGGGTCGAAGTGATCACCACGGCGCACCGCCTGGGCCTCACCACGACCTCGACGGTCATGTATGGCTTCCTGGAGGAGCCGTCTCACCTGGCCCGCCACCTGCTGAGGCTGCGAACCATCCAGGAGCAGACCGGCGGCTTCACCGAGTTCGTGCCTCTGAGCTTTGTCCACCATCAGGCCCCGGCCTGGCTGGACTCGAGGATCCCCGAACTGCGGGCAGGGGCCACCGGGTGCGAGGTCCTGGTCGTCCATGCCCTGGCGCGGGTGGTCCTGGGCCAGACCTTCCGCAACATCCAGGCCTCCTGGGTCAAGGAGGGCCCTCGACTGGCCCAGATCCTGCTGGACTGTGGAGCCAACGACCTGGGCGGAACCTTGCTGGCCGAGAACATCTCGACGGCCGCTGGCTCGAAACATGGCGAGTTCCAGCCTCCTCGGGAGCTCAACCGGTTGATCCGCGATGCGGGTCGGTTGCCAGCTCGTCGGGACACCCTGTACCGGCTCCTGGCCCAGCCCGCAGGAATCGTCGACCCTCTGGACTCGCTCTCTTGCGAGCCCCCCGACAGGGGGGGGTAGAGGCAAGACGGCGAAGGGTCCAGGCCAGACCCTTCCGAATCACCTGGGAACCCCACGAGGAGCAGGCGGCCATGCTCGAACTGAAGACCATCCTGGTGCCCACGGACTTCTCCGACTTCTCGTTACAGGCCATCCCGGTGGCCTGGGAACTGGCCCGGGAGCACGGAGCCGAAATCGTCCTGGCTCACGCCTGCACCTACGACTGCGACCTGGATGTCGCCCGTCGAAAGCTGGAGGAGATCGGCCAGAGGCTGGCTCCGTTGCCCTATCGCACCAGGATTGCAGTGGCCTCGCCCGTGGGCTTCCTGTACGACGTGGCTGCCAGTCTGGACCAGGCCCTGATGATCGTGACCACTCATGCCTGGCGCGGCCTCGACCGCCAGCTTCTGGGCAGCGTGACCGAACGGGTCATCAGCCGCATCCCTTGCGCCATCATGACCATCAAGAGCCAGCGGACGCTGATCCGGGAGCTCGAGCAGCCCCACGTGGAACCCCCCAACATGGCCGAGGTCCGAGGCCTGGAACTGCGACAAGTCCCCAAGAGCCCCGACGATTTCTTCTTCGAGAAGCTGGACCGCAAGCTGGTGGCCGCCTCCCGTGCCGCCGCGAAGAAGAAGCAGGAGGCCCGGCACGGGCGGCAGACCCACATCGTCGAATTGCGCTCGGTGCTGGTTCCCGTGGACTTCTCGCGCGGAGCGGAGGAAGCCGTGGTGGTGGGTGTGGCGCTGGCACGCCACTACGGAGCGCGGATGATCCTGCTGCACGTCATGGAGGAAAATTCGGGCGGCAGGGGACGCCCCGAGCGGGAAGCCCTCCGCCTGGAAGCGGCCCGGGCCAAGATCGAGGCCCTGCGCGAGCGCCTGATTCCCGTGCCCTGTAAATGCCTGGTGGATGGGGGGCCGGCCGCGACGGTCATCGTCGAACAGGCGGAACGCCAGAACGCAGACCTGGTGGTCATGGGCAGCCGGGGCCGCCGCACGGTGGTGGGCATCCCGCTGGGAAGCACGGCCCGGGTGGTGGTGCGCCGGGCGGACCGTCCGGTCCTGATCCTCAAAGGCCCCAACGCAACCGGGCTGGTCCGCACGCCCCCCTCCTCGTCCTGAGAGCCCCGCCTCAGGGGACGGGCGTGAACAAGGGGGCCGGCTGGCTCGGGGCCTGGGAGCGGTTGAAGGGGATCTGGGGAGCCAGTTCCCGGGCCGCCTGAATCCGCTCGGAGGTCAACGGGTGGGATCCCAGCAGCGAGTTGAGGAACCCGGGAACCTCCCGGCCTCCGTCATGGCTCTTCAGCGTCTCCAGGGCCGCCACGGCGCCTTGAGGGTCGAAACCGGCCAGCCCCATCAGCCTCATCCCCTCGCGATCGGCCTCCCGCTCCGCCTCCTGACTGTAGCGGCTGCTGACGATGGCGTTGGCCACCTGGACCGTATTGAGGGTCCCCTGGTCGTTCTTCCCGCCTCCCAGGATCGAGATCAGGGCCCCGACCCCGACCTGGGTGTAGATCTGCGCCTCCATCTGCTGGACCGAGTGGCGCTTCTCGACGTGGGCCACCTCGTGGCCCAGGACGAAGGCCAGTTGCCCGTCGGGCATGGCGTCCATCAACCCCCGCGTCGCGTAGATGAAGCCCCCAGGGAATGCCAGGGCGTTGAGATCGCGGACGTCGATCACCTTGAACTGATAGGGGATCCCTCGGGTTCCCTGGCCGGCCAGGGCCTGCCCGATGCGGGTGATGCGCTCCTGGACGGGCAGGTCGGTCACCACCCGATAGCGCTGCTCCAACTGACGCGACCCTTCTCGGCCGATCTGGATCTCCTGGTCCTGAGAGATCAGGCTGGCCAGGGCCGGCACGCTGAAGACCAGGAACAGCAGCATCAACAGAGCGGCTTGGCGAAATCGCAGGGGCATCTTGGCGGATCCTCCAGGGCCGGGTCAGACCTCGGTCGTTGCTGTGTCAGACTTCGTCAACACCCTGGAGGTTTCCCCGGACGCCGCTGCCAGGCGCACCCCGACCACACACTTCCACCCCTCCCCCACCAGGAGGATGGTGGAGGCCAGACCGGTCAACACGGCCAATTCGACCAGCGTCAGGGGAACCAGGGAGAAGAGCCTCCGCAAGGGCTCCCAGGCCAGGAGCATCATGGTCAGTGCCCACGAGACCAGGCAGGCAGCCGGCACGTACAGGTCCTTCCAGGCCTCACGGCAGAAGAGCGGTCCGGGAAGGGCCTGGAAGTTCATGGCGTTGAAGAGCCGGGCCGTGACCACGACGTAGAAGGCCGCGCTGCGGGCCCGGTCGGGGTCCACCCAGGTGCCGGCACCGGCCAGGTCCCAAGAACCGGGCAGGGTCAGGACCCCCCCGGAGTACAGGCCGTCCAGGACCACCAGCAGCAAAAGGGCCACCCAGACCCCCGTCACCCCCAGGAAGCGCCACAGATCGGGTGAGAGGATGGGCGAATCGGGCCGGCGCGGCGGCTCCTCCAGCATCCCCGGGCGGGTCCCGCTCAACGAGAAGGCCACGGCCGGGGCCCCGTCGGTGACCAGGTTCATCCACAGGATCTGACCCGCGGTCAGGGGCAACAGAATCCCCCGATGGTCCACCAGGCTGTAGATCCCGGCCATGATCGTCCCGGCGAACATGGCCAGCACGACGCCGAGATTCCCGCTGAAGAGGAAGGCGATGAATTTCTGGACGTTGGTGAAGACCCCCCGGCCTCCCTCGATGGCGGTCACGATGGTGGCGAAGTCGTCGTCCAGCAAGACCACCTCACTGGCCTCGATGGCCACGGCCGTGCCGGATCCCATGGCCATGCCCACGTGCACCTTCTTCAGGGCCGGCGCGTCGTTCAACCCATCGCCGGTCATGGCCACCACCTCGCCCCGGGCCAGAAGGCGCTCGACGAGGCGCAGCTTGGCCTGAGGCGAGACCCGGGCGAAGACGCGGCAGGACGTGAGCGCCTGGTCGAGCTCCTCGTCCTGCATCCCGGCGATCTCCGCCCCCGTCAGGACCTGGGGAGCGGGCGCGCTGGGATCCTCCTCGGAAAGGCCCACCGAACGGGCGATGGTCAGGGCCGTGTGAGGGTGGTCTCCGGTCAGCATCAAGACCCGAATCCCCGCGCCCCGACAACGCTTCATGGCGGCGGGCACGGCCTCGCGGGCGGGGTCGTGCATGGCCGCCATTCCCAGGAAGACCAGGTCCTGCTCGAAGTCCTCGGCGGCCGGATTGCCCCCCTCGGAGACCTCCAGCCTGCGGAAGGCCAACGCCAGGGTCCGCAGGCCCTGGTCTGCCAGGCGGGTCTCCGCCTCCAGCAAGGCCTCCCGCTCGAGGGGAGACAACGGGACGGCGCGCCCACCGCTCCAGATGGCGGTCGAACGGGCCAGGACCTGCTCGGGGCTGCCCTTGAGGTAGAGGCACGCGCCCTCGGGGCCCTGCCTCAGCGAAGACATCCGAGCCCGTTCCGAGCTGAAGGGCGCCAGGGCCAGCTCCGGCTGCTCCTGACGCAAGGCGCGCCAGTCCAGGCCCGCCTTGTCGGCCAGCACCAACAAGGCGGCTTCGGTCGGGTCTCCCAGGGCCCGGCGGGGCTGCCCCGGCGTCTCTTGCAGATCCGCGGTGCTGGCCAGGCAGCCGGCCGCCAGGAGGGCCTTCCAGCCACCCTCCAGGACAGGGGCCCCAAGGACCTCTCCGCTCACCTCGCAGCCACGCCCGGTCACCTCCAACTCCTGGCCGTCGAACCACACGCGCTGCACGGTCATCTGGTTGTGGGTCAGGGTCCCGGTCTTGTCGGTCACGATGGTGGTCACCGAGCCCAGGGTTTCGACGGCCGCCATCCGCCGCACCACGGCCCGGCGCCGGGCCAGGCGACGCGCCCCCACCGACAGCGAGATGGTCAGCACGGCAGGCAGCCCCTCGGGAACCGCGGCCACGGCCAGGGCCACGGCAAACATCAGGACCCGCAGCAGGACGCCCATGCTCATTCGCCCCTCGACGGCCAAAAGGGTCAAGCCGATCAGGACGCTCAGGATCAAGACTCCCAGCCCGATCTGCCGACCCAACTGGTCCAGGCGTTGCTGAAGAGGGGTGGGAGGCGGAGTGGTGCTGGCCAGACTGGTCGCAATCCCACCCAGCTCGGTCGCGCTTCCGGTGCCCACCACCACACCCCGGCCTTGACCCGCGGTCAAGGTGCTGCCCGCGAACACGCAGCATGTCCGAGAGTCCACGGGAGACTCGGCGGGCACCGGGCCGGAACGCTTGCTGACGGGAAGCGACTCTCCGGTCAGCATGCTCTCATCGGCCCGCAGCCTCCGGGCTGAGAGCAGGACCAGGTCGGCCGGGACCCGGTCCCCTTCCTCCAGCATGACCACGTCCCCGGGAACCAGCTCTTCGCGCAACACGCTGGTTTCCTGGCCCGCCCGACGCACGCGGCTGCGCACCGAGGCCATGCGGCGCAACTCGTCGATCGTCTTCTCGGCACGGAACTCCTGGGCGAAACCCAATCCTGCATTGAGCACCACGATGGCCGCGATCACCAGGGTGTCGGCGGGAAGGGCCTCGGCCCCCTCCAGCAACCAGGCCCCCAGTGAAACCGCCGCAGCGGCCAGCAGGATCGCCACCATAAGGTCCTGGAACTGGCGGATCAGGATCCGCCAGGGCGACACGGGTTCGGCGGCCGAAAGTTCGTTGGGGCCGAAGTGCTCTCGGCGGCGCTGCACCTCCTGAAGGTCCAGACCAACCTCCGGGTCGACCTCCAGAAAACGGATCAACTCCTCCGGAGGAAGGGCGTGGGGGGTTGGAGGCAACTGCAAGGACATGCCCGGCCCATTCCCCATCCGATTCCCCGAATCCCTGTCCCCCGGACCGGACCGCCCTTCCCCGGAGGGGGTCATCTTCCCTCGGGGCGGAGGAGGCAGGAATTCCCCCGCGAACGTCCGGGCGCCCGCATCCGACGCGCCGGCAGCCGAGAGTCCGGAGGCCCCTTGAGCCATCTTCCTTCGTCCCCGCCTGGACCGAACCGGGTCCACTCCCCAAGAGGCACCGCCTTCTGGATCTTTGCCCTCTTCTTCCTGTCAGGGGCCCTCAGCTTGGTATACCAGGTCCTGTGGAGCCGGAGCCTGACCCTGATCCTGGGGAACTCCACCTCGGCGGTCGGCCTGGTGGTCGCCGTCTTCATGGGTGGCCTGGCGCTGGGAAGCGGGCTGGGCGGGCGCCTGGCCGAGCGACTGCAACCGGCTCGCGCCCTGCTCTGGTATGCCGTCCTGGAAGCCGGCCTGGGCCTGTACGCCGCCCTCACCCCGACCTTCTTCGAGCGGATGCATCAAGGCCTGGCCGGCCTGGCCGGTGCGGAGGGGGTTCCCCTGGGCTGGAAGGCGGCCATGGTGGTCCCCGTCCTGCTGCCCCCCACCGTCGCGATGGGGGCCACCCTGCCTTTGATGTGCCGCGCGGCGGCGTCCTACCGCAGCCTGGCGGCCTCATTTCCATTGCTGTACGGCCTGAACACGGTCGGAGCCATGACCGGGGCCGGCCTGGCGGGCTTCCTGGCCCTGCCCACCCTGGGCCTGCAGACCACCCTCTACCTGGCTGCCGCGGGGAACGTGCTGGTCGGCCTGCTGGGGGCAGCCCTCTCGGTGCGCTGGCCCTCGGCCCTGCTCGAGGACCCTTCTGGAGAGGTCGATAGAGAGACCGGAGAGGGCGCGCACGCGGCGGACTCCAGCCCCGGCCTGCCACACCCCTGGTTGCTGGCCGCCGCCGCGCTCTCGGGGATGGCTGCAATGGCTCACGAGATCACCTTCACCCGGGCCCTGGCCCTGGTCCTGGGCTCTTCGGTCTACAGTTTCAGCCTGGTCCTGACGCTCTTCCTGGGCGGGATCGGCCTGGGGAGCCTCCTGGTTCGCCGTCTGCCGAACCGGCTCAGCCCTGTCCTGGCCTTCTCGGTCTGCCAGGGCCTGATGGCCCTGGCGGTCAGTGGACTGCTGCTCTACTTCCCCATCCTGCCCCGACTGTACCTGGCCGTGTTCCCCTCCGTCCGCGATTCGTTCCCGTTGGTCCTGGCCGCCGGCTTCAGCCTGGCCGGCTCGGCCCTGCTGGCGCCGGCCCTGCTGATGGGTCTGTCGCTGCCGCTGCTGGTCCGACTGGGAGCCAGCCACAGCCAACGCCGCTACCAGCGTCTGGGCGAAATCTATGCCGCCAACACGGTGGGCTCGATCGTGGCCTCGGCCGGGACGGGTTTGGTCCTGCTGCCTTGGATGGGCGTGGAGAACAGCATCCGCCTGGCGATCGGGGTCAACCTCCTAACCGCCGCAGTGGGCCTGGCGGGTAGCACGGGCCTGATTCGCAAAGCCATGGCGTGCGCACTGGCGATGGTCCTGGGTCTGGCCCTGGCCATTCCCCCCTGGCGCGAGCAGGTCATGGTCAGCGGCCCCGCCATCTATGCGTCGCTCTTGGAGAAGGCGGGAATCGCCGCCCCCGAGGCCCCCGGGGACGTGCTGTTCTACCGGGATGGTTCCGACAGCACCGTCAGCGTCCACCGGGCCGGCGACACCCTGTATCTGCGCGTGAACGGGAAGACCGACGCCTCGACCGTGCAGACGGACATGGCCACCCAGTCCATGCTGGGACACCTGCCCATGCTGGCCCACCCCCAGGCCCGACGGGCCCTGGTGATCGGTCTGGGAAGCGGCATCACGGGTGGGGCCTTCACCCTGTATCCCGGCCTGGAACATCTGGATGTGGCCGAGATCGAACCCGCCATGGTCGAGGCGGCAGAATATTTCGCCCCCTGGAACCGGGAGGTCCTGAAGAACCCCAAGGTTCACCTGCGGCTGAACGACGGGCGCAACGTCCTGATGGAGTCCGCCCCCTACGACGTCCTCAGCATCGAACCCTCGAACCCCTGGATCTCAGGAATCGCTTCCCTTTACACTCGGGAATTCTACGAGGTCTGCCAGGAACGGTTGACTCCGGACGGCATCCTCTGCCAGTGGATCCACCTGCGGGCCCTGCAGGAAGAGGATCTTCAGATGGTGATCGCCACCTTCGCCGAAGTCTTTCCGCACGGCCAGGTCTGGATGGGTGCCGCCAAGGATCTGCTGCTCCTGGGTTGGAAGGGAGAGGGGCCCGCCTCCCGGATGCCGCAGCGCCTGGAAACGGTCTGGCGCGAGAATCCCGAAGTCCGAGAGGACCTGCAGGCCATGGGCGTTTCCGCCCCCCTGGGCTTCTACGGCCGCTACGTGTGTGACCTGGAGGACCTCCGGACCTGGCGGGCCGGGGCCCGACTCAATACCGATGACCTGCCCTTGCTGGAGTACCGCGCCCCCCGAAACCTCTATCAGTCCGAACAGGACCTGGGCCTTCGCAAAGCCCTGATGCAGCACCGCCGAGGCCTGCTGCCAGCAGGAAGCGGCCTGGAGTCCCGCGAGCGGGACCTGGCCCCCCTCATGGCCGAGACGGCCCGGGCCAATCGCGACCCCGAGCTTGAAGCCTGGCTTCTCGAACAAGCCTCGGATCGCTAGAGCCAACAAGAAGAGCCCCCGCGGACTTGCGGGGGCTCTTCTATTGAGACTTCCCGCGGACTTGCGGGGGCTCTTCTATTGAGACTTCCCGCGGACTTGCGGGGGCTACTTGACCTCGTATTCGGCGTCCACCACTTCGCCCTCGACCGGGCCCTGCTGAGGCGGAGTCCCGGCTCCTTCAGGCGGAGTCCCGGCGCCTCCGGCCTGGCCATAGAGGTGCTCGCCGATCCCCTGGGCCGCCTGGGCCAGTTGTTCCATGGCGGACTGCAGCTCGCTGCGGTCCAGGGTGGAGGCCTCCAGGACCTTCTTTACCCGGTCCCGACCAGCTTCGATCCTGGCCTTGAGGTCTGCAGGGACCTTGTCCCCCGCGTCGCGCAGGGCCTTCTCGGTGGTGTAGACCAGACTGTCCGCCTGGTTGCGCAGTTCGATCTCCTCGCGGCGACGCTTGTCCTCGCCGGCGTGAGAGTCAGCGTCGCGCACCATCTTCTCCACCTCGTCCTTGGACAGGTTGGTCGAGGCGGTGATCGTGATCTTCTGGCTCTTGCCACTGGCTTTGTCGGTGGCAGCCACGTTCAGGATGCCGTTGGAGTCGATCTCGAAGGTGACTTCGACCTGGGGCACACCGCGCGGGGCGGGTGGGATATCGGTCAGTTTGAACTGCCCCAGGGACTTGTTGTCCCGGGCGAACTCGCGCTCACCTTGCAGCACGTGGATCTCCACCTGGGTCTGCATATCCGCGGCGGTGGTGAAGGTCTCGCTCTTCTTGGTCGGGATGGCCGTGTTCCGCTCGATCAGCCGGGTCATCACTCCACCCAGGGTCTCGACCCCAAGCGACAGCGGAGTGACGTCCACCAGGACCACGTCCTTGACCTCTCCGGAGAGCACGGCCCCCTGGACTGCGGCTCCCAGGCCCACGCACTCGTCGGGGTTGATGTCCTTGGAGGGTTCCTTGCCGAAGAATTCCCGAACGAAATCGTACACCTGCGGCATGCGGGTCGAGCCGCCAACCAGCAGGACCCGATCGATCTCACCCTTGCTCAGATTGGAGTCCTCCATCGCCTGGCGGCAGGGCTGCTTGCAGCGATCCAACAGGTCATGGGTCAACTCCTCGAACCGGGCCCGGGTCATGGTCACGTCCAGGTGCTTGGGGCCCGAGGCGTCCGCTGTGATGAACGGGAGGTTGATGTTGGCCTGGAAGACCTGCGAAAGCTCGATCTTGGCCTTCTCGGAGGCGTCCTTCAAGCGCTGCGCGGCCATCTTGTCCTGGCGCAGGTCGATCCCGTGCTCGCGCTTGAACTCGTCGGCCACGTAGTCCATGATGCGCCGATCCCAGTCGTCGCCGCCCAACCGGGTGTCCCCCGCGGTGGCCTTCACTTCAAAGACGCCCTCGCCGATCTCCAGGATCGACACGTCGAAGGTCCCGCCGCCGAGGTCGCAGACGAAGATCCGCTGGTCGGACTCCTTCTCGAGCCCATACGCGAGCGCCGCCGCGGTCGGCTCGTTGANNCGTTGATGATGCGCTTGACCTCGAAGCCGGCGATGGTGCCCGCATTCTTGGTTGCCTGGCGCTGGGAGTCGTTGAAGTAGGCGGGAACCGTGATCACCGCCTCCTTGATGTCCTCGCCCAGGTAGGCCTCGGCGTCCCTCTTCAGCTTCTGCAGGATCATCGCCGAAATCTCTTCGGGAGAGTACGGCTTGCCATCGATGTTGACGCGATGGTCGGTGCCCATCTCCCTCTTGATGGAGGTGATGGTCCGATCCGGGTTGCTGACGGCCTGGCGCTTGGCCAGTTCGCCGACAAGCCTCTCGCCCGTCTTGGAGAAGCCGACCACCGAGGGGGTGGTGCGAGTGCCTTCCGCATTGGCGATGACCGTAGGCTTCCCGCCTTCCATGAGGGCCACCACCGAGTTGGTCGTGCCCAGGTCGATGCCGACGATCTTGCCCATACCTGTTGTCTCCTTCTGTCGTGCCAGGTCGGCACGCGGGTAATGTCTTCATTCTCATCCTAGCGGAGCGACATTTGAGGGGTGCATGTCCTCCGTTAGATTACTGTTAGAGGCGGAGGGCGGGCCCGGGCCGGGGCTCGCAGGCGTCTGCCTTCGAACGGCGAACTCCTTCCCCCATCCGACCGTTGGGAAACCCGGCGAGTCCGATCCCAGACCGACGAGGTAGCGATTGCCATGAAGAGAGCCCTGGCCTGCATCCTGATGCTCGCAGCCCTGCTGGGGGCAATGGCGAGCTCCGCTGGAGCGGACCAGGGCAGGCTGACCCGCACCGAAGTTGCCCGTATCCTGGGAGACCGGCTCTTTGCTCTCGAAGATGGCAGCATCGCCGTGGAACGCGGGCAGGTCTTCCTGATGGCCCGGGATCGCCGGACCCGACAACTGGAGTGGTTCCTCCTGGACCCGAAGGCTCCCCGAATCCTGCGTCAAGGCAAGGTCCCCTTCCAGGTCTACCAGGGCGTTGCAGTCTCACCTGACGCCCAGACGGCGGTCGTGCAGGCCCGTTTCCCCACCTCGCTGTGGATCCTCTCGCTGACGGACGGGCGCTGGGTCTGCGCCCAGACCAACGACAACTCCGAACGCCTGGCCCTGACCTCGCTGTCCAGCCTGGTCTACACCGACTCCGGCCATGCCTGGAGCATGATGGACCGGCACGATTCTGAAGGTTACGTGGTCGACTCGGTCCTGGTGCGCTTTGCAACCCGGCCCTTCGCCCTGACCTGCCAGGTTTCGCTGCGCGGCCTTCTGCAAAGGGCCCTCCAGGTGACCTCCGCCAACGGCCAGGACTACCAGATCAACCTGGTCCGCTTCGGCCGGGACGGAAGCTGTCTTTTCGTCCTGCAGTCGCCAGCCTCGCGAAGCTTGCGCTACCTGTTGCGCCGCAACCCGGACGGGAGCCTGAAGGTGCTGGACAAGAGCCTTTTCGGCATGATCCCCCTGGACTACGACGCTGCCAGCGACCGGATCCTGTATCGGGCCGTCCAGGCGGGCGGACCGGTCCTGGCCATGCTCTCCAACGGACTCCGCTCCATCGTCTCCAGCCGCCCCCTGGTGGGCGCCGCCCTGCTCGACTCCAAGAGGATCGCCACGATCGCCGTGGCCGAGAATCAACTGGAGATCTCGGCAGGCATTCCGGGAACCCCCATGCGCAAGGTCCAGACCGTCACCGGAACCTATCGGGCTGCCTTCCTGCGCAATGCCCCCCGACTGGTCCTGTGGAATGCCCGCGAAATCCGCACAGTGGACCTGGGTGAATGAAAGGCCTCCCGGAATTGTAAACGGGACGGCCGTAAAATCGACCTTCATTGTTAACATCCGGTCTACCGACGCCAACCGGACCCGGTGGTATGCTGAAACCAAGATAGACCGCCGGCTTGGATTGGAGGGTTTCCTGGGATGAAGAGATTCTTGGGCTGCTTGGCCTTGGCAGGAGCCTTGACGTTCGCATCAGGAACCATCGCCCGGGCTGGAGTGGTCGGTGACGAGTCGGGTGGCAGCCCCACCGATCCGACCAGGACCATCATCACCCAGACCACGACCAAGAAGCACTACACCGACGACGTGCATCGTGTGGTCCGCGGCTACGCCAAGGTCCGGCTGGCCCCCAACTTCCTGGACAACGACTGGGATCGGGGAAGCCTGGCCGGCCTGACCGCCTCGGAGAGGGCCTACCTCAAGACGGTTTCGGGCCTGGACAACGGGTCCTGGTATTACATCGACCTGACCGGTCAAACCGTCCAGACCAACAGCGGCTTCACCAGTTCTGGCTACGTCCAGACCGGCGATGAGACCGACCGGGTCACCTCGGTCATCCGCATCGACGGCGGGACTCTCACCGTCCACCAGGATACGCGCAACCTCTACCACGAGCGGGACGTCTATCAGTTGGTGGCGGACGTGTTTGACAACTCGCCCCTGGTCTTGGACCTGAACCAGGATGGGAAGCTGGATGTGGCCCACAACGAATGGCGCCCTCACGCCCCCGAATTCTACGTCGAGACCGCCCGGTTCTTTGACATCACGGGAGATGGCACTCCGGACTTCACCGAGTGGAAGTCGCTGGGGACAAAGGATGGAATCCTGATTCGTCCAGAGAACGGCAAGGTCGAGAATGCCCTGCAGCTCTTCGGCACTGCGGGTGGCTACAAGCATGGCTTCGAGAAGTTGAGCCTGGTCCAGGATGCCAACCAGGATGGCTGGATCGAGGGGGCCGAACTGGAAGGCCTGTTCCTGTGGGTGGATTCCAACTCCGATGGGACGATGCAGCCCGCCGAGATGCGCACCCTGGACGAGTACGGAATCGTGCGGATTTCGACCGACCACAACAACTTCGTGGGCCGCTTCATCACCCGGGACGGCGGCGAACAGGTGATGTGGGACTGGTGGCCGGCCACCAAAGAGACCCGACGCTTCCGCGCCCACTAGCCAACCCACCCCACTCCGACCGCCGCAGCCCTCCCGCTGCGGCGGTTTGTTTTTTGGGTCCCGGAAGGGACGGCGTGGCAGCCGCGAGAACCTCCCCCGCCCATGGCCAGGTCGACCCGTCCTTCCCCGGTTCCCCGCCCTTCCGCCCCTCCGTGCCCACTCTCGGCGCGGTCGACTCGGGCCGCCGCCCTGGGCATGAGCCTGGGAATCCTCCTGGTCTACCTTCGCACCCTGGCCCCTGATGTGGTGGCTGGGGACGGCGCGGACCTGCAGACCGCCGCCGGCCTGCCGGGGATCGCCCATCCTCCAGGATATCCCCTCTTCACACTGCTGGGCTGGCTCTTTTCCTGCTTTTCGGACTCGCCGGCGTGGAGCGTGAACCTGCTGACCGCGCTCTGCGGTGCGCTGGCTGCCGGAGCGGTCACCTGGGTGGTGGCCGAGTTGACCGGCCTGTGGGTAGCCGGACTGGTGGCCGGCGCCTGCCTGGGCCTGACCCCGCTGTGCTGGCAGCACGCCGTCGCCGCGGAGGTCTTCACCCTGAACAACCTCCTGGCCGCCGTGCTGCTGGGGCTGGGGCTGCGCTTGTCCAGGCGGCCGGACGGTGCGACCCTGGTCTGGCTGGCGGGGGTCTTCGGTTTGAGCCTGTCCCACCACCACACGGTGGTCTTGCTTCTTCCCAGCCTGGCCTGGCTGGCCTGGCCGGCTCGCCACCTGCTCCGTGGCCGAACCCTGGTTCTGGCCTTGGCCGCCCTGGGTACGGGACTGCTGCCTTATCTCTACCCGCTGATCCGCGCCCAGGGCAACCCTGGACTGAACTGGGACGACCCGCGAAACCTGGGGGCTCTCTGGAACCTCTTCCGCCGGGCTGACTACGGCAGTCTGTCGCTGCTTCCCGAGTCGGTCCGCGGACTCTTCCAGGAAGCCTCCCCCCTGGCCCAACTGCCGGTCTACCTGCAGATCATGCTGGGGGGAAGCCATCTGGTGGTGGCCGGGTTGGTCGTGGCTGGCGCCTGGTGGCTGGCCCGAAGGGATCGCCGGGCCTTGGCAGCCCTCCTCGGCGCCTGGTTTGTCAGCGGCCCCGCCTTCTTGATGTATGCCCGCTACCCCCTGGACGATCCCTTCTGGGTCGGCGTGGTGCAACGGTTCTACCTGCTGCCTCACGTGGCGCTGTCCATCCTGGCCGGATGCAGCGTGGCCTGGGCCGGACGGCGTCGGGCCCTGCCGGTGGGACTGGCCCTGACGGCACTCGTGGCGGGCCTGGGCGTCGTGCACCTCCGTCAGGTGGATCACTCCCAGGACACGGTGGCCCGGGACTACGTCGAGAACCTGCTCCAGGGAGTTCCCCAGGACGCGCTGCTGCTGACCTCGGGAGACGCCCCGGGAATGCTCCTGGAATACGTTCGCTACGTCGAAGGACGACGGACCGACCTGGTGGTCCTCGACCAGGATAAGCTGGCTTACCCCTGGTACGTCGATTCCAAACGCCGCGAACACCCCTCGGTGGTTTTCCCTTGGAAGCGCCTGGACGGGGAATCGGCTCTCCTGGCGGATCTGGTGGCTGCCAACTACGGAACTCGGCCCATCCTGCTGTGGGACTTCATCGACCCTTCCCTCACGGGGCGCTTTCGCTTGTTGCCGGCCGGGTTGACCCAGCGGGTGGCCGACCCCGGAGAAGACCCGGATCCAGCCGAAATTGCGGACCAGATCGTCGCCGTATGGGAATCCTACAACCGGCGCACCCTCCAACGCTCATGGCCGCCGCGCAGCTTCAACCACCTGCTCACCTCCTTCTACGGATTCCCCTTCTACTCGGTCGGATTCGAGTTCGAAAGAAAGGGCCAGCTCGAAGAGGCCGCCGAATTCTACCGACGAGCCATCGAGGCAGCGGGGCACTACGCACCTCCCTACCGCCGCCTGGGCCTCCTCCTGGCCCGCCAGGGTCACGCCGCCGAAGCCCGTCGCAGCCTGGAGGGCTACCTGCAGGTCGAACCCCGGGCACGGGATCGCGACCAGGTTCGACGAGTGTTGGAGGAGCTTGGAGGCGGGGTCACCCGGCCCAGGTCATCACCGTCCAGGCCAGGCTGACGGTCAGCATCAGGACCAGGGCCATCCCGATCAGCAGGAGGCGCACCACGGTTCCCAGCGCCCGGGTCATCTCAGCGCGGGCCCGCGCCGCCATGTCCTGGGAGACCTTGTCCAGGCGGGCGGGAAGGTTTCCCGCCTCCTCACCCTGTTCGATCTCGGCCAGGACGTCCTCCGGGAAGACTCCGGTCTCGGCCAGGGCCTCCCGAACCGGTCTGCCCTGAGCCGTTCCCTCGGCAGCACAGGCCAGGCGGCGCCCCTGTCGGATGCTTCCCGTGCAGCAGGCCGCCAGGCGAAGTGCCAGATGGACCTGCAACCCGGCCTCCAGCAAGGGCCCGAGCGAGCGGAGGAAGCGCGCCGCCGCGCGCAGGCGCAGGGCCGGGCCCAACACCGGAGTGGCCTCCAAGAACAACTCCTGCTGGACCCGAAAGAACGGGACCAGCCCCGTCAAACGCACCAGCATGGCCAGGAATCCCGCCAGGGCCCCGGCCAAGGCCACGCTGCCCCCGAGGGCGATCCCAAACTTGCGGAGCCCTTCCGAATGAAGGACAGGGGCCAACAAGAGGATGGCCAATCCGAACAGCACCAGACCTCCCCAGAAGAGCCGACGCGCCAGGTTCCGGCGCCAGGCCAGGGACTCGGCCAGCGAGTCCGCCAGGACCTGCAGCTCGGCGGCCAGGGTCCCGGCCTCCTCCCCAGCGCCGACCAGACCGGCCTCGTAATGGTCGAAGGTCCCCGGGAAGCGGGCCAGGGCCTCTCCCAGGTCCCGCCCGGAGCGGACGACGAAGGCCAGGTAGGGAGCCAGATGCGGCAAGGCCAGGGCAGCCGCCTCCGCAACAGCCAGAAGGATGGACTCTCCCTTTTCCAGACGCTTCGCAAGTTCCTCAAAGAAGCGAACCCGAGCCGCAAGAGTTGCCCCCCGCAACAGATCCCGCAGGCGCAGGCTCCAGGGGACACGGCCTCCGGTGGCCCCAACCACGCTGGGAGCCTCGACCACAGGAGGCGCGTTCTTCCGCTGTTCCTCTTCCTCGGCCAGCAGGGCAAGGGGAATCCACTCCAGGGTGACCTTGCTGCCGACATCCAGCTTGTCTCGGGGTTCCAGGAGGGTGGTGTCGGGGACGAATTGACCGTTGAGCAGGGTGGTGTTGCTCTTGGACAGATGCATCAGCATCGGGACGCCGTCGAACCAGTCCAGGGCCGCATGGTAGCGGGAAACCGAGCGCTCCCCCAGTTGGACCTCACAAGCAGGCGAACGACCGATCAGGCTTCGCTTGTGATACAGGGGATAACGGGCACCTGGCCGGGGCCCCTTGGTCACCTCGAGGTAACCCATCAAAGTGGTCTCGCCCTGGGCACGTCCCTGAGCCTCGGACGAAATGTAGCGCACCTCGACAAGCAGGTTGCCCAGTTGGATCCGGGAACCAGGCTCAAGCCGGATGCTGGAAGTGGCCGGTTGGCCATCGACCCGAACCGGACTGGTCAAGGAGCGGTTGGACAACTCGTAGGCTCCCCCGGGGATCTTCGTCAGGACCGCGTGAACGCGCGAAACCGAAGGCTCCTCGAACTCGATGGCGCCCTCGACTCCGGCCCCAGGTCGCCCCAGAGTCAAACAAGAACCCTCGAGGGGGATGATCCTGCCCAGATCCTTCCCCTCGATGACAACCAACTGATATCCGCCCACGGCATGCAGACAGTTCGGGTCGGGCCCGGGGGGACCTCCCGAAGACCTCCCAACCACAAGGGAATCCCCGAAGGAAGAGCGGTTCGCCTTCAGGCCGACATGGCCAGGCGTTGACGGCGGAGCAGTCCCGGACGACTCCGCAGGCGGTGATCCCACATCACCGTGCACACCGCTCCGTCCTTGGTCAAGATCACCGTCGCTCCGCGCAGGCGATCGGCGAGCCGGGCGTAGGGAGTGCCCCGAAGGCTGGGGTCCCGCATCTCGAAGACCACGTCCCCGTGGCAATGGCGGCGATGGCCGTAAGCCAGCACCAGCTCGATGAGGTCCTGGCCGATTCCCCTCTGTCGGCTTCGAACACTGGAATGTCGCGTCATCCTCAGCATCCTTCCAGCTCCCTTCCCCGCCATGATGACACCGTCCGGTGCCAGGGCATGTCACCGAGCGGGGCAGACGACCTCGCGATTTCGCGCTGAGCGCAGGCGGAGGGTCCCCTGGAACCGGGTCGAATCCTCCCGAGTGCCGAACCAACAGGCGGGAACCCTCCTGAGCAGACTTCAGGGCCTCGACCTGGACCCGGATGGCGGGCTGATTCGACTGGTCCTCCTTTCCCTGGCCCTCTTTGCGGCCTTCCTGGTCTTCAGGAGCCTCCTGTCCCGGGTCCTGGTCCGGACGGTTGCCGACGGCGACCGACGCTACTTGATTTCCAAGACCTTCAACGGCCTTCTGACCTTGCTCCTCCTGGCCAGCCTGGGCTGGATCTGGTTGGCCGGCGGGTATGACATGGCGGCGTTCCTGGGCCTGCTCTCGGCAGGCCTGGCCTTCGTCCTCCGAGAGCCCATCCTGAACGCCGCGGGCTCGCTCTATATCCTCATCCAAAGGCCCTTCCAGGTGGGAGACCGGATCCAGTTGGACGGCGGCCCGGTCGGAGACGTGGTGGACATCCGGCTCTTCGACTTCTCGCTGATGGAGGTCGGCAACTGGGTCGATGCCGACCAGAGCACGGGGCGAGTCGTCCACATTCCCAATGGGCACCTCTTCACCCGTTCGGTCGCCAACTACCACCAGGCTTTCCCCTACATCTGGGACGAGGTGGCCCTGACCGTCAGCTTCGAAAGCGACTGGGAGAAGGCACGCGAGATCCTCACCGAGGTCGGGGTCGCGGCCTCTCCGGTGAAGAGCGAGGAGGCGGCCGAGCAGGTCCGGGTGGCCCAACGCTTCCTGATCCACTACCGGCACTTCACGCCGATCGTTTGGGTGTCCCTGGCCGAGAACGGCGTTCGCCTGACCCTGCGCTACCTGTGCCCGCCACGACAGCGGCGCTCGACGGCCTCCGGGATCCTCGAAGAGGTCCTGCGACGGTTCCGGGCCGCCCCCGCCGTCGACTTCGCCCTGCCGACCCGACGCTTCTACTATGCTCCCCGGGAAGGCAAGCCTGGACTGCACCCGGGCGAGCCTCCACGGGAACATTTCGAAGGGTAGGACGCCCCGACCCTGCCACCCGGTCCTGGTCTGAAGTCCTATCACGGATTTTTGAGGGGCTCTCGGCAGACTGTGGATGTTGAGGCCAGGACTTCAGCAACCCTGGAGAGCGAAGATGAACGACGATGGATATCCGAGTCACCGGTCGGTCGACCGAACCTTCCCCCGCCAAGGCACCCCAGCCCACCACTCCGATGGAAGTCAAATACGAGATGGAAGGGCTCGCCGACCGCTTCAGCGCCTCGCGTTCCCTGGGCAACTACGCCGCGGGGGCCGTGGTCGGCGCGGCCACCGAGACCACCGCGGCCCTCCTCCAGACCCCCCGCCTGGCCTGCGAGATCCTCGAGAACCTCTGGCAAGCCGAAACCATCGGCCCCAACCTGAAGGTCCTGGGGACCCTGGCAGCGATTCCCGGCGCCCTCCTCTCGGTCCCGGTCGCCGCCTTGTATGGGCTGGGGGCGGGCTTGAGCGCGGTGCGCCAGGAGCATCGGGGCCAGGATGCCCCTCTGAAGGCCGACGCCAGCAGCGCGGTGGCCCGACGGTTCACTGCCCGGCCGGAGCCAGGCCAAGCCCGCACCATGACCGGCACGATGGTGAACTCCCTGGAAGAGTTCGGCGCCAGCCGATTGGCGCCCGGAGAGAAGCCCCATGACGTCCCCCTGCTCAGCCCCCTCTTCGCCGTCGTGGGCGGCACGCTCTCCGGGGCGATTTCGGGTTCGCTGGGCCTCGTCTCTGGCCTGATGGCAGGCGCCATCACCGGCGCCAAGGACGTGGCCTCCGCCTTCACAACCAGGGATGCCAGCCTGGGGCAGCGGATCGGCAGGATCGCCGCCGCTCCATTGAACCTGGTTGCCGGTCCTGCGCTGGCCTGGAAAAGCCTGAAACAGTCTGTGCCTCAGGCCATCCAGGACGGTTGGAACCACGGGCCGGTGCGTCCGGTCGTGAACAGCTCCAGACTTGCCGTCCAGGTGGCCGGCGGTGTCCTCCACGAAGCCTGGGAGAAGTAGACATGACGATGCAGATTTCCTCACAGACCGCGATATCCACCCCGCGCCCCTCGGCGCCGCCCCCGCCGCCCGAGAGGACGATGGTAGAAAAGGTCGTCGACCGGACCATCTTGAGCGCAAACTACCTGGGCTCCAGCCTGAGCGGGGCGGCCGGAGGCCTCGGCGCCTTCGGCAGTGAAGCGGTCCAGGCCAGCGTCGGCACGACGGCTTCGGCCCTCGTGAACCTCTGGAAGACGGAGACCATCGGACCGAACCTGAAGATCCTGGGCAGCCTGGCCGCGGCCCCGCTGGTGGCGGCAGGCGCGGCCGTGGCGCTCCCGGTCTGTGCCGTGACCGGGCTCTTCCACGGCGCACAAACCGTGGACCGTTCCGCCCCCCGCGAGCTGACCCTCGGCCAGGCTGCCGTCAACGGCTTCGAGAAGACCCGCCAGCGCTTCCAGGATCACACCTCCGAAATACGACAGGATCTGGCCGAGTTTGGTTCCAGGAAGCTCGAGGACGGCGAGAAGCCGATCGACATCCCCCTGATCAAGACGGCCAAGACCCTGGCAATGGGAGCAGCGGCCGCCGCCGTGGGCGGCGTGACCGGAGTGGTGTGCGCCCTGGTCGGCACCGTCCGCCAGGTTGGCGTCGGGCTGATCCGGACCCTCGGTGACCCGAACCTCAACGTGCCCGGCAAGGTCCTGGCCGGGGCTGGCGCGGTGATCGGCGGCACGGTCCAGGGCCTGGCCTTCGGCACAGGCAGCGCCGTGAGCATCCTGGGCAAAGGTCTGACCGAAACCTGGAAAAGAGACTCGATCATGCAGGGGACCCAGGCCATCCTCCGCCACGCCGTCGAGTCGATCAAGACCGCCGCGGCGCCCGAGACCACCCTCCTGGAGGCGAGCCCCCTGAAATCATGAGGAGACTGCTTTGCCTGTTCCTGCTGGCGGGGGTGGCCCTCCCTGCGCTGGCCGAGCCCCCGGCGCGCCCCCCGCAACCCTTGCGCACCCATCAGCAGCGCGCCGTCCTGCTGGCAGCGACCCGGAACACCCGGGACCTGGGCGGCCTGCCCACCCTCGGCGGATTCGTCCGCAACGGCCTGGTCTACCGATCGGGAGCACTCTGCTTCCTGACGGAGGCCGACGTGCAGACCGTGCGAGCCTTGAAGTTGTCCACCCTGCTGGAGCTCCGGGTGGACTCCGAGATTCACAAGGATGGTCCGGACCGTCTGGCCCTGACCAGCTCGGTCCCCCACAACCTCCGATTACCGATGTCCAGCAGCCGCAGGCGAGGAGCGGAAGCCTATGCCGTGCTGCTGGAGGAGAGCCGGCAGGCCATCCGGGGTTTCTTCGAACTCCTGGCCAACCGGCGCAGTCTTCCCTTGCTCTTCCACTGCTCGGCCGGGAAGGATCGGACCGGCGTCCTGACGGCCTTGCTCCTGGAGTCCCTGGGGACGCCCCGCGAGCTGATCCTGGACGACTACATGCAGTCCGTACGCAACAGCGCGGGCCTGGTCGTCCACCCGGAGTGGCTCGAGGTCGTCTTCCAGACCGTAGACCGGGCCGGTGGGATCGTCGCCTTCCTGAGGTCCAAGGGCGTCTCGGACCAGGTCCAGGAGGCCGTCCGACGCAACCTCGAAGAACCCTGTGAACGATAAAACGTCCATCCCATCGAATTCTTCTCCCCACGCCAGCCGACCGGAAAATTTCCTGAGTCGACATGTTGACGAGGGATGACCGGGGTGCTAGGATGTCCTGGCCCCCGGGGAACCGGGTGCGAGGGAAGCAACCGCCCCGCCGGCGCCGAGTGCGTGCAGGTCGAGAAAAAGGGTTGCGGGTTGACAGCCGACGGCCTCTGAAGTAGACTGGTGGCCGTTGACCGAGGAAGCCTGGTCTTTGACAACTGGATAACGGCGAAAGAGCTTGTGTGATTGCCTGAGCGTTCCATCCGGGTTTCGGCCTGGTTGGGATGAAATGTCAATGACGAAAAGAGCGAATCTGCTCCTAT
>DIWH01000001.1 GCA_002423485.1 Candidatus Xenobium occultum | reverse complement strand
TGATGAACATCCTGGGCTGCCTGGACCAGCCGACCTCCGGCTCCTACAAACTGGACGGGCAGGAGGTGGCGGATCTCACCAAGGACCAGCGGGCCTTGATCCGCAACCGGCGGATCGGGTTCGTCTTCCAGGGGTTCAACCTTCTGGGCCGGACCTCGGCGTTGGAGAACGTGGAACTCCCCCTGCTGTATCGAGGGATTTCGGACGGGCGGGAGCGCCGTCGGATGGCGGTCCAGGCCCTCGAGCATGTCGGCCTGGGAGGGCGGGTCGACCACGTGCCGACGCAGTTGTCCGGAGGCGAGCAGCAACGCGTGGCCATCGCCCGCGCCCTGGTGGCAGGCCCGGCCCTGATCCTGGCCGACGAGCCCACCGGGAACCTGGACAGCAAGACCTCCGACGACGTGATGGATTTGTTCCGGGCCTTGAACCAGGACGAAGGCATGACCCTGGTGATGGTGACCCACGAGCCGGATGTGGCAGCCCGCTGCCGCCGAGTGGTGCTCTTTCGCGACGGACGGATCCTGGGCGACGGACCTCCCGAGGAGATCCTGGGGCGGGGAGGCCTGGCCCACGGCGTGATCCGCTGACCCGCGCTTCGGGTTCCAGGGAGGCCGGGAGGGCGAGGCGAAGTGCCCGGCATCATCGACTTCCGGGAGGCACCTGATGGATCGAGACCGCCTGCGCAGCCAGTTCGCCGAACACTTCTACCGCTCCCTCGATGAAAGCGGGGTCCGCATGGAGGCCATCCCGGCCACCCAGCTCCAGGCCCTGGTGCGGGCCACTTCCGACGGGGTCTTCGCGGTGCTGGATGCTGTCGAGGCGGAGTCGGCCCCTCCGTCTTGCGGGGATCTGCCGGAAGAGGGGGATGGGACGCCCGAATCGGCCGAGCGTGTCCTGTGGACCGGCAAACCCTACCTCTCGCTCAGCACCCGCTATGAGTTGACCTCTCAACGTCTGCGGATCACCCAGGGGCTCTTCAGCCGGACCATGGAGGAGATCGACCTGGTGCGGGTCCGGGACAGCAAGGTGACCCAGAACCTGGGGGAACGCAGCTTCAACGTGGGGGACATCCAGATCTTCACCTCCGACTCGTCCACGCCCGAGTTCCGGCTCGAGAACGTCCGGGACCCCATGGAGGTGCGCGAGATCCTTCGTTCGGCCTACCTGGCCGAGCAGAAGCGCCGAGGCCTGCGCTATCGCGAAGAGGGCTGAGGCGGGCGGCCCGCCTCCTGGGGGGGCTCGCCAGCCCGGGGCAGGGGGTTGGCGGCCAGATCCAGCAAGTCCTCCAGCGCCTGGGCCAGGACGACCAGGACCGTCAGGTCTTCCGTGGGCAGCATCTGGGTGTGGGCCAGGCAGTTCCGCAGGGCCTCCATGCGACGGAAGAACTCCTGGCCCTTGCGGCGGGACTCCAGGCCCAATTGGACGCGGATGGGCTCGTGCTTGAGCATGATGTCGGCCTTGTCGCCGAACTGCAGACACTCGCGAAGCGGGACCTGCTGGCCTCGGCGCTGGCGCTCGGCCTGCAGGGCCCGGGCGTGCTCCAGGCGACCGTCTGACAGCAGGTCCGTCCAGGAGTCCTCGGGGAACTGGCGCTCCAGCATCCGGGTCATCAGGAACTCCGAGAGGGTGACTAGCCCGAAGAGCCACATCCGCATGGGGGCTTCCTGCAGATCGGCGGGGGTGAGGACGGCCGTCACCTCCCCCAGGCAGCGGACGAAGACCGGATCCGAACGCCCCAGGGCCAGGACCACCTCGCGAAGGGAGGATTCCTCGGAGAGGAGCGGTTGGGAATCGAACGGGCGAACCAAGTCCCCGCAGGTGCCCTCGGCCTGGAGATCCTCCAGGCCCACCCAGCCCAGCCAGTCTCCGGCTTGCACGACCCCAGCCACGGTTCGTTGACGCTCCAGGAGGAGCTGATGGGCTACCCCGGCCGGGAGGTTCGCCTCCAGGGGGAGGAGCGGGTCGGCCAGATCGCGGGCCCGAAAGGCGCTCTTCAAGGCCCGGCGCAGGGCCTCGCGGGCAGCCGGGGCGTCCGAGAAACCAGATGACATGTTGGTTCGTCCTCGGCGGGTCAGGCGCTGTGGAGGTGGTGAACCTCTTCCACAGGAGGCTCGGGGTCATTGAGCATCAGGTAGTAGCACGTTCCAGCCAGAGCCCAGACGAAGCTCAGCGAGGTGATCATGCAGATCCAGCCCAGCAGGGTCATTCCACTTCCACCTTCTTTCCGTCGATGTCCAGGCCCCGCTCGCGCCAGCGGATCTCTCCGGCCCAGGTGCACACCACCAGGAGCGCGGTGAGCACCACGATCAGGCCGACTGCCAGCATCTGGACGGGGTCGGCCAGGACCGCCCGCACCCAGTCCCCCAGGTTCTGCCAGCAGAAGCCGGCAAAGACGGCGATCAGGAAGGACGGGGCCACGTACTTCATGACCACCTTGTAGAAGGCGGGGATCCGGATGCGGGCTCCCTGGTGGGCCTCCTCCCAACCTCGGTCGATCCCGAAGAACCAACTGAAGGCGATCAACTGCAGGGCTCCCAGGGTGAAGACCAGGAAGGTGCCCACCCAGTTGTCCAGGGTGTTGAGAAAGACCGCGTTCTTGCTGAAATACATCACCATCGAAGACACTGATCCGGCAACGTCCGAT
>DIWH01000039.1 GCA_002423485.1 Candidatus Xenobium occultum | reverse complement strand
GTGGAGGTGCGCTGGCCGCGGGCCTTGGGGGGGGCGGCGCGGTGCGGGCCAGAGGGGTGGATTCAAGCGTCGGACGCCGGCCGGGGGGCGTGGGAGGGGGCTGGAGGGGGCTGGACCCGGCCTTGGGGGGCTCTTTGAACCAATCCGTCAGGGCCGGCTCTTCTGCGTTGGCCTCGGGTGGTGGTGGAGGTGGAGGTGAGGCAGGGCGGTCTTCCGAGACGCCCGGCCGGGAGGCGGACGTCCGGCGGGAGGGTCGACGGCTTCGGGTTTCGAAGCTCAGCTCCAGCAGTCGTCTCTCGGCATTCTTGACGGAAGACTCCGGCTCGACCGGGGCGTTCTTCCCCCGCATGAGCATGCCCAGGGTTCCGCCCGCCGTCTTGGCTCGAAGCAGCTTCATGTCCCCGGTGTGGGACTGGATGCGCGGGGCGGGTTCTTCGGGCGTGGCAGTCTCGGGGGGAGGAAGGAGGTCCTCCCCTTCGCTCTCATCGGGGATCTCCAACCCGGCTTCAAGCTCATCGATCAGGTCGGTGGTCGAGGCGAAGCGCTCATGCGGCTCGGCCGACATGCATCGGGCCACCACGGTTTCCAGCCAGATCGGCAGATTGGGAAGGAGCGAGCGGAGCCCAGGCATCTGGGGCAGGGCTGTCCCGGGCTTGGACAAGGTCCCGGGAGCGGGGCGCATTCCGGTCAAAAGGTAATACAGCATGGCGCCCAGGGCGAACAGGTCCGTGCGATCGTCCGGATTCGAACCGGCAACCTGCTCGGGCGCCAGGAAGCCGGCCCGCTCGGAAGGTGGCAGGCCCTGCCCCAGGCTTCGGGCCATGGTTCGGGAGATCCCGAAGTCCGTCAGCACCACCCGCCCGCTCTGGCTTTCGATCAGGACGTTCTCAGGAACCAGGCTTCCGTGGCTGATGCCGCTGCGGTGGGCATAGGACAGTCCGGCGGCCATCCCCTGGACGATTCGGCAGGCCTGGACTGTCTCGAAGCGCTTGTAGTGCTCGAGCAGCCGGTTCAGCGGCACGCCGTCGACGTAGTCCATGGCGATGTAGTGCCTGCCACCCGTCTCGTTGATGTCGAAGACCCGAACGATGTTGGGATGCTCCAGGCCCGAAGAGATCACCACTTCGCGGTGCAGGGCCCGGATGGTGTCTCGATCCGCGACGGCGCTCTCATGAAAGAGTTTCAGGGCCACCTGCTTCCTGGTGGCCTGATGGCGCGCCAGGTAGACGGTCGCGGAGGGACCCTGCCCGATTTCATCAAGGATTTCGTAGCCGTCCAAGGCTTTGGGGTTCAAGATGGCCGCCCTCTTCGGGGGCCGGCACACGCCACGGCCCACGCCAACCCTGCTCCGGGCGGTCTGGACCGGGGCAGGCAGGCCCGCCGCCGCAGGCGCAGATTCCATCCGGCGGGGCGGGGTCGGGTGGGGGCAGAGGTCCCGGACCCCGGGAAATTACTCGTTGCATGGTATCACGAGGCCCAATCTTCAGTCAACGAAATGGACCTGGATCCTGAATTCGGTGGGCTGGAGGTCGGTGCGACCGGCCTGACCCTGCAGTCCCCTGGGAGGATTCTTTCGAACCCGAGGGGCGGCCCTGCCACGCGAAATCTCGCCTCCGGAGAACCGACCAGGTTCAGGGGCCTGCCTCCCACTATCGCCACCAGACATAGCCATCATAGTGTGAGGGGGTTGGGAACCAGAGGATCTGCAGGCTCCGGACCCGTGCCCGCGAGGCTCCTGGAGACCCATCGAGGGCGGCATCCGTCTTCACGGTTCGAGCACTCCCGCAGAATGGGCGAAGTCAGAAGTGTGGGAAAGGTGTCTTGGGGGAGGGAAGGAGATGGACGGCCGGTTGAGAATGCCCCCCGTGAGACCTTGAAGGAGGATGGATTGGATGAGGCGCTTTTTTGTAGTCTCGGCCTTGATTGCCGGGCTCATGTCGATGTCGATGCCCACCGCGTGGGCGGTCGGACGCGACACGGCTCGGGTGGAGGGCCTGCGGGGGACATCCTCTGTCCGGACCTCGAATTCTGCGGCCTGGCAGAATCTGGACGGTCGCTTCGACCTGACGGTCGGCTCGACGTTGCGGACCAGCCAGGATTCCGAAGCTCTGGTCAGTCTGCCAGGGGATGTCGTCCTGCGGGTGGCTCCGGGTTCGGAGTTGGAAGTCTCGCGCATTGACGGGCGCAACCTGGAGTTGAGCCTGGAGTCCGGTCGCCTTTTCGCCAGCGTTCCTGCCCAGCAGGGGAGCTCCGCGCAGCTTCAGGTGCAGACCCCGGCGGGTCTGGCTGTGAGCTCTGGTGCAGAGTTCACCCTGGAGGCGGGTGAGCAGACCTCGCTGCACGTGATCTCCGGCTCGGCTCGCCTGGCTGGACAGACGGTCACGATGGGTCAGGCTTCCGCTCAGGCCCTGGAGGTTCCCGCGGGAACCGAAGCCGTGGCTCAGAACGACGGGAACGGTTCAGAGGATGAGGAAGGCGCGGCTCCTGTCTCCAAGGGCACCTTCCCGGTGTTCGCGGTCCTGGGTGGTCTGGGTCTGCTGGGCATCATCGCCCTGTTGATCTCGGATTCCAGCGACGTTCAGAGCAAGTAGTCTTGCAAAACCTGGTTGGCAGGGGGCGACGGCCCGCTCAGGTGTCGCTCGCCCCCTGCTGCCATGTGTGCCCTGTCTGGGTCGGGCGGGGTTTCAGTCTGGAGGAGGTTGCCAAGACCTTCTTCACAGGGTCAGGGGGCCTGCGGAGTCTGTGATGTCCACCGAGGAACCGGAGATCGTTTCGCCTTCGCCACCTGTGGCGGATGTCGGGCGGGCGACAGGGATCGAGGAGATCGTGGGGTCTGATGGGATCCACGGTCTTCTGGCCATTCTCCGCGATCCCGAATCTCCGGTGGCCGAAAGCATCCGCTCGATCCGCACCGCTCTGCAGAGGCATCTGGCAGCCGGGGTCCACTGTCTGATGGTGCTTTCGCCCTGGGGCGGCGATGGAAAATCCACCGTCTGCGCCAATCTGGCGGCTTCATTGAGCCAGCTCTTCATCGACGTGATTCTGGTCGATGCGGACCTGCGCAAGCCGACCTTGACCCGGGTCTTCAAGCGAGAGGGGCGGCCCGGCCTGACCGATTGTCTGGAGGGTCGTTGCCAGGCTTTTGATGTCATCCAGTCCACCGGGGTCGACCGCTTGAGCTTCGTCTCGGCCGGAACCGCCCTGGCCAACCCGGCAGACCTGTTGGGACGGGGGAACCTGGCCCAGATTCTGCAGGACCTGCAGTCCAGATGTCAGTGCTTGATTTTGGATACCTCGCCTTTGACGGCCTGCGGGGACGCTCTGCTCATCGGGGCGCAGATTCGGCACGCTTTGATGGTGATCAACCCCAAGAACTGGCAGGGAGATGCCGAGTCGCGAGTTCGCGAACTGCTGGCGGACCATGGGGTTGAGGTCCTGGGTGTGATCCTCAACGGGACGGACGACCAGTCGGAAGGCTACGGCTACGGCTACGGCTACGGCTACGGCTACGGCTACGGGCACGCTCCCGAAGGCCAGCACACGAAGAATTCGGGTCAGCTCGCCGCACGGCACGGCCATTCCGGTCGAAGTCGGGGCAGCGCGAGATCTCGCGGTGGACTCTTGCAGGGGCTGTGGAAGCGCCTGTGGAGGCCCCATCGGGAACGGGAGTGAGAGAGGTTCGCGGGTTGGTCTGCCACGCCGCCCGCGTCCAGGACAAGAGAAAGTGGTCTCGGAGTCAGGCTCAATCACGGTTCAGGATGCCCCGGAGAGGAAAACGAGGAGACTCGTCCGCCGGTTTCCTGAGGTCCCATGATTTCGTCAGGCTCCCAAATCCAATCTGGGAGGAGGGCATCGGACCCATGAAACGCCAAACCCTGTTACTTGCGGCTCTTCTGGCCCTGGTGATGGTGGTTCCCTCGTGGGCGGCTCCGCTTTTCCCCGACGTGCCGGAGAACCATTGGGCGCGTGACGCAGTGGCATCGCTTGCTGCGCGCGGCCTCGTGGAAGGCTATCCAGACGGCACGTTCAAGGGAGACCGGGCGAGCACGCGTTGGGAAGTCGCCATGATCATGGCCAGGTTCCTGGCCAAGATGGAAGAGGAACACGCCACCTTCGCCTCCAAGGCGGACCTGGCAGAGGTTCGGAAACTGGTCAACGCCTTGCGCGAGGAACTGGACGCTCTCGGAGTGAGAGTGACCAACCTTGAGGAGGGCGTCGCGCGCCTGGACAGTCGCGTGAGCGAACTCGAGCGGATCACCTTCTACGGGATGGTCGAAACCCGCGTCGTGGCCCAGTCGTTCCGGAACACCGGAATGAACACCAGTGACAACGGCATCGGTCAGTTCAACGCTTCCAACTACAACACCCTGGTGGGCTCGTATGGGGGGACTCAGCTCAGCCCCTACCAGAACGCCTTTGGGGTGGCTCCCCCCATCACGAACGTCGGGGTCCTGGGGCAGTTCTCCGGTCCCGCCGGGGTGCTCCCGGTGATCGACATGCGGAACGGCCGGGCCCTGACCAATGGGACCGGCTTCACGATGCGCGGCATCCTGGGCCTGCGGATCCGGGTCTCCGACGACGTGGACGCAGGGGCTGAGTTTGCAGCCTTCACGTCGCAGGGCGACTCGATTGTCGACGCCGTTTGGGGCGTCTCGGCTCCCTACCTGTCCAACCCCTACACCGCCAACCGTGGCGGCGGCGGGCTTGGGCTGGCGGGCGCTCAGCCTTTGACCAACTCGCCCTTCACCCGGGTGACGTTGGACAACTTCTGGGTCATCCACAACCCCAGCAACACCAAGCTGGTCCTGGGTGCCTTCAGCACCGACCGGATGGACGACCTGATCTACGTCGGACAGTACAACCCGAACGCCAACGGGCCTGAGTACCTGCCCAGCTTCGGCTTCAACGTCAGCGGCGCCAGCGACATCAACGATGTCGGCGTCCTGCGCTGGGAAGTCCTGGGAACTCAACTGGCGGATGGCAACATCTCGAACTTCAACTTCAGCAACTACCAGAGCTATGCCCTGGGGCTGAACGTCGGCTTCGAATTCGAGGGCGGTGACGTGAAGGCCAACTTCCTTCGCGCCGCCAACGAGGCCTCTGGGTCCAACCCCCTCGCCGTCGGGCTGATCGACAACGTGAACGTGGCGTTCGGGGCTGGCCAGCTCGGCACCCGGACCACGGGCGGGACCCCGCTTCAGTGGGTCAACCCCAGCGGCTACTTCGCCGCCCAGACCTCGGCCTTCGCCCAGCTCAACGGCGGAGTCGGGTCGACCGTGGACAACCGGCCTATTGCAGGCTGGAACCCCGCTGCGGACCAGGCTGCTGGCCTGCTCTTCGCCGGGGGTGGTGGCTTCGGTCCGCAGGGTATGACCAGCTATGGCCTCTCCGGTCACTACAGGTGGGATCTGGAAGGCTACCAGATCTACGTGGACGGGGAGTTTGCCCATTCCGACTATAAGCCGAACCAGAACTCGGCCTACTCGGTGGGTGGCGACGCCTACCGTGTCGAGGTCGGCTCCAACCTGCTGGATGGCTCTTTGGATCTGTCCCTGGCCTGGCTGAGCGTCGACCCCACCTACGACCCGTTCATCCTGCAATATCCCACCACTCCGTCCCTGGGCCTGGGTGCCTATCCGGGCGTGTGGCGGCTGCCGGACATGAACTACTTCGCGAACATGTACTCGCTGCACGACACCAAGCGCTACCCCCACAACCGTGAGGGTCTGCGCTTCGACGGGCAGTACCACTTCGACGACCGTCACGGTCGGGTCTATGCCTTCGCCGAGTTCCTCGACCAGAAGAAGACCTCGCTGTATGACGTGCGTGTGCCCGGCGTCGCCGGGGTTCCCAACTTCCCCGTCCTGGGGATGTCTCCGGGCTTCATCGACCCGGTGTTCTTCGGCTACGCCCACCCGTCGGTCTACGGGGCCAGCTCGGCTTCCTCGTTCACCGACACCCTCCAGCCGATGGAGGACCCTCGCGGGACCGTCACCAGTTGGGGTCTGGGCTACACCTACAAGTTCACCGACCCGCGCTTGAAGCTGGATGTGGGCGTCGAGCGTCACGACTTCTACCGGCCGACCGGCCTGAGCACTCGCTTCGGCGGCGGCCAGAACCTGGTCGACCTGCAGACCACGATGGGGCACTTCCAGTTGGGCTGGGAGCTTGACGACCGCTGGAACCTGCGCGGTGGTGTGGACCTGTCCAACGTCCGCGGCCATTGGGATCCGGCTGGCCTGTACAATGCCTATAGCCGCGACCCCAACTTCGACACGGTGAACACGACGCAGATCGCGCCCTTCGTGGGGTTCGATTGCGACGTGTCGACCAACACCGCCTGGTCGATGGACTTCACCTACTACGACACCAACGACAACATGCCCACGGGGATTCGTGGTGGCCGCCGGAGCAACAACGACGGTGTTCCCAGTGCCAACTTCACGAACCATCCCTTCGATTGGCAGGGCTGGCAGTTGACCAGCAGTTTCTCGGTCAAGTTCTAGGCCCTTCGGTCTGAACTCCGGGTTCGGGGCCTCGCCTTCGGGCGGGGCCCTATTTTCTTGTCTTCGGCCTCGCCTTCGGGCGAGGCCCTTTCCTTGTTGTCTGGCAGGATAAGATCTCTGGGCCTGGAATAGTAGGCTTTCGAAAATCGGGACGGGGGGGCGGCTTGTCTCGCCCGGGACTCGAGGCTTCAGACTGTTGGAGGTGGCATAATCATGAAGAGAGCTTTGGTTACGGGCGGGTTGGGCTTTGTCGGCACACATCTGGTGGACCGTCTCTTGTCCGAGGGGTCCCAGGTGACGATCGTCGACAGCCTGATCAGCAACGTGATGCAGCCTGCCGACTTTGAAGCGTCCTGTCGGGTGATTGTCGGGGCGATCGAAGACGTGGCCGCGGATCTCTTCCCACCCAGCCAGCACTTCGACGAAATCTACCATCTGGCCAGTGTGGTCGGGCCCGCCGGAGTCCTCAAGCACTCCGGCGAGATCGCCCGGCAGGTCGTCACCTCGGGTGAGGCCGTCGTGGAGCTGGCCCTGGCCCACAAAGCGCGCCTGATCGAGGTCTCGACCTCCGAGGTCTATGGCCGCGCCGGGACCTTCCGCGAGACCGACAGTTGCATCATCCCCGGCCGCTTCACAGTGCGCCTGGAGTACGCGGTGGCCAAGTTGACCTCCGAGATCGCGGCGATCAATCGCGCCCGGGTCACCGATCTGCACGTCAACATCGTGCGCCCCTTCAACATCGCCGGACCTCGGCAGTTGCCCGGCGGCGGATTCGTCCTGCCCCGCTTCGTCATCGCCGCCTTGACGGGGGCCCCCCTGACGGTCTTTGGGACCGGACAGCAGGTCCGGGCCTTTACGGATGTTCGGGACATCGTCACCGGGGTGGTGTCTGTGATGCGCTCGGCGCACCGCAGCCGGGTCTTCAACCTGGGCAACCCGGCCAACGAGCTGTCGATCATGGACCTGGCCCACCGGGTGCGCGAGGTCGTCGGAAGCCGCTCGCCGATCATCAATGTCGATCCCAAGACGTTGTTCGGACCGCTCTACGAAGAGGGCTTCGACAAGGTTCCTGAGGACACCAGGGCTCGCGAGGATCTGTCCTGGAAGCCCAGGTTCACCCTGGAAGACACGATTCGGGACACCATGAACTGGTACTCCGAGCGCCCGCACATGCTGACCTGCACCGATGGTCAGGAGCAGGAGGTCCTGGTCGGGGCGCTTGCCGAGACCCGAGCCTGATCCGCCACCGGGAAGGTCTGCCTTGGGTGGTCTTCCTGGCGGCCTGCGGGTGGCCCTGGATGCGTCGTTCCTGGCTCTGAATCAGGCCAGCGGACTGAGGACCTACACGCTCAACCTTCTTCAGGCCCTGGTGGGGACTGGCGCCCTTCAGGAGTTGCGTTGCTTCTACCTGTATTGGAGAAGCCAGGCTTCCCGACCGGTCCTGCCGGGGACCCGTGAGCGTGTGGTCCGCTGTCCCCGCAGGCTTCTCGAGAAGAGCTGGGACCTGTGCTCCTGGCCCCCGGTTGATTGCCTGGCCGGTCGGGTGGACGTCTTCCATTCAGTCCATGCTCGGGTCCCCCCTCAGAGGAGGGGAGGATCCGTGCTGACCGTCCACGACCTTCGGGAGTATCGCCTTCCCCACTTCTTCCCTCACCTTCAGGCTGCGCGTCCATCTCGGTCGGCCATGGCCCGGCGGGCGCACCGGGTCGTCGTGATCTCACAAAGCACCCGCCGGGACGCCATCGAGCTGATGGGATTGGACCCGGCCCGTGTCCGCGTGGTCCCCAACGGTCTGGATCCGCGCTTCCTGGAACCGTGCTCGGCGGAGGCCCTGACGGGTTTCCGGGAGCGACGGGGTCTGGCGCGGCCCTATGTCCTGTTCCTGTCCAGCGGCGATCCCCGGAAGGGGCTGGCGGAGGTCTGTGCGGCGTTCCGCCTGGCGACCTCGCGCGGGCTTTCCGGGTTCGATCTCGTCGTGGCGGGCGCCATGCCGCCCGGCGCGGGAGACCTCCTGGCAACGGCCGGAGATGCCGAGCGGGTTCGGGTGATGGGGATCGTGGGAGACACCGAGATTCCCTTGCTTCTGACCGGAGCCCGATGCCTGCTCTTTGCGTCCCACTATGAGGGATTTGGGCTCCCATTGCTGGAGGCCTTTGCCTGCGGGACCCCGGTGGTGGCCTGTCGCAATTCCTCGATTCCGGAGGTGGCCGGGGACGCCGCCATTCTGACCCCCACTGGAGACGCAGAGGCTCTGGCCGAGGGATTGATTCGAGTGGAGGAGGACCCCGAGCTTCGGCGGATCATGGTCGAGCAGGGGCGCCAACGCTGTCGGCAATTCACCTGGGAGAGGGCGGCGGAGTTGATGGTTGAGGTCTACCAGGAGGCGGCGGAAGAGGGATGTTGAGAACGCTGCTGACGCGCCGCCTGTACATGCCCCTGGCGTCCTTCCTGCAGGGGGAGTCGATGTTCGCTTGTCTGCGCGAGTTGGAGCGAACCCAATACCTGAGCGCGGAGGACCTCCAGGCTCGTCAGTTCGCCGACCTGCGTGACACCCTCCGGGCGGCCTCGCGCATCTCCTACTATCGGGAGAGGGGATACCCGGCCGATCTGCAGACGTGGGAGGATTTCCTGGCCCTTCCCATCCTGGAGAAGTCGGACGTCCGCGAGCACTACGAGGACCTGCGCAACCCCGGGCCGGGTGAAAGCCTGGGCCACACCAGCGGTTCGACCGGAGAACCCGTCCGTTTCACCCACGGCCCGAGTTTTCGCAGCCGCCATGAGGCCGGACAATGGCGTTCGCGGGGCTGGTTCGGGGTGCGTCCCGGGGAGGGTGTCCTGGCCGTCTGGGGGCGCCCGGTGGGGCCTGCCCGAGAGTGGAACCTCCTCCGCCTGAAGAGCTTCCTGAACCATCTGTTGCACGTCTCGGCCTTCGACCTCTCGCCCGGGTTCCTTCGGGCCCTCTATCCGCGGATCCGTCGGCTTCGTCCCCGTCTGGTCTACGGATACCCTTCGGGTCTGGAGGTCCTGGTCCGCCAGGCCGAGTCCGATGGGGTCCGCCTGGACGATCTGGGGGTTCGTCTGGTGGCCTGCACTGCCGAGGTCCTGTATGGATTCCAGCGCGATCTGCTGGGGCGTGCCTTCGGGGCGCCGGTGGCCGACGTCTATGGATGTGGTGAGTTCGGCTCGTTTGCCCACCAGTGTCCGCATGGTCGCATGCATGTGGCCTGTGAGAACGCGGTGGTCGAGTTCCTGGACGACTTCGATCATCCGGTTCCTGCCGGGACGCCAGGTCAGGTGGTGGTGACCTCGCTGCACAATCCCGGAATGCCCTTGATCCGCTACCGGGTCGGCGACATGGCCGTTCCCATCGAGGGAGTCTGCCCGTGCGGTCGGAGCCTGCCGTTGATGGATGTCCGGACCGGCAAGACCGGTCAGATGGTTCGCACCGCTGGCGGGCGGATGTTCTCGACCGAGCTCTTCGATTACGTCAACAAGTCGCTGCTGACAGCGGGGCATCGCCAGATTCGCGCCTTCCATGTGGTCCAGACCACCCTGGAGGACTTCACCGTGCGCTACGTGACCGAGGCCGAGGAACCGGGGCCCGCCCTGGCGGCCTGCGAGAGGGGCCTGCGCGAGGTGTTGGGAGCCCAGGCCCGGATTGTCTTTGAAAGGGTCGAGGAAATTCCGCGCCATCCCGGAGGGAAGCTGGGATACTTCACCTGCGAGATGCCTCCGGAGGCCTGAGGGCCAGGTTTTCCCAAGACCCTGGGCCCCCGGGGGAGGCTCAGCGAGCCTGCTTCTGTTCCAGGCGGCGGATCTTCTGGGTCAGGCGGGCGTTCTTCGGGTCGGCGCGCAAGGCATCCCGGTAGTAGCGCATGGCGGTCTCGCTGGCCCCCTGCTTGTCGTAGAGGTCTCCCAGTCGGGTCAGGAGGTCGACGTCGGTCGAGCGTCGGCGCAGGCCCTGCTGGAGGATGTCCTTGGCTGCGGGCAGATCGCCGCGGGCCACCTTGACGTCACAGAGCAGGACGCGGATCCAACCCTCCCAGGGACGGTCTGCCAGGCGCTCGAGGAGGACCTTTTCGGCCTGGGCGGGATCGCCATCCTTCAGCTCCAGGGCGACGTAGCGCTCCAGGGCCCGGCGTTGGCAGGCGGCGTTGGCCTCTCCCTGGCCTGCGGGCGTGGTGGCGATGTGGGCCAGACGCGAGCGGCCCTCGGCGGGCCTGCCCTGGCTGATCTCCATGTCGGCCAGGCTCAGGGCGGCACAGGTGTCGCCGGGATCCAGCTCGATCAGCAGCTTCAGGGTTCTCTCGAGCGGGGCTGGTTCCCGGGCGAACTTCAAGAGGGTGACGGTCTCGCGGGTGACCTTCAGCCCCTCGTCAGGATTTTCAGTGACGAAGTCGCGCAGGAGGCGGGTCCCGTGGTCTGCCTGGCTGCGTTCGATGGCAGCCACCAGGACGGCGACGTTGCGGGCCACGCTGCCGTTGATGGGCGTGCTGCGCCACAAGGCACGAGCCGCTTCTGGAAGCTGACCCCGGCGCAGATGAACTCCAGCCAGTTCGGCCTCCAGTCGCAGGTCATTGGGAGCCTTGGAGCGCATCTCCATCAGGATGTCTTCGGCGGCCTGGACATCGCCCGCCTCGCGGCTCAATCTGGAGAACTCCAGCGCGACCGCAAGGTTCGAGGGGCTCAGCCGGTGGGCAGCCTCCGCGCGTTCCCGCGCCTTGTTGAGCTTCTCCGGATCCTGATCCAGTCGGCCCTGTCGTTCCTCCAATCGGGCCAGGCGCAGGTGATGCTCGGGGTTCTTGGGCTCCAGGTCCAGGGCGGCCTGTGCCGCCTGGCCTGCCTCCTCCCAGCGCAGCGTTCGCGCCAGGGCGTCGGACTCGGCGGCCAGACGGTCGGCGCGGGTCATTCCCACTCCCAGGAGCAGGGCGCCCGCACCGCAGAGGGCCAGCATCAGGGCTGCCGGAGCCACCACCAACAAGGTCGCGCCTCGGGGGCGATGTGCCGAAAGCGAGTCTGACAGGCACAGGCCCAGTGCAGCGCACCACCAGAGGAGATCCGCGGGGACCGGCAGGGCGAAGTTCAGGGTGGCGTAGACCGCCACAGCCACCCCGGCGCCGGCGGCCGCCGCCGACTCGGCAGGGAAGGGCCCGGACAAGGCACAGCGGCCGGCCCGCAGCAAGGGCAGGCCCAGGACGACGGCGAAGAGGATCAGTCCTGGAACCCCGGTCTCGACCAGGACCTGCATGTAGTCGTTGTGGGCCACGTTCACGTAGGCCCGGATTCCGACCGGACGGTGTTCCTGGAAGGCCAGATGGAAGGTGCCCGGCCCGCTGCCCAGCCAGGGCCGCTGCGCCACGCACTTCAGCCCATCGCGCACGACGGCGGCTCGCATGGCCATCCCCTGATGATCCTGCTGGAGGACCAGTTCGCCCCAGCGCCCCAAGGCAGGCGTCAGCATCTGGGACAAGAGCAGAAGCAGGGCCAGCAGGAAGGTCGGCGCCAGGCCCAGGACGGCGCTGCGCCGGCCCGACTCGTCGCGGCGGGCCAGGAGCAGTCCTCCGTAGGTCGCCAGGCCCACGACCAGCCCCAGCACTCCTGCCCGGGACCCGGTGAAGAGCACGGCCGAGAGGAGGACTCCCGAGCATGCTGCCAGAGGGAAGGTCAGGGTGCCGGGGACCGCGCCGGTCAGGCCAACCGCCAACAGGAGGGCAACCACCAGCACCACGGACAGGCAGTCCGGGTTGGTGAAGGTGATGGCCAGCCGAGGCAGCGACTGACCTGTGGCCACGGCCTGGAGGATGGACGGCATCGTGGTCCACAGCCCGAATGTGGCCAGGGCGGTGGCCGCCAGGACCAACAGAAGGGCGCCGGCGCGCCAGAATCGGACGACTTGAGTCCCCAGCCCGAAGGCCACCATGACGGCCAGGCCGCCGACCCAGGAAACCAGGGCCACTTCGCTGAGGTGACGGTCCAGGCCCGTCGGGGCGCCGGTCGCGCCCCAGGCGATCAGTGCCAGCCAGGCCAGGGCGCTCAAGGCCAGGCTGCGGTTGGCCGCCAGGCGCAGGGCGGCCAGGGCACCCAGGATCGCCAGGGCACCCCCCCCGGCCAGGATCAGCGAGGGGCGTGGAGCCGTGACGCCGGGATGCACCAGCAGGGCCCCGGTCGCCAGCAGGGTCGCACCCAGCAGGAGGAGCAGGGATTCCGGCCGGGCAGGGGGCTCGCGGCGGTGCCCGTTGGTGGAGACGGGGGAGTCGTTCACGGGTATCCGAAGACCGCCCGCCCCAGGAAGAGCAGGTTGAGCAGGTTGAATCGGCCCTTCTGGGCCGGGGCCGGCACGTAGACCACGTCGCCGTCGTAGACGGGGACCAGGACCGAGGTATCCCCCTTCTCGATGTAGGGGGTCAGGTTGTGGCGCTCGGTCTTCTGTCGACCGGCCCGGACGTCCTCGGCACGGATGATGGTGACGTCGTTGAGGGTCTTCGGGTCGCTGACTCCGGCCCGCATGATCACGTCCAGCACGGTCTCCCCGGTCTCCAGCGTCAGGGGACCGGCCTGGCTGACCCCACCCAGCAGGACCACCTGGCGTTCGGGAACCCGGAGGCTGTCCCCCTGCTGGAGGACCTTTGCCTCTTCGGGCATCGGGGCGTCGGGCTGGGACAGGTCCAGGACCACGGGGGCGGGCAGGCTGGCGCGTTGCAGGACCACCCGGTTCAGCGCCGCCCCGGGCTTGGGTCCTCCGGCGGCATGCAGGGCGCGCCAGGGGTCGCAGGCCGTCCGCGGCAAGGCGTAGACGCCGGGGCTGGCCACATCCCCCAGGACGCTGATCTGGGTTCCCGCCAGCAGATAGAGGATGTCCCCGGGCTCGACCAGGGTCTGGGGGACCTCCGTGGCGGCAGGGTCGGGAGGGGCCAGGCTCACCGTCTGGGACTGCCCGCCGCGCATCAGGACCGCGGTGGACAGGTCCGCGTTGGGCGTGTTGCCTCCGGCCATGGCCAGGACGTCCAGGACGGAGGCCCCGGGCAGGACCTCATACTTGCCCGGCTTGGCCACCTCGCCCAGGACGGTGACGTCCTGACGGGCCATCGAGCGCAAGCCGACCTGGACCTTCGGGTTCTTCAACTCTCGGGCCAGACGCTTCTCCAGGATCTGGCGCAGCTCTTCGAGGGTCCGTCCGGAGGCCGGGATCTCGCCTGCCAGGGGGTGGTACAGGCCACCGTCGCTGCGGAGCTGGTACACCCTCTCAAGGTCGGGGAGGGCCTGGATGCGGATCTCCACCTCGTCGCCCGGGATCAGCCGGTGGCTGTGCGAGGAGGCGGGGGGCGGGCTGGCCTGGGGACGGGGCAGGGGCACTTGAGGCTCCCGGGCCGACAGAGGTCCTGTGAAGGCCATCAGACAGAGGGCCAGCAGCATGAACCTCAACGACCTCTTGTGGTCTGGAACGGGCATGGGTCACCTCGAGAGGGGATCAACCGACGGATGGTTCCCCGGTTTCTCTGCACCCGGGCCATTCCCTCCGGATTCTTCGGATCTCAGAGGCTTTGTCGCGCGGGCAGATTGGGTCGGAGGTCACGGCCAGGAACCCGGGCGGGTTCCCCGAACATGTGGTAGAATCAGGCACTTGGGACTGCCCGGACGGCGGAAGACCTGCCCCGGGTCCTGATTTGTTGTTATTCGAATTCTCATGGTCGTGAGGTGGCTGGAATGGATCTCTGGAAGGCCCTGCGGATCGCCCGCCAGCGCAGGTGGGAGTTCCTGGCCGCGACTCTGGTGGCGTTGGTCCTGCTGGGCTTGACGGCCGACCGAAGCGTCGTCCCGATGGTCTACACGTCCACCGCCAAGGTCCTGCTCACTCCGCCCTCGCAGGCCGAGACCGGAGAGGCGACCCAGGGAGCCGGGCTGAAGGTCTGGTTTGCCGACCAGAGCCTGCTGCGCGAGCTGATCCTCAGCCAGGAACTGATGGGCCGGGTGGCCAGCCGCCTGGGTCTGGCGGATGAGGGACACCTGCTTCGCGAGCAGATCAAGCTCAAACCGGTTTCCGAGAACCGCGGGCAGGTCACCCTGCTGGCCATTTCGGTCACCGCAGACAACGGCGAGGTGTCCCAGAAGCAGACGCGCGCCCTGGTTGAGGAGTTCATCACCTACGTCGAGGAACTCTCCGCCCGGGAGTTTGCCAGCACCCGTCAGTTCCTGGAGGATCTGGTGGCCGAGGCCCGGACCAACCTGGACAAGACCGAGACGGCCATCCTCAAGTGGCAGGAGGAGCACGAGGCCATCAGCGTCGAGCAGGCCCTGGCTGCCCTCTCGGATCGCGAGAATCAGTTGGAGGGCCAGAAGAACGAGCTTCAACAGCAGGTCGCAGGCTTGCGGTCGGAACTGGCCCAACTCGAGGACTTCTCGAGCGGGCGCAGCTCCACGCCACCCTGGGCCGTCCTGGGGCAGGAGAGGTCCGGCCTGGCCGCCCTGCAACAGGATGTCTCCCAGCAGCGCCTGAAGCTGGCCGAACTGCACGAGGTCTTCACCGAAGAGAGCCAGCAGATCCGCGAGCAGACCCGGCGCCTGGGGATCGTCGAGACGGTCTACAACCGGGAACTGGCGGCCACGGTCCGCTCCTTCGTGGAAGAGAAGCAGGCCGCCCTGGGCAAGTCGCTGGCCGCCCTGAAGACCGTGGATGGCGGGCTGGCCGAGGTCCGCAAGAAGCGGGATGTCGGCGACCAGCGCCTGCAGCTTGCCCGCTTGCAGCGTCAGTTGGCCATGTATGAAGAGAACTACAACGCCTTGATGACCCAGCTCTACAAGGCGCGGGTCGCCGAGCAGGGCAGCCGTCGCTCGGGTGCCATCTCCGTTCTGGAGGCCCCCGGGCAGGGGCAGCCGACCTTGGTTGTCGAGAGGCCCAGCAGCGCCCGCCGGCTTCTGATCGGATTCCCCTTCTGCCTGATCTTCGGCTTCACCGTCGTGTTGCTGTTGGACTACCTCTCGTCGTCGATGCGCATCCGGCCTCGCGTCGAGGAGACCCTCAATCTTCCAGTCCTGGGTTCGATCCCTCGCTTGCCGGACGATCTGGCCGAGGAGTGGGAGGAGCTCAAGAAGACCGCCGTGCGCGAGCTGGTCGCGGTGGGGGCCCCCAGTCGTCCGGGCAACGGCAACGGTCGCGGCAACGGCAACGGCAACGGCCGGAGCAACGGGAATGGCCGGTCTCACAGCACAACCCGCGTGAACTGAGCCTTCGCCCAAACACGACGAAAGGACCTCGGCGGATGCCGAGGTCCTTCT
>DIWH01000003.1:95291-112095 GCA_002423485.1 Candidatus Xenobium occultum | reverse complement strand
CGGGGCCCGAGGGCCTCGGCAAGGCATTGAAGGACCATGAGCAGGGCGTGGCGCTTGGCCGGGGGGACGCCGCCCAGGGCCCGGTCCAACTGAAAGGCGTCGAGGTTTCGGGCCTCGGTCACCGTGAGGCCCTGCAGCAACCCGGTGGCCACGCTGGCGGCAGCCACCGCCGCGCCACAACCGAAGGCCCGGCCACGGACCTCGCGCACCCGACCGTCCGCCACCAGGAACTCCAGGCGCATCCGGTCGCCGCAACGCTCGTAGCGGGCCTCGCCGACGTGGGTGGGCCCGGGTAGCGGCCCGGTGTTGCGGGGCTGGACCGCGTGGTCGAGGAGAGTGGGGTTATACATGGGGGGCTCCGGCGGATCGGGGCCTGGCCGGGAGCGCCGGTGCGAAAGGCCAGAGGGGCATGGACTCCAAGACGGGAGCCTCACCGGAAGTCCGGGCAATGAGCCGTTCTGCGAGAAGGGTGAGTTGCATGGCGGGGTCCGAGCCTTGGACCACATCGCCCATCCGAGACATGCCGAGGGCTGCCGGCGTCGCCCGGGCACGGTGTTGCAGACCGTGCTACAATGGCGACAGCCGAAACGAACCGGACGGCGTGAAGCCGGGCGGGGAGATTCGGGTCCGGGAGTCCGCAGGCCTGAAGTTGGTAGCTCTGGTGCCTGTGGGCTTCTTCATTTTCTGGCGCGACGGAAAGGCTCGTTGGAATCCTCCTGTTCTCCAATGGAATTGGCCAGGCGGCCACAACAAGACATGTAACCCTTTTCAAGAGACTTGTCAACCGACTCGAAAGGATTCCTTCATCTTCCGGTGAAACTCTATCAGGATGCTGACGCAGGTGATGTTCGCAGCAAAGGAGGAACCGATGATCGGCGCTCGGATTCGGCAGGCACGACTGAGGGCAGGCCTCTCCCTGGATGCCCTCCGCGACGCCCTCGGGAATCTGGGATGCTCGATCACCAAAGCGTCGCTGTCGAAGTATGAGCGGGACGAGAGCCGCGTTCCTGCCACGATGCTCTTCAAGCTGGCTCAGGTCCTGGATGTGCCCCCCGAGGACTTCCTGACCCTTAAGCCCGAGGTCCCCATCGCGTTCGACAGGTTCCGCAAGAAGAGCCGATTTGGTCTGCGCAGGCAGGAACAGTTGAAAGCCTCCGTGCATGACAAGGTTCAGAGGTATCTCGAACTGATTGACTTGATGGGCGAAGACCTGGGAGAGCCGTGGGCAGCCTTCCCCATCGCCCCGGCGATCAACGCTCAGGACGCCGAGAGGGCGGCTGAGCACCTCCGAAAGGAGTGGGAACTCGGCTCAGCCCCGATCGAGAGCGTCTGCCAACTGCTCGAGGATCGAGGCTTCATCGTCCTGGACCACCGAGAAGCCGGAGATGATTTTGACGGACTCTCGGGAGTCGTCGGAGACCCGCCGGGCTTGCCTCTGGTCATCTACGCCCCTTCGAAACCATTGGACCGTCGCCGTTTCAGTCTGACCCACGAATTGGGCCACCTCGCCATGCGGCACCCCGAAGGCACGTCCGACGCAGACCGCGAGCGGTTGGCGCACCGTTTTGCAGGCAGCTTCCTGGTCCCGGCATCGGCCGCCAGGAAGGAATTGGGCACGAGGCGGCACTCGTTGGACCTTCGGGAGTTGGAGCTGCTCAAACAGAAGTATGGAATGAGCATGCTCGCCTGGGTCCGAAGGGCCCACGACCTCGAGATCATCACGCCAACCCATTACAAACTGTGGTGCCGTTTCTTCGCGGTCCGCGGGTGGCGGCGCGAAGAGCCCGTGGACTACGCCAATCCCCTCGAACAACCAACGCGGCGGCTCCTGTTGACGCTTCGAGCGCTTTCAGAGCGCCGGGTCAGCCCCCGTCAGGCCGAGCGAATCTGCCCGGGGATCCTCAACGAATCCAGAAACACCTCGATGCGGAACCTCCTGGCCGAGGCTCAAGGGAAGCCGGCAAGGCGCGTTGAAGCGCTCGGAGAACTCTCTGCCGACGAATACCTGGACCAGCCAGATTTCCTGGAAGCCGACCTGGAAGAGAGCGAGTGGTTTGTCGACCCGGCCGTCTGACGCACGACCCAGGCGGGGCCAGATCTGGCAACTCCGACACTCCAAAGGGTGTGCGGAGGAGGATTCGGGCTTGTTCAAGGCCGTCGTCGTGAGTCCCGACGGCCTGATTCAGCTCCCCTGGCGAGTCGTCGTCCCCGTGATTCATTGCAGTCACGAATCTTCCCAGCGCAGTTGGGTCGTGCCCCTCGAGGTCTCGACGAGGAACGGACTACAGGTTCGAGAAGCTGCTGACGCCCTGCTGGTCCGCGGCGTCCGACTCGAGCGTTTCGTCCGCCGTGTCGGCGTCCTGGACGCGCCGATCATGGAAGAGTTGACGGCGGCCATGGCCCTTTGCTTCGGATGTTATGACCCGGGTTGGCCATTCTGACCTGCGACGACGGCCTACCCCCCCCTGAATCCGCCACCTGGCGTGGCATTCGGCCGCCGATCCACGGAGGCCCACCCACACCTGGAAACACAGAGTCACGAGGCCTCCCTCGACTGGATCACACCTGAGCCGCTCGTGAAAAGCTGGCCTCGGGCAGGCGGGCCACGACCACACAGCAGCGGGAGAAGGGCCGCGGGAAGACCCCCCACAGGACCTCCACCTCGAAGCCTCGCTCGACCAGCAGCTTCCGGGCCCGCGGCAACAAGAAGGTCAGGTAGTACATCACGAAGGGCGGGCGGACCAACAGGTTGCGGATCCGCATCACCAGGTTGAAGAGGCGGGCCAGCAGGCCCACCAGCGACCAGAGGGCTGGGGGCTCGGCCGTGACGAAGACGAATCGCCCTCCGGGCTTCAGCGCCCGGGCCACCGAGTCGACCAGGCGGACCTCGTCGCGGGGCAGGATGTGGCCGAAGGCCCCCAGACAGAGAACCACGTCGAATTCCTCCTGGAAGGGCATCTGCAGGGCATCCCCGCGCACCAACGTGACCTCCGAAGCCCCGGGCGCCTGGGCCAGGCGCTGGCGGGCCACCTCCAGCATCCCCCGGCTCATGTCCAGGCCCACCACCCGCTCGGCGCACAACGGCCGGAGGACCTCCAGACCTGCCCCCGTCCCGCAGCACACGTCCAGGCCAGCCTTAAAGGAGCCGAGGTCCTGGAGAGCCCTGCCCAGGGCTTCGAGAACGGGTGCCGGCGTGCGGAAGGGGGTGTAGTCGAACTTGGGGGCCAGCAGGTCGTAGCCCTTCTCGGTGGAGGAGAGGGCCTGGACGAGGAGTTCCCGGAAGGTGGGGCCCTGGGGGTGGAACATCCTGGAGGGTTCCCGATGCCGTGCCTGGGAACCTGTCCGGGAGGCCAGGCCTCTCGGGCCAACGGCACAAAGCAACGCGGGCCCTCTCGGGCCCGCGTTGATGGGTCGGGTGGCCTCAGTCTGCCTCAGAGGGAGGCAAGACGAAGAGCTACCACTCCTCGTTGCGACGGTAGCCGCCGCGGCCTCCGCCCCGGTTGCCCGCGCCGGCCGGCTTGGGCTTGGCCTCGTTGACCACCAGGCGCCGGCCCCCGACATCCTGGTCGTTCAGCGCGTCGATGGCGGCCTGGGCGGCGGCGTCATCGGGCATGGTGACGAAGCCGAATCCACGATGGCGACCCGTGTCGCGATCCCGGATGACGGCGGCATCGGTCACCTCACCATAGTTCTCGAACGCCTCGCGGAGTTCGGTTTCTTCCATCGAGTAGGACAGGTTTCCCGCGTAGATCTTCATATCCGTGACACTCCTACCTTGGGTTCGAAACGGGCGGGAGGTTTTCCCCACGGACAGCAACGCGATCCGCGTGAAACGATGCGACTCCGGGCCTTGGCCTGTTCGAACGTGCGACCCCTCAGTTCCGTTCCTGCCCCGGATCCGCCTTGAGGAGACCGAGGTTCCCCTATATTGAAGGTCCAGGCCAGGACTCCTCCTTAATCAAACGATCCCCCGCGCACGGGAATCCTCCCGCGTCGGGCCGGGCTGTGATAGAATCTGGGCCGTGCTGGCAATCTCCCACCTCTCAAAGTCCTTTGGCGGCCAGGTCGTCCTCGACGACGTGGGCTTCGCCGTCCCTCCCGGCCAGAAGGTGGCCCTGGTCGGCCGCAACGGCTGCGGCAAGACCACCCTGCTGCGCATCGTGGCCCAGGCCGAAAGCGCCGACTCGGGCCAGGTCGTGCTGGCCCCCGGCTGCCAGGTCGGCTACCTCGGGCAGGAGGGGCAACTTGAAGGTTCGCGGACCCTGTACCAGGAGATGACCACCGTCTTCGGCGACGTCCACGCCCTGGAAGCCGAGATGCGCCAGCTCGAAGAGAGCATGGCGGTCTGTCACCCGGGCCCCGAGCTTGAGGCCCTGCTGTCGCGCTACGGCCGGTTGCAGGCTCGCTTCGAACACGCCGAACCCCACCTGGTGGATGCCCGCATCCGCACGGTCCTGCACGGCATGGGCTTCACCGACGCGGACATGAATCGAGCCTGCCGGGAGTTCAGCGGCGGCTGGCAGATGCGCGGCGCCATGGCCAGGATGCTGCTGCGTGACCCGGATCTGCTGTTGCTGGACGAGCCGACCAACCACCTGGACCTGGCCGCCGTCGAGTGGCTGGAGGAGTACCTGGCCACCTCCTCGGGAACGGTGCTGATCGTCTCACACGACCGCTACTTCCTGGATCGCGTGGTCCGCCGCGTCCTGGAGCTGCGCACCGGAGAGGTCCACGACTTCAGCGGCAACTACTCCGACTTCCTGATCGAGCGGGAGGTGCGCCGCGAGCTGCAGGCCGCCGCCTTCACCAACCAGCAGAAGAAGCTCGAGCAGGAGCGCCGCTTCATCGAGCGCTTCCGCTACAAGGCCTCGCTGGCCACCCGCGTGCAGAGCCGGGTCAAGCTGCTGGAGAAGCGCGAACTGCTGGAGGCCCCCGACCACGACCAACGCTCGTTGAAGGCCAACTTCCAGACCACGGCCACCTCGGGCCGTGAGGTGCTGTCGATCCGCCGGGTCGAGAAGGCCTATGGCCCGCGCCAGGTCCTCACGGGCCTGAGCCTGGAGGTCGAACGGGGCGAGCGGGTGGCCCTGGTGGGAGCCAACGGGGTGGGCAAGTCCACCTTGCTGCGCCTGCTGGCAGGACACGAGAAGCCCGATGCCGGGACGATCCGCGCGGGCTACCGCCTGGCTCCGGTCTACTACGCCCAGCACCAGGCCGAGGCCCTGGACCCGACGCGCACGGTCCTGGAAGAGGCCGAGGCCGTGGCCCCTCCCAGCGTGACCCAGACCCGGGTCCGGACGGTCCTGGGCTGCCTGCTCTTCGAAGGCGACGAGGTCCACAAGCCGGTGGGAGTCCTCAGCGGGGGCGAGCGCAGCCGCGTGGCCCTGGCCCGCTGCATCCTGACTCCCTCCAACCTGCTGCTTCTGGACGAGCCCACCAACCACCTGGACCTTTCGGCCCGCGACGCCCTGCTGGAGGCCCTCGAGGACTACCCCGGCACCATCCTGATGGTGACCCACGACCGCCACTTCATGAACTCGCTGGCCACCTGCATCGTGGAGATCCGCGAAGGTCAATCCTTCCGCTACCTGGGCGACTACGACGCCTTCCGGACGCGGCGCAACCAGGAGTTGCGCCAGGCCGAGGAGGCCCGTGAGCGCGCTCGACGCGAGAACGACGAAGCCGAGCGGCGCAAGGCGGCCTCCCGGCCCCGCGGGCAGGCCTCCCCCCGCGGCTCGAAGCCCATCCGCTGGAAGCTGGAAGCCCTCGAGAAGCGCATCTTCGAGCTGGAAGGCGAGGTGGCCCGGCTGGCCGAGGCCCTGGCCGATCCAGGTCTGTACGCCCGCCCTGAGCACGCCGAAGCAATGCGCCAGGAGTATGAGCGGGCCTCGGCGGAAGTGGCCGAACTGATGCCCATCTGGGACGAGCTGGCCGAGGCCGGCGCCTGAAGCACGGGACGCTCCGGGTCCCGGGGCCCTCCCGGACGAAGAGCCGGGCCGAGCACACGGCCACATCCTCGCAACATCTGCAACAGGATTGTTACATCGGCAACATCCACATGACATGACGGGGATCCCTGCCAGGACCTAGAATCTGAAGTGGAGACATCCGTCTGGATCAGGGAGGCCGAGGATCAATGGCTATGCACATCCAGGACCTGTCCGTGGGCCTCCACATGAAGCCAGAGGCTCTCCGCGAGAAGGCCCGGGAAACCACCGCCCAGGTCGTGACCCGGCATCAGGACAAGCCCGTCCACACCCAGCACTCGGCGGGAATCCGTCTGGAAGCCGCGGAATCGGACGTCTCTGCGCTCTCGGAGGAAGCAGTCTCGACCCTGGCGCCCCACTACGAGAAGAGTGGCGGGGTCAACAAGATGCTCGAGGCGCTCCGCGAGTACGTCAACGAGAAACTGAGCTCCAGCACACAGGCCGCCAGCACACAGGCCGAGGTTGCCAACTCGAATGAGCAGGGCGCGGCCCTGCCGATGGGGCACTCCGAAGAGCCTCTCAAGATCCGCCCGAACGGAGACCTCGACCCGACCGGCGGACTGCTTGAGCGCGACCGCTTGCGGGCGGACTCCCCCGCCCACGTCTGGTTCGACCGGCCCGGCCAGGACACCGAGAAGGTGGCCCGACGGTTCCAGGAAGAGGCCAATCGCCGCCCCTAGATTGCAACAGGCTGGGTCCGGTGCTTTGCACCCCGCGGGCGCAGGCGGGGCGTCGGTTCAAGACTCGAGGTTCCGCCCCCCTCCCCCGCCACTCAAGACCGAGGATGGAGAACCGCTTGGCGGCATCCCGACTCAGGCCGGGTAGAGGGCCCCGAACTTCTTCTCCAGGTAATTCAGGAAGGGCTCCGGCTCGAGGTCCCGCCCGGTGGCCTGGCGGCTCAGCTCCTCGGGAGTCAGCCGGGCCCCCCAGGTGTGCACCTTCTGCCCCAGCCAGCCGCGCAAGCCCTCCAGGTCGCCGGATTCCAGGTCCGCCTCCAGGGAGGGCAGGTCCGATTGGATCTTCTCCCAGAGCTGAGCCGCCAGCAGATTGCCCAGCGTGTAGGTCGGGAAGTATCCGAAGAGTCCCAGGGACCAGTGCACGTCCTGCAGGCAGCCCAGGCCGTCGTGCGGAGGCACCAGGCCCAGGTAGTCCTGCATGGCGGCGTTCCAGGCCTCGGGGATCTCCCGGACCTGCAGGCTTCCCTCCAGAAGGGCCAGTTCCAGCTCGAAGCGCAGCATGATGTGGAGGTTGTAGGTCACCTCGTCGGCCTCGACCCGCACCAGCGAGGGCTGGACGCGGTTGATGGCGCGATGGAAGTCGTCCAGGCTGAAGCGGGACAACTGCTGGGGGAAGGTGGCCACCAGCCCGGGGTAGTGGTGGGCCCAGAAGGGCTGGCTGCGACCCACCAGGTTTTCCCAGAGGCGCGACTGGCTCTCGTGGACCCCCATCGAACAGCCGCCTTCCAACGGGCCGTGCAGGAAGCGCTCGGGGCTGCCCTGCTCGTACAGGGCGTGCCCGGTCTCGTGCAGGGTCCCGAAGATCGAGCGACCCAGGAAGTTCTCGTCGAAGGCGTTGGTGATCCGCACGTCCTGGGTCGACATCGAGATGCAGAAGGGATGCTCGGCCTGGTCGATCCGACCATGCTTGAAGTCATAGCCCAGGGTTCCGGCCAGGCGCTGGACGTACTCGCGCTGGCGTGAGACCTCGAAGACCTGGCGCAGGGGCGCGTCGTCCAGTTGAGGGGCCCGAGCCACCCGGCGCACCAGATCGACCAGGCGACCTCTCAGGCCTTCGAAGAGGGGGCGAAGCCGGGAGGTCCGCATGCCCGGCTCGTAACCTTCCAGCAGGGCGTCGTAGGGATGCTCGTCGTAGCCCTGGCAGCCGGCCACCTGGCGGGTCAGATCCAGAACCCGGGTCAGCTCGGGGGCAAACAGCGAGAAGTCCTGCTGGCCCTTGGCTCGGGCCCAGACCCCCTGGGCCCGGCTGGTGGCTTCGGCCAGTTCCGAAACCAGTTCGCGGGGCAACCGGGTCTCGCGCTGGAACTCGCGACGACACCGGCGAACCAGGTGGGCATCCTCGCCCTCGGGGTCCTGAATCTCCTGGGCTGCCGCCTCCAGGAGTTCCCCGGTCTCATCGGCAACGAACAGGTCGTGAGCGGCCTCGGACAAGGCGCTGAGCTGCTCGGCGCGGGCCCCGGCAGCCCCAGAGGGCATGCCCGTCTCCTGGTCCCAGGAGAGAAGGGCCGAGGCCTCCCTCAGGCAGTAGACGGTGCGCAGCCTCTTCTTGAGTTGGTCCAGTCTCGTGGCCATTTCCGGTTTGCTCCTTGCTTCAAAATCCGTCGCTTCGAAAGGCCGCAGGGGGGGATGCCCCCACGCACAAAAAAAACGCGTGCAGGTGGTGCGAAAGGGTCAGCCTTCCGCAGGCACCTCCCACTCCCAATCCAGCTCCCAGATCCGGGCCAGCTCGTCCTGCCCCGCCGAGGCCACCAGGCGTCCGTCGGGCGAAAAGCGCACCCAGCGGACCGGGCCCTGATGAGCCTCCAGGACCTGCAACGGCCGGCCATCGGCGTGCCAGAAGTGGATTCGCCCATCGTCCACCGCGGTGGCCAGGAAGGCTCCGTCGGCCAGGAAGTGCACCGAGCGGACGGCGCCCTCGTGGTCCGGAAGGCGGAGGATCTCCTTCCCGCTGGCCACGTCCCACAGAATCGCCCGCCGGTCCTCGCCTCCTGAAAGAAGGGCGGTTCCCTGGGGGTTGAAGGCCAAGGCCTGGACCGGCCCGGTGTGCCCGCGCAGCTCCAGGCCGCGCCGACCCGAAGGGATCTCCCAGAGCTGGATGCGCCGGTCGCGGCCGGCCGTGGCGGCCAGCCGGTCGGTCAGGCAGAGGGCCACCGCGTAGACGGCCCCCTCGTGCCCCGGCAGGTCCAACCAGCCCTCGCCCGTCTGCAGGTTCCAGACCCGGGTGCTTCCATCCAGGCTGCTGGACAGCACCATCGGCAGGTGGCGAGAGAGGATCCCGCAGGTGATCTCGGCGGCGTGCCCGCGCAGCGCCCGCACCTCCTCGCCCCGCTCCAGGCTCCAGTAGCGCAGGGTCCGGTCGTAGCTGGCGCTGAGCAGGTGCTCTCCGTCGGGGTCGAAGTCCAGCGAGGTGACCTCGCGGCCGTGCCCCTCCAGCCAGCCCAGGTGCTGTCCGGTCAGCGCGCTCCACACCCCGATCCGACCATCCAGTCCGCCCGTCGCCAGCAACTGCCCGTCCGGCGACCAGGCCACCTTCAGGACCCAACTGCCGTGGCCCTCCAGCCCGCAGCGCAGCCAGACGTCGCGCAGGCCCACCCGACGCCCCGAGCGGACGCACTCCTCGAGGAGTTGCAGGATCTCGGGGTCGCGCTTGCGACCCGGCAGGCCCTGGGCGCGACGCAGCAGGGTCAGGGCCTCGCTCTTCCGCCCCGCCTCCAACTCGGCGCGAACCTTCCTCAGCGTGTCCTGGGCCAACCGGCTGGCCGCCTCCTGGCGATAGACCCGATCGGCCCCCGCCAGCAACAAGGGAGGGCGCCCCGGGGCCAGGGGCAGAAGCTCCTCCTTCCACTCCCACCAACGCAGCGAGCGGTCCAAGCTGCCCGACAACCCGAAGCGACCATCCGCGCAGGCGTGCACGGCCGTGACCTGGTGGGAGTGGGCGGAGAGGGTGCGGATGCACTCGCCGGTGGCGACGTTCCACAGTCGGACCGTCTGGTCCCAGCCTCCCGACAGGGCGAAGCGCCCGTCCGGCGACAACGACACGGCGCGGATCTCGTTGGTGTGCCCCTCCAGGGTCCGCAGGCACTCCCCGGTCTCCAGATCCCACAAGCGCAGGACGCGAGCTGCTCCCCCGGTCAGGAGGTAGCGCGAGTTGGAGCTCAGCGCCAGGCCGTACAGCTCTTCGTCCAGGTCCTCCAGCTCGACCAGCAGGCCTCCGGTCATGAGTTCCCAGACCCGGACCGAACGATCCACTCCGGCTGAAACGCCGATCTCGCCATCAAAAGAGACGGCCACCGCACTCACCCGGTTGTGGTGGCCTGAGAGCACGTGGCGCAGGTCGCCGGTGCGGGGTTCCCAAACGCGCACCGTCCGGTCGTCGCCCCCGGTCAGCAGGACCCCTCCAGCCGGCGAGAGGGCCACGGCCGTCACGGGGCCCTCGTGGCCCTTGAGGACGTGCAGGGTGGGCCCGGAGGGCAGGGCCCACAGCCGCACCGTGCCGTCGTCGGAAGCCGAGGCCAGGGTGCCCCCGTCGGCCGAGACCGAGACCGAGCGCACCGGACCGGCGTGGCCGCGCAGCCGCGAGCGGACCTCCCCCTTGAGGGGATCCCACACCAGGATGCTGTCGTCATGGCCGGCCGAGACGATGTAGCGCCCGTCATAGGACATCGTCAGCGCGTTGATGGCCTCGTTGTGCCCCGAGAGCATCCGCACCAGGCGCACCGTCCACAACGAGGCCAACTCGCGCAGTTCGGGAGCCGTCGCCAGGCCCGACCACAGGTCGGGCAGATCCGCCTCCAAGCCGCGCCTCCGGCGGCACTCCGCCAGGGCCTCACGGGCCCGAAAAAAGCCGGCGGATCGCGAGACCGCGGCCTCCAGGTGGACCTGGGCCGCCTCCAGGTCGGTCGGGGCAGCGTCGAAGCCGGGGATCCGCAGGCCCATGGAGGCGTGGTAGGCTCCCAGCGCATAATGCACCCAGGCCGAATCCGGGTCCCGCTCCAGCGCGGCCTCCAGGTGAGGGCGGGCCTCGCCGGCGCGCCCCAGGGCCGCCAGGATCACGGCCAGGGCCACCCGGACCACGGGGTGGGCGCCCAGGGCCAGGGCCTTCTCCAGGTGCGGCAGGGCCGACTCCTTCTCGCCGGTGCGGCTCAGGCAGATGGCCAGGTTGTGGTGGAACTCCCAGCGCGCGGGCTCTCCGGCCACCGCCCGCTCGAAGGCGGTCAGGGCCTGGCGCGCGCTGCCATCCTGCAAGAGCAGGATCCCCCGCAGGTTCTGCAGCCAGCCCGAGCGCTCTTCGGCCTCCAGGCGGGCCAGAAGCTCATCCGCCTCCTTCTCTTCGCCGCCCGCCAGCAGCAGCCAGGCTTCGGCCCGCCGCGCCGCGGGCAGCGCCAGGGCGGCCTGGCGGATGGCCTCCAGGGCCTCGGGAACCCCTGACTCACCGTGGATCCAGCCCAGCACCGCCCGGTTGACGCGAGCCTCCGGCAGGTCTGGAGAAGCCTGCAGGGCGTCCTCCAGGCGTTCCCGAGCCTCGGCGTCGCGTCCCCGGTCCAGGGCCAGGAGGGCCGCGTTGTTGCGGTTCTCGGCGGCGAAGTGCCCGGCAGCGAAGACGGGCTGCGGGGAGCCGCGCCCGGCCAGGGAGCTGAAGACGTCCTCCAGCGCCAGGGCCACGGCCGCCACCGACTCGGGACGTTCGGCCGGCTCGCGGCGCAGGCAACGGTCCAGGATCTCCGCCAGCGGCTCGGGGATTTCCGGGCGGAACTGACGGGCGTCCGGCGCGTCTTCGCAGAGGACCCGAGCCTTCAAGGAGGCCAACGGGGATCTCGAATGGCGCCTGTAGGGCAGGAAGGGCGGGCGCCCGGTGGCCAGTTGGAAGAGGATGACGCCCAGCGAGTAGAGGTTGGCCTGTCGGTCAGGCGGAGCCTTTCGGCCCCAGTTCTCGGGCGCCAGGGCCAAGGGGCTTCCCGGGATGGGTGCGGCCAGATCCAACCGGACCTGCTCCGGGAAGGACCGGTCCTTCGCAAGGCGTGAGTCCAGGTCCTGGAGGTCGCCCCAGGGTCGGGCCGGGAAGAACTGGTCCACCCGCAGGATGCCGGCGCGGTCGACGCGGCAGACCTCGGCGCACAGGTCCAGGTGAGCCAGGTTGAACTGATGGACGAAGTCCAACCCGCGGCACAACTGGATCGCCAGATCCAGCATCCGGGTCAGGTCCTCGAGGCCCCCGGCCGGGGTCACCTCCCGCAGGGTCGCCCCCCGGGGCACCTCGGTCAGGATCCGGGGGACATCCTCGAAGGTCCAGATCCCCAACGTCGCGACCAGGTTCGGATGGACCCCGACCACGGCGTGCTGACGCGCCCTCTCGACCAGGGCCGCCCGGGCGCGGGCCTCGGCGGAGAAGACGGGCAGCGGCGAACGGGCCCGCAACTCCACCCCCCAGGCCAGGTGACGCAGGAGATAGCTGGGCCCGATCCGGCCGGGCTCCCGAGCCAGGACCTGCCAGGTTCCGTCCAGGGCCTGTCCGGGCTCCCAGAGAGGGCCCGCCACCCTGGGATCCTCCATGCACGCCAGATCCGCGTCGGAGAGACGCCACAGGCAATCGGCGTCCTCGAGCTCGCGATCATCGGACTTGGAGAAGACGGACAGGATCCGGTCCAGCATCAGACCGGTTCTTGCACCGCCGGAAGACGAATCCTGCCCGGCCCCACGTCCTCAGGGAGCGGGAGGTGGGGCCTCGGATTCCGGTTCCTCCTCGACGGGAGGGGCGTTCTTCGGGTCAGGGCGCCGAAACTCGACGCCGCAAGCCTGGGACATTCAGGTGCCCACTCCCATGGCGGGCAGAGCCCAGCGGACCAGGACGAACCACAAGACGAAAACCCCTGCCAGAATCAGGATCGACTCCATGGGAGCCTCCCTTCCCGTTCAGAACGCCTCCCCGGGGGCAACGTCCGCAAAGGATCGTGCCCCCGGGAAGTGCGCAGCCTCAGGCCTTGGCGGCCAACTGGCGGACGTAGTTCTCGACCCACATCATGTGCGGACCGGCGTGCTGGATGACCTGCAACAGGCTGGTCATGGAGTCGACCTCCTCCACCTGCTCGGTCACGAACCAGCGCAGGAAGGTGTCGGTGGCGTGGTCCTTGTTCTCGATGGCCAGGTCGACCAGGTTGTCGATCGACTCGGTGACCTTCATCTCGTGATGCAAGGCCAGTTCCACGGCTTCCTGGGCGCTGGCAAACCCGTTCTTGGGCACCGGCAGTCCTGGGATCACGGGGGTGGCCCCAGCCTCGATCATGTAGTGCACAAACTTCATGGCGTGCTCGCGCTCTTCCTCGGCCTGGCGGTAGAAGAAGGACGCCAACGCGGACAGACCCTCGGTGTCAAAGTAGACCGCAATCGCGATGTACTGGGTCTCAGCGAAGAGCTCCATGGCGATCTGCTTGTTGAGTGGTTCGAGCATCTTTTCCTTGATCAGCATCGGCGGATAGACTCCTTTTCGGTTCACCCCGCAGAGGACAGCGGGGAATACAACTCATTTTCTGGGGGGGCCGGCCTGGAAGGACAGGACCCCGTTCCCTCCCCCTCCTACCCAGGTTCGAGCCGCCCCAACCCCGCTAGCCCTCTCCCGGCAGAGCGTTCCAGGGCCTTCTGGATGCCGCTGCGCAGGGACTGCAGGGTGTAGGGCTTCTGGACGAAGCCGGCCAGCCCCCGACCGACCAGGCCCGAGATGGCCTCCTGCTCGTTGTAGCCGCTGCACATCAGGACCGTCAGGCCCGGATGCAGCCGGCGGATCTCGCGGAAGGTCTCCTCGCCCGACAGGTTTGGCATGGTCATGTCCAGGACCACCACGTCGAAAGCAGAGTCCGTCGAGAGAACCTCCAAGGCCTCCACCCCGTCCCCGGCGGTGCGCACCTCCAGGCCCAGCCTCTCCAACAGGCGCCGGCCCACGCCCAGCACCGAGGGGTCGTCATCCACCAGCAGGACCCGCCCGCTCGTCTTCCACTCGGACGGCGGTGAGGCTTGAGGTGGCGGCTGGGGCGCGGCCTCCGGACAGGCCGGGAAGAGCAGCTTGAAGCTGGTGCCATCCTCGGGCTCGCTGTAGACCTTGATGGCTCCGTGGTGCCCGCGCACGATCCCCTGGACGGCCGCCAGCCCCAGTCCCCGCCCGGCAAACTTGGTCGTGAAGAAGGGGTCGAAGATGCGCGAGCGCGTCTCGGCATCCATCCCGCACCCGTTGTCCCCAATCTCCAGGAACACGTAGCGCCCGGCCGACAGGTCCCCGGCCCCGAAGATGTCCCGCAAATCGTCCAGATCGCACTCCAGCACCCCGGTGCGCACCAGGATCGAGCCCTGCCGCTCCCCGATGGCCTCCGAGGCGTTGGTCAGCAGGTTCATGATGACCTGACGCACTTGCGAGGCGTCGCCCTCGATGCACGGAAGGCCGGGGGCCAAATCGAAGCGCAGGCTGGCCTTCTTGGAGATGAAGACGTTGAGGAGCTGGGACATCTCCTGGACCAGGTGCGACAGGTCCAGGGGCTCGACCACGAAGCGGCCCTTGCCAGAATAGGCCAGCAGTTGGCGGCAGAGTTCCGAGGCCCTGCGCGCGGCGGTCTGGACGCCCTCGACGCTCTGCCGGGCGGGAGCGGACTCGGACAGGTCCATCAAAGCCAGGTCGGCGTTGCCCATGATCGCCACCAGCAAATTGTTGAAGTCGTGGGCGATGCCTCCGGCCAGGACCCCCAGGCTCTCCAGCTTCTGGGTGTGCTGCAGTTGGGCCTGGAAGCGCTGGCGTTCCTCCTCCGCCCGCCGCCTCTGGGTGATGTCCTGGAAGAGGGTGACGAAGACCCCTGGCGAGGGGCTGTAGGTCAGCACGTCAAACCAGCGTTCCAGGCTTCGTGAGTAGCTCTCGAACTGCACCTGCCTGCCCCTCAGGGCCACCTCGCCGTAAGTGTGGATCCAATGGGGCTCGCTCTGGGGCAGGACCTCCAGCAAGGTCCGCCCCTGAATCTCGTCATTTCGCAGCCTGGTCATGGCCTCGAAAGCCGGATTGACCGACAAGAAGCGGTAGTCTACCGGGCGGCCCTGCGAATCGGTCAGGATCTCGTGCACCGCCATGGCGGTGGGCATCCGCTCGAAGAGCAGGGCGAACTGGCGGTTCTGCTCGTCCAGGGCCTCCTGGGCGTGACGGCGTTCGGTGACGTCCGTGCAGATGGCCACCAGGCCGGTAAAGCGGCGGCTGAGGTCCTGGCTGCGCTGCAGGCGAACCTGGTAGACCTTACGGCCCTGGGGGGTCGTCACGGCCTGTTCGAAGGTGTGCTGGTCCTGCCCCAGGCGTTCCAGGTCGGCGATGCCCTCGGCCAGCCAGTCCGGAGGAGGCAAGCGGGGGGGATCCTCGGCAAAGTAATAGGCCTCGGGAAGGGCATCCGGCCCCAGCAGCATGCTGGCCGCTGCCTGGTTGCAGATCTCCACCATCCCGTCGGCCTCGATCACCAGGACGGGATTGGCCAGGTTCTCGAAGATCGTCAGGAAACGGTTCTTCTCGTTGGTCATCCGGCGGTTGCTGTGCTGAAGCTCCGCCAGGAGATCGCTGGCCGGATGCTGACACCACTCGGTCACGTAGGCCAGTTGGAAGAGGTCGAAGAAACGCACCACCAGCAACCGGGCGTAGGAGCGCTCCGCTTCGGGGGCGTCTTCGAGGTCCACCAGATCGAGGTAGGCCTGCCGGTAGTAGACCAGCATCCCCCCGAACATCCCCAGGGGAACCCCACGCGCCCGATGGCGCCGGGCCTCCTGCACCCCGAAGGCGGCCTCGGGAGCTGAGTGGAAGTCGTCGTCCGGACCGAACTCCAGGGGCCCTTCGCAGCGCTCGAGGGCCACCTGCAGGGAGGAGGAAATCCCGGAGATCGAAAGCCGCCAGGCCTCCTCCAGGGTCGAGGTGTAGCGCGTGAAGTCACGCTCGCGGGCAAACCCCAGGATCCGCCCGATCAGCCAGTCCTGGCCGGCCGCTACCCTCTCGGAAAGACGTCGCTGAATCCGGCATCTCTCTTCAGCGGATAAGCCCATGCGCGTGGAGGCCTCCGTGGTCGATCGGTTCCGCGATGCTCAGGCCACACCCTTCCCCAGATGCCATTCTAAGGGTTCCTGCCATCTCACACAACCCGAGTAGCCTGCCCTGGTAGGCCCCAGATTCTTAGAACTCTCGAAGGACCCTTCCCCTGGACCAGAGGAGGTGCTATATTCTGGTTGCTCATCGAGAGGCAGGCGGGGGACCGCCTGCAGTGGGTCGAGGGACCGAGCCCTGTGACACCCCGGCAACCGACGCGGAAAGACGCGCACGGTGCCACATCTCGGCAGGCATCGAGTGCCTGGAAGATGAGGGAAGAGCGTCGCGCGCTTCGGTAAACCGGGCGAGCGCGAGGTGAAGCCCCCAGTCTGCACCAGGCGGGGGTTTTTTTGTGCCCCCCGTGAAGCGGCTCCCCTGGGAGCCCAGAAGGAGGAGACATGTCCAAGCGCGAGTATCTATTTACTTCCGAGTCCGTCACCGAAGGCCATCCCGACAAGATCTGCGACCAGATCTCGGATGCCGTGCTGGATGCCTGCCTGGAGCAGGACCCCTATTCACGCGTGGCATGTGAGACCGCCACCAAGACCGGCTACGTGATGCTGCTGGGGGAGATCACCACGCGTGCACAGATCAACTTTGACGAGCTGGTGCGCAANNGATCTCGGATGCCGTGCTGGATGCCATCATGGCCCGCGAGATCGAGATGGGTCCTGATGCCCACGGCAGCGTCGAGGATGCCCGCGTGGCCTGCGAAACCTTCATCACCACCGGCATGGTGGTGGTGGGCGGCGAGGTCCGCACCCGGGCCTACGTGGATGTCCAGAAGATCGTCCGCGAGGTGATCACCGAGATCGGCTACGACCGCGCCAAGTATGGTTTCGACGCCCACACCTGCGGCGTGATGAGCAGCATCCACGAGCAGAGCACCGACATCGCCATGGGCGTGGACGAGAGCTTCGAAGTCCAGCGCGGGAAGGGGAAGGACCCCCTGGACCTGGTCGGCGCCGGGGACCAGGGCATGATGTTCGGCT
>DIWH01000003.1:0-95258 GCA_002423485.1 Candidatus Xenobium occultum | reverse complement strand
TGCGTCCCGACGGCAAGACCCAGGTCTCGGTCCGCTACGTGGATGACAAGCCCGTCGCGGTCGAGAAGATCCTGATCTCCACCCAGCACGCCGAGGGCGTCGACATCGAGGTGCAGCTCCGCCCCGACCTGATCGAGCACGTCATCAAGCCGGTCTTCGAACAGGAGGGCCTGAGCTACTCCAACTCCGAGATCTACATCAACCCCACCGGCCGCTTCGTCATNNGCCTTCTCGGGCAAGGACTGCACCAAGGTGGACCGCTCGGCCGCCTACGCCGCCCGCTGGGTGGCCAAGAACGTGGTGGCCGCGGGTCTGGCCGAGCGCTGTGAGCTGCAACTGGCTTACGCCATCGGCGTGGCCCGGCCCCTTTCGGTGCTGGTCGACACCTTCGGAACCGAGAAGGTTCCCGTGGCCGACATCGAGCGGGCCATCACCGAGGTCTTCGACCTGCGCCCCGGCGCCATCATCCGCGATCTGGACCTGCGCCGGCCGATCTACCGCAAGACGGCGGCCTACGGGCACTTCGGGCGGGCCGACCGCGACTTCACATGGGAGCGCACGGACCGCGCCCAGGCCCTGGCCGCGGCGGCAGGCCTGGACATGGTGCTGGCCAAGGCCTGATCCCGGTCCCTGAACGGCCTTCGAGGCCCCCAAGGTTCGCCCGTCGGCTGGCCTTGGGGGCCTCGCTCGGATCCTTCCCACCCACCGGCCTGGCCCCTCCGATGTCGGGGCCGAGGTTTCCGGACCGCCAGGAAGGAATCCCCGCCGGCCACCCGAACCCGCCGGCGTCCCCGGGGCCCCGGCCCACCTGATCAGAAGCTTCAAGGGCCACCATGAGGGGGAAAGAGGCACCCGGGGTGTGCCACGGAGAGGAACAAGACGTGTTAAATCTCCAGGAAGGCTCCCCAGAAAGCCATGCTTGAGCTCGCTTCCGCCCTCGACGCCACGATGTCACCCGAGACCGCCGTGCTCGTGGCCCTGATCTCGGTCGTTCTGGTCTCACTCTTCTTCGACTTCACCAACGGCTGGAACGACTCTGCCAACGCGATCGCCACGGTGGTCTCCACCAGGGTGCTGAAACCCGCGCACGCCGTGGTGATGAACGCCGGGATGAACTTCGTGGGCGCCCTGGTCAGCACCACGGTGGCCCAGACCATCGCCAGCAAGTGGGTGGACGAAGGCGCGATCAGCCAGTGGAGCGTGGTCGCGGCCATGATCGCGGCCGCCGCCTGGGTCACCGCCTGCACCCGAGCGGGCCTTCCCTGCAGCGGCTCGCATTCGCTGATGGGCGGCATCATCGGGGCCGCTCTGGGCACCTCCTTTGCCCGCGGCGGAGGGGTCGAGGTCCTGAAGTGGGACGGGATCACCCCGGCCATCATCGCCTTGTTCCTCTCGCCCCTGTTGGGCCTCATCGTCAGCTACATCGTCCTGGTGGGGTGCATCTGGTTTGCCAGCGGCGACCGCATCTCGGCGCGCGCCGGCAAGAAGCTCTTCGGCTCGTTGCAGATCCTCTCGGCCTCCTTCATGGCCTTCCAGCACGGCAAGAACGATGCCCAGAAGGTCATGGGCGTCATCACCCTCTCGTTGCTGACCATCAGCGCGCACACCGCCCTCCACCTGCCGGCCTGGGTGCTGCCCCAAGCCGGCGCCAACGGGATGCCCACGATCCCCTTGTGGGTCATCCTGAGCTGCGCCACCGCCATGGCCATCGGCACGGCGGCGGGAGGCTGGAAGGTCATCCGCACCCTGGGCATGAAGCTGGCCCACATCCGCCCGATGGAGGGATTCTCGGCTGAGATGGGCGCCGCCCTGACCCTGGAGGTGGCCTCCGAGATGGGCATCCCGGTCAGCACCACCCACACCATCACCGGCAGCATCCTGGGTGTCGGCAGCGTGCGCAACCCCAAGGCCGTCAAGTGGGGCCTGGGTGGGAAGATCCTGATCGCCTGGCTTCTGACCTTTCCGGCCACCATCGCGGTGGGCTGGGTCCTGGGCTGGTTCCTGAACCGCTGAATCCCCGCTTCCCCTCGCTGAAAGGCCCCCGTGCGCTGCCCGGGGGCTTTCTTCTGGGCAGGGGAACTGCCTTGGGCGGAACAAGTTGCATCTCGGGGTCGCCGGCAGGTGGCCCGACCTGTGAGGAGCTCCTGGCCATCTCGAAGTCGTTCCGACAAAAAATCCGCCAACTGGTGAACCACCGCCTCTTCGGCGGCCTGGTCTTCACCCTGATCCTGCTCTCGGTCACCCTTCTGGCGTGGGAACTCTCCATCCCGGAGGGCTCTCCCACCCACCGCCTCCTGGGCGATGTGCAGGCGGGCATCACCCTTTTCTTCCTGGTCGAACTGACCCTGCGCTGGATCGCTGCGCCCGGTTCCGGGGCCTTCTTCCGGGAATACTGGATCGACATCCTGGCGGTGCTGCCCCTGCTGCGGGTCTTCCGTCTGGGCCGGGCCTTCCGCCTGATGAGGCTGTTGCGCCTGCTGCGCCTGCCCAACCTGATGGACCAGCACCTGCGGGTGCTGGGGTTCCTCTTCCGGCGCCGGAGCGCGGAGTACCTGCTGTACTTCTTCCTGGTCGGCTTCGCGGTCGTGGCGGGAACCCTGGCCCTGGCCACCTTCGAATACCGCTCGGGGGAGGGGACCTCCCTGGAGAAGCCCTTCTGGTCGGCCCTCTTCTCGCTCTTCGCCGGAGAGTACATCACCGAGCTGCCCAGGACCCTCGGGGGGAAGGTCGCGGCCCTGATGATCATGTTCTCGGGCCTGGGCTTCTTCGCCGTGATCACCGGCACCATCTCCGCCATCATGATCGAGAAGTTGAAGGAGGGCACCGTCTTGAAGGGCAAGAGACTGTCCGAACTGGAAGACCATCTGGTGGTCTGCGGCTGGAACTCCGGCGTCGAGACCATGCTCAAGGAGTTCCAGAACACCCGCGACTTCCGCGAGAAGGACGTCGTGGTGATCTGCAACCGCGACGAGCTGCCCGGCAGGGAAACCCTGCGCCGCTCGGACCTGGTCCACCACCTGCGCGACGACTTCACGCGCTCGGAAGTCCTCAAGAAGGCCAACGTCCAGAAGGCCAGGGCGGCCGTCATCGTCTCGGATCTGGGGGACGGGCGCACCCGCCAGGACGCCGACGCTCGGACGGTCCTGGCGGCCCTGACCATCGAGAAGATCAACCCCCATGTCCGCACCTGCGCCGAGCTGTCCAACGCCATGAACGAGGACCACCTGCGCATGGGGAAGGTCGACCAGGTGATCCTCACCCGCGACCTGGCCGGGCACATGCTGGCCCAGGCGGCCATGCACACCGGAGCAGTCTCGGTGATCAAGGACCTGCTGCACTCCTCGGTCGGCTCGCGCCTGGAGAGCCTGCCGGTGGAGGGGGATCTGGTCGGCCTGCGCTTCGAGGAGGCCCTGGGACGGGTGCTGGGGGAGAGTGGCCTGCTGCCGGTGGCCGTCGAGCGCTCGCATGACCCGGGCGCCCAGCCGGAGCAGGCGACGCATGCGGGGATGCGGCTCAACCCCCGGGGTCTGGAGTTGCGCGCGGGAGACACCCTGATCTGCGTGTCGGAGGAGGAAAGCCGACCTGGATGAAGTCGCACAGGCTGGTTGTGCCCAAAAAACACAAAGGGTGATATATTAGAGCCAGACACTTCCCCCGCACCAGAGCTCTGGTCCAACCATGCGGGTCGGAGGAAGACCTGACATGAGGAGACAATGAATGCCTGAAATCGAATTCCAGGTGGGAAAGACCTACAGCAATCGCGTCGGGGAATACAAGGTCCTGGAGATCGACCGTTCGGCTGGCCGGATGGAGGTCTGCTTCCTCGAGGGTGGAGCGCACAAGAGCCTGGACATGACCATCCAGTCGCGAATCTGCCAGAACATGGTCCTGGACGCCCGACGGGCCGAGAACGCCCGCCTGGACGAGGAGGCCAGCGCGGCCAAGGCCGCCAAGGCCACCGCCAAGAAGACCTCTGCCGCCAAGAAGGCCACGACCAAGAAGCCTGCCGCCAAGAAGACGGCAACCAAGAAGACGGCGACCAAGAAGACGGCGACCGAAGAGACGGCGACCGAAAAGACCGCAGAGCCTGCCACGCCTGCCGTCTGAACCTCCCGCCCCGGCCTCGGGCCTCGGGCCGTCGCCGCCCCCTCGCGCTGTGCGGCGGCGACGGCGCAGCCCCTTCTGGCCTGAGAAGGGGTGGCTCGGGACGGAGACCGCCGGCCTCCTGCACGGCTTCCAAAAGATTCCGACGAAACATGGCGGAGAGGGCTCAAGACCACGCCGTGCCCCACGGCTGCGCATCGGAGAGCGTCGGAGCCCCTGCTGGACATCCCCACCCCCCTGCTGCTCCTGACGGCGAAATTGCCGTTTAGTCCGGGTCCCCCAGCAGCGTGAAGGCGGCCCAGTAGAAGGGATGCGCGCGCTCGGGGCGGGCCAGCAGGGTCAAGCGGGCCTGACGCAGGGCTTCGGCCCGGGCGACCCCTCCGGCCAGCCTGGCGTAAAACTGGTCGAAGAGCTCGGCCGTCGCGGCGTCGTCCACCGACCACAGCGAGGCCACCACCGTCGAGGCTCCCGCGGTGGCCAGGCCCTGGGCCAGACTGGCCAGGTCCCGGCCGGGAACGTCGCCGGCCAGGCCCGTCTGACAGGCGCTCAGCACGGCCAGGGAACCGGGTGCCAGGCGCAAGCCGTACAGATCGGCCAGCCTCAGGGTGCCGTCAGCCAGGTGCAGCCCGCTGGAGTTGGGGTCCCGTGGGTCCACCGTGCCGTGGGTGGCCAGGTGCAGGACGTCAGACCCGTGGGCCGCCTCCATCACCTCGCGCAGACCGGCCTGGCGCCCCGTCAGCATCCGGGCGCGGGGCCAGGCGCGCTGAAGCGCCTTCAATTCGGCCAGGGTTCCAGGCAGATCGACGCCCTCCGGGGCCCCCACCCCGACCACGCGCGGGTGCGGGGGGTGTGCTCGAGGTGTCAGCAGGGCCAGGACGTTGGCTGAGGTCAATGTGCTGGTCTGCCAGTCCTGCACCAGGAACCCTCCCTGGGGCCGGGGCAGGGCATCGAAAGGCAGGTACCACAGGACCCCTCCCGGAACCAGCCGCAAGGCCCGCCGCCCTTCCGCCAGGTCCCGGACGGGGTCGATCAGGAATCCGTACAGCAGTTGGCCAGCCTCCAGGTCCAGGGGGCGGGAGGGCTCTTTGAGGCTCTCCCGATAGCGGCCGACCAGCTCCTCCAGGCGCCGTCGGTCCACCCCCACCCGCCGCACCGCGTAGCGCTCGCGGGTCAGGGCCATCACGTACAGCGCGTCCGAACCCGGATAGTATTGCAAGAGGAGGCTGCCGGGCTCCAGGCGCGCCTGCAAGGCCGCCAGGTCACCGGGGCGGACCGAGAGCAGGCGGTCGAAGTCGGTATCCCGGGTCTTCAACGAGTTCAGCGAGGTGAAGAACTCCTGACGCGTCGAGGCCAGCTCCTGGGCCACCTCGGCCCGACGCCGGGCCGAAGAGGTCTGGGTCAACTCGGCCTGGAGGGCCTGCAGGCGAGAGCGGAGCGTCTCCATCCCGGGTCCCAGGGCCTCGACGTCCAGGGCCGCGGCCACCTCGGCCGAGCCCGAGCGGGCCAGCAGGGTCAGCGCCTCCTCCTGGTCGCCTCGGGCCAGGCGCAGGGCCACGGCGCGCTCGAAGAGCCTCCGCCCGGCCTCGTCCAGGGGCGGGTGCTCGGCGACCTGCACCGTCCAGTCCAGCAGGCTCTCGACGGCCTCTTCATACAAGGCCAGGGCCTCCTCGGCCCGGCCCGCGGCCTCCAGTCGCCCCCCCTGCTCCAGGGCGCACTGACGCTCTTCCAACAAGGCCCCGGCCCCGGCCAGGAGCGCCAGGGCCCGGCGGCCCTCGACCAGGGCCTCCTCCCCCTCCAAGGCGCGGGCCCGGAACATCCGGTAGATGCCTTCGACCCGAGGGGTGGCTTCCGACAGTCGGGCCGCCTCCTCCAGTTGCCCGGCCGCCTCCTGGCGGCGTCCCAGGCTGAGAAGGGGCTTGGCCCGAGCGCTCAGGGCCGCGGCCCGGGCATTCCTCTCGGTTCCGGCCTCCTCCACGGCCCGATCGGCCTGGACCAGGGCCTCCTGGGGACGACCCATCCGCAGCAACAGGCTGGTGATCATGCGGTCCAGCGTGCTGCGCTCCTTGGCCAGGGGGGTCTCGGCCAGGTCCTGCCGGGTCCCCCGCAGCACCGCCAGGGCCTGCTCGTGGTCGCCCTCCCAGGCCAGGAGTCGGGCCAGGGTGAAGGCCCCCAGGACCTGAATGGACTGGAACCCTCCGGTCCGGGCCGACCCCAAGGCCCGGCCGTAGACGTCCCGCGCCTCGGGCCGCCGGCCCAGGCTGTCCAGCAGCAATCCCTCCACCAGCAGCGCCACCGAGGACACGGCCGGCGAGCCCCGCTTGGACTCGTGCTCGGCCCAACCCCGAGCGTTTGTCAACAGGTTCTGGATGATCTCGGGGTGGCGGGCCACCCGGCGCAGCAGGACCGCCCCGGGACTCTCCGCCGACCCGGGCAGGAGCGGGTCGTCGTAGATCTGCGAGCCGCTCCACAGGGCCGAAGAGACCAGGGGAAGCAGAGTGATGGAGGTGAGGGCCTGGCGTTGAAGCACGCCGGGCAGGCGAGGGATGTCCCGATTCAATCCCTCCATGGCCTCCTGGGCCAGGGGCAGCCGCGAGGCCGCCAGCCCCAGCGAGAGCAGGGCCTGCCAGTTGCGGATGCGCTCCTCGGGCCAGTCCTCCAGTTGCGGATCGGCCTGGGCGCGGCGCAGGGCCGTCTCGGCCTCCGCGAAGCGAGCCCGAGACTGCAGGTTCATCGCCAGGCTGCGCTGCAACCGTGAGATCCCCAGGCCCGTGGGATCGTCGGGACGGGACGCTGGAAGCGGGGCCACCAGCGCCAGGGCCCGGCGCGTCAGTTCGCAGGCCTGCTCGGGACGCCCGGCGCGGGCCTCGGCCAGGGAGGCGGCCTCCAGGGCCCAGGCTTCCAGGCGGGGCAACCCGGACTTGCGAGCCAGGCTCCAGGCCTCCTCGAATCCGGCCTGATCCGGCCGCCCTTGCCCCGCGCGCATCTCGCTGCGCAGCACCAGAAGCCAGATCCGGTCCTCCGGCTCCGAGAGGATCCCCAAGGCCTGCCGGAAGGTGGCTTCCAGGACCGGGGCCTGGGCCCGTTCCCGGTGCATGTTCAACGAACTCAGACGTTGACGCACCAGCGAGCGGATCAGTCCGGGGTTGCGGCACTGCAGGATGCGCTGCGTCGCCACGGCGTAGGCGCGCTCGGCCGACTCCCACTCTCCGGCATCGACCGCAAGCACGGCAAGAAGCTTGAGGAGGCGGGCCTCCAGGTCCGGCTGGCCCAGGGCTCGTTGCAGGGTCGCCAGCACTCGGGTCGAGTTGATCGCCTCCTGGTAGCGACCCTGCCCCGCGTCCAGGACCAGGCGGATCTCTTCGACGGCCAGCGCGGCCTGGGTGCAGTCCACCCGGCGCAGGGCCTCCTCCAGGCGGCGCCGGGCCTGCTCAGGTTCATCGGTCTCCAGCTCGCGAGCCCACAGGGCCAGGGCCTCGGCCGCCGCGTCCCCGGCCTCCGGGCCCGCTCCGGGGCGATCGGCCTGGCGCACCACCTCGGCGAAGTTCTTCCGCGCCAGTTCGCCGCGTTGCCGACGCAGCCACATCCATCCGCGCAGCAGGTAAAAACGGGCCGAGACGTCTGCGGGCAGGTCCTGGCGGTCCTGACGCTCCAGCGCCTCCAGCCGATCCCAGGCCTGGTGGATGCGGCCGCGATCATACAGGGCCCCGATCGCGGTCACCTCGACATCGAAGCGAACCTCCGGAGGGCCCGAAACCAAGTCCGCCAGGTCCAAGGCCTGGTCGTGGTGCAGTCGGGCCGCCTCGAAGCGGGCCCGTGCCGCCAGAACCCGGGGGTCGTGGCCCGCCCGGGCCAGAACCTCACAGGCCGCCGACAGTCGCCCCTCCCGGGCCAGGCGCACCCCCTCCTCCAGGCTGACCGGGGATGCCCACGCCGGCGCCCCCAAAAGCCAGAAGAGCAGGAGGTGGGCTACTTGTGTCCGGAACCGCGACAATAGTCGCACTCGCCGCTGCCATTGCAGACGATGCAGGGCAGGCCCGCGGTGTTCATGCCCGACCCGGTGGGATAGCAGGAGTGGCACTCGCCGTCGCCCTCGCAGATGCGGCAGGTTTCATCCACGCGACGGGGAGGGGCCTTGCGCTGACGCAGGATCTGCACGGTGCGCCCGGTCGGGTCGGTCTTCAGGGTGACTTCCCAGAGGGTCTCACCCGCTTCGACGGGGAAGCTGACCGGAACGAAGTGACGGCCCTCGACCTCCACCACCTGGGCCTTGGAGGGATGCCCGTTGAAGAGGACCTTCCAGGCGGCCTCGGCGGCCTGAAGGGCCCGGGGCACCAGGGGCAGGGTCAGAAGCACGCCGGCCAGGACCAGGACGGACCACCTGCTTCGGAAGACTTGCATGAGAATCAACGTCTCTCTCGTGGAATTCCACCCAGATCCGCGTGCCGGCCGCCACCCCGCTCAGTCTACTGCGCGCAGTGGGGGGTGAGATGTTGCCGAAAGGTTGCCGCTTGCGGAGGCAGGCAGGGTCCAGAAGTGGGGCGAGGCCTGGGAAGAGTGGGGACCCGGGCGCCGGGTTGGTCCCCAGCACAGGGTGGGAGACGTGCGGACGGCGACGAGCGGGCCGCCTGATGCATGCTGCGCCGAAAGAAGCCAGGAGGCGAGGTGTGCCCCGGGTCGAAAGGATCCTGACTCAGGGGGGGCCATGATGGAAGAAGAGTCCGAGAACAACCCCTCGCCTGGCGGCGAGGCCGACCGGGTCCCCGCCACCCCGGAGGCCATCCTGGCCCTGCAGGATCAGCCAGGGGTGCGCCCCGAGGCGATCCGACGGGCCCTGGATCTGGCACTGTCGCCTCCTGCCCCCGAGGCCTGGGCGCGCTTCCTGGACCGCACGCTGCTCTTCCTGGGAGGCCTGCTGGCCACCTCCGGCGTCCTCTTCTTCGTGGCCTCCAACTGGCAGGAGTTGGGACACCTGGCCCGCCTGGGCCTGGTCGAGGCGGCGGTGATCCTGGCCGCCCTGGGAGCCTGGCGCCTGGGGCCCGAACGTCTGGCGGGGCAGGTCCTGCTGACCGTGGCAGCGGCCCTGGTGGGCCCGCTGCTGGGCGTCTACGGCCAGATCTATCAGACCGGGGCCGATGCCTGGAACCTCTTCCTGGCATGGAGCCTCTTGATCGTCCCCTGGGTCCTGGTCGGGCGGAATCCCGTCCTCTGGCTTCTGCTGCTGGGCCTGGGCAACCTGACGGCCTGGCTGGCCTGGGACCAGTTGGCGGGGACGGACCCTTGGGAAACGGCCAGCTTCCAACTCTGGATGTGCGCGGCCAACAGCCTGGTCTGGCTGGCCTGGGAGGCGTTCCGGCGAAGAACCGTCGGGGTTCTGCCCTGCTCGGGGATCAGCCGGGTCCTGGCCGCCCTGTGCCTCTTCCACGCCGCCCTTCCCAGTTGGATGGCGCTTCTGGATTCCCGCTTCGAGGGGCCCTGGCTGGGGCCGATCTTCCTGGCCGCCCTGCTGGTGGCCATCTTCCGGCTGCTCCGACCTCGTGATCCGGACCTCTTCCTGCCCGCGGCGGGTCTGGCCGCGGCCATCTCGGTGGTGACCGTGGGGGCCTCGCGGGTCCTTCTGGAAGACTCGGCGGCCGAGGAGGCCGGCGTGCTGCTGATGGGCTTCCTGGTCCTGGCCCAGGTGGCAGGGGCCGCGGCCTGGCTGCGCCGGGCGGGGAGGTCGTCTTGAGACCGCTGCTGCTGGACGTGCTGCGTCAACTGGGCCGGGAGGGCCTTCTCGACCCGGAGGCGGTCTCCGGACTGCTGGCCGTCGGGAACCAGGGAGAGCGGCACTCGGCCCCCTGGTTCGTCCGACTGCTGGTGGGCTTCGGCGCCTGGGTGGCCTCGGGGTTCCTGGTGGCCTTCCTGTTCATGGTCGAGCTGGTGCCCGAAGACCTGGGCGCCGCTGTCTTCGGAGCGTTCCTCCTGATCGGAGCCGGGGCCCTGCGGCGCAGCTCCGCGGCGGAGGGCTCGGATTTCCTGCAGCAGTCGGCCCTGGCCGGCTGGCTGGTGGGGCAGTTGATGGTGGGCTTCGGCCTGGCCGAGGGCACCGACAGCCCCCCCCTCACGGCCGGGGTCCTCCTTCTGGTCCAGGTCGCCAGCGTGGCCTTCTTCCCCGACGCGGTGGCCCGCTTCCTGGCCTCGGGCTTCGCGGTGGCGTCCGTGCTGGCCCTGATGCTGCACTGGAAGGTCCCCCAGGCCGACGAGGTGACCTTCCTGCTGAGTGCCCTGGGTGCGGGCCTGCTCTGGTGGCATCGGCCTGCCCTGCTTTCGGGCCGGTTCCCCCAGGCCGTCAATCCGGTGGGCCACGGCCTGGTCTTCTCGGCCTTCACCCTGCTGGCATTGGCCCTGGCCGACCCCTTTGACCAGCACCCCTCCGGCACCCTCTCCAGCACCGCGCTGGGGGCCGGGGTCCTGCTGATGGCCTGGTGCCTGCTGGGCGAACGCCGGCGCTCGGGGCCAGGCCTGGCCGTCATGGGCTTCGTGCTCCTCCTGGGCCTGGCCACGTCCTCGGCTCCGGGCGTGATGGCCGCAGTGGGGACCCTGGTGCTGGGTTTCCGGGCCGGAGAACGGGGGCTGCTGGCCCTGGCCTGGAGCTTCCTGCTCTTCTTCCTGGCCGCCTTCTACTACAACCTGGAGGTGACCCTGTGGGAGAAGAGCGGCCTCCTCCTGGCCAGCGGGGCCCTTCTTCTGGGGCTGCGCGCCCTGCTGCGGAGGTGCAGATGAGCCGACGTCAAGGCCTTCTGGCGGGCCTGCTCCTGGTCCTGGCGGTGGTGAACGGCCTGGTCCTCCAGAAGGAGCTGCTTTTGCGGGAGGGGACGCGCCTGTTCCTGGAACTGGCTCCGGTGGACCCCCGCTCGCTGATCCAGGGGGACTACATGCGCCTGGACTACGCCCTGACCCGGGAGCTGCAGCCGCCGGCCCCGGACTGGCCCCGAGACGGAAGGCTGGTGGTGCGGACCGACGAGCGCGGGGTGGCCGGTTTCGTGGGCCGTGACCAGGGCCAGCCGCTGGAAGGGAACCAGCGCTTCCTGCGGTATCGAATCCGGGGGGGGCGCATGCAGTTAGGGGCCGAGTCCTTCTTCTTTCAGGAAGGCCAGGCCGAACTCTACCAGCAGGCCCGATTCGCCGAGTTCCGCGTGAACCCGGCGGGAGAGGTCGTCCTGGTCGGGCTGCGGGATGAGGCCCTGCAACCCCTGGGGAAGCCAGGACCCGGCCGAAGCCGAGGCGAGACAGGGGGGGGAGAACGGAGTCACCGATGACGGGAATGGCCCTGAAGGGGCGTCAGTTCGAATGCACCTCGTGCGGACACCCGATCCAGACCTTCTCGCTGAACCCCGGGGAGGCCCTGAACTGCCCGGGCTGCGAGGTCCGCCAGGTCGTCCCCGAGACGGCGACCGAGGTCCACAAGCCCGGGACCACGCTGGAGGTGCCCCGCCCGACCGCACGGACCGGCCAGGCGCCCTCCCGACGCTACCCGATCCTGGTCCTGTTCTCGACGCTGTTGCGCCTCCTCAGCGTGACCGTCCTGGTCATCGGTCTGATCCTGGGCATCCTGAGCGTGGCTCAGGGCGAGCTTCGAGCCGCAGCCATCGGGGTCGCGGCGATCCTCGCTACGGTCGTGATCTGCGTGATGATGCTGGGAAGCGCCGAAGGCCTCCTGTGGATGGTGGACACAGAGGAACACCTCCGGGCGCTGCGTGAGAAGGACTCCTGAGCGCGAGCCCACCCCGGCTCACCCTGAAGACCCGGCACGGACAAGAATCCTCCAGGGGCTTGACTCTATATGTTCAAGACATATAATGCAGCGGACATCTAGAAGAAACCTGCACTTGGAGGTCCCATGAACCAAGACTTCGGAAACGGGGGTCCGCGCCACCGCGGCGGCGGGTGCTGTCGCCGGGAGATCGGCGGAGGAGGGCGTGGCGCCCTGGTGGAGGCGGCGGCCCTGGCCGCCCTCCTGGGAAGCAAGGCCCACGGCTACGACCTGCGCCGGCGAATCGCCGAGATCACGGCCGGGAACCTGGAGGTCGACCCGGGTGGTCTGTATCGGGTGCTGCGCCGCCTGGAGGACGAGGGCTTCGTGGCCTCGACCTGGCTGGCGGGCGACTCGGGCCCCCAGCGCCGGGACTACGAAATCACCCCGGAGGGGCGGGAACTGGCTGGGGACTGGAGGGACCGCCTGCGCGAGCGCCAGCAGGTGTTCGGCCTTCTGGCCCAGGCCCTGGAGCAGGCCCTGGGCGAAGAGCCCGCACAGGCAACAGAGCGGGGTCCGGCATCCGCCGCGCGACCGAATCCGGCCCCTGCCGAGAAGGCCGCGGCCGTCGCCACACCTGGACAGTCCCCATCCGTCCGGGTGGCCATCTCGACCCTGGGCCCCACCCTGGACGACCGCCTGGACGAGCGCTTCGGCCGGGCCAGCTACCTGCTGATCGTCGACCCGGAGGGCCGACAGGTCCAGGTGGTGGACAACCGCACCAACCAGCAGGCCATGCAGGGGGCCGGACTCGGCGCCGCCGAGAAGGTGCTGGAGCACGGAGTTGGAGTCGTCCTGACCGGACACCTGGGTCCCAAGGCCTTCCGGGCTCTGCATGAGGCTGGAATCGAAGGATTCAACGGGACCGGCATGACCGCCCGCGAAGCCCTGGAAGCCTGGTCGGCCGGTCGCCTGGCCCGCCTGGGCCAGGGCGATGGCCACCAAGGGCTCGGCTGAACCTGACCCAACAAATCGACCCGATCGAGGAGAGAGACCATGTCGGAAAAGATGATCCTGGGAGTCCCATCTCAAGGCCAAGGAGGGCTGGAAAGCCAGCGCTCGGGCCACTTCGGACACTGTGACTGCTTCACCCTGGTCGAGATCGACGGGCAGGAAGTGGTCGGGGTCCGCATCCTCGACAACCCGCCTCACCAGGAGGGCGGCTGCCTGCGCCCGGTCAACCATCTGGCTTCCAACGGGGTGAACGCCCTGCTGGCCGCCGGCATGGGAGCCCGCCCCCTGCAAGGCTTCCAGGACGTCGGCATCAAGGTCTACTTCGAGAACCAGACCCTGCTGGTGAAGGATGCCGTGAACCTCGTGCTGGAGGGGAAGGTCCCCACGATGGACCTCCAGCACGCCTGTGGCGGCGGCCACCAACACTAGGAGGTCGGCATGGCAGTGTTCACCCTGGCGATCGCCTCGGGCAAGGGAGGAACCGGCAAGACGCTGATCTCGACCAATCTCGGCGTCCTGGCGGCTGAGGAGGAAGGGCTGACGGTCCTGGTGGATTGTGACGCCGAAGCCCCCAACGATCACCTCTTCTTTCCCCAAGGCCCCCGCAAGACCCATCCCGTCCAGGTCCCGATCGCCCAGGTCGAAGCCGCCCGCTGCACCGCCTGCGGGCTGTGCCGGGACGCCTGCGCCTTCGGGGCCATCCGGATGCTGGGCAAGGCGCGGGTCTTCGAGGAACTCTGCCACCCATGCGGGGTGTGCGTCGCGGTCTGCCCGACCGGAGCCATCCGCGAAATCCCGCAGCGGGTCGGAGAGGTCGAGATCCTCCGACCCGCCGGGCGGGAACACCTGATCCTGGTCACCAGTCGCCTGGACATCGGGCAGGTCAAGACCCCCAACGTGATCCAGGCTGCACGCAAGACCGCCGATCAGTTTCCGGCCCGGATGGTCCTGTTGGACTCTCCTCCGGGGGTGGCCTGCGCCGCCGTGGCCTCGCTGCGAGGGGCCGATGCCCTCCTGCTGGTGACCGAGCCCACCGCCTTCGGCCTGCACGACCTGGAGTTGAGCCTGCAACTGGGACGCGACCTGGGCGTCCCCATGGCCGTCCTGGTCAATCGGGACGTGCCAGAGGACACCTCAGTCGAAACCCTGTGCCGGAAGTGGGAGGTGCCGATCGTGGCCCGGATCCCCTTCAGCCGGAAGGTGGCCGAGACCCACGCCAGGGGAGGGTTGATGGTGGAAGAATCCCCCGAGTTCCGTGAACTTCTCAGGCCCATCCCCGGCTTCATGCGGGGGCTGCGAGCCGGAAAGGTCGTCCAGGCATGAAGAGCGTGGCCATCGCCTCGGGAAAGGGAGGCACCGGCAAGACGACCCTGACCGCCGTCCTGGCCTGGATGGCCTCGCGCGAACTGGAGGTCACGCTGGCCGATGCCGACGTCGAGGCCTCCAACCTGCCCCTGGCCCTGCAGGTCCACTCCCAGACCTGCACGGCCTTCCAGGGTGGAGGCAAGGCCCGGATCTCGGAAGCCGACTGCTCGGGCTGCGGCCTGTGCCAGGAGGTCTGCCGGTTCGAGGCCGTCCTGAACCCCGGGCCCGGAGTCTTTCGGGTGGATTCCCTCTCGTGCGAGGGCTGCGGACACTGCGTCCGGGTCTGCCCCGCGGGGGCCATCGAAATGCTCCCGACCTGCATCGGCGAGGCCTGTCAAGGCCAGTGCCGGACCGGCCCCATCGCCTTTGGCCAGTTGGGCCCGGGGCAGGACCTCTCAGGCCGCCTGGTCACCGAGGTGCGCCGGCTGGGGCTGGAGGCCGCTCAGGAAAAGGGGGCGGATCTGCTGCTGATCGACGGCCCGCCGGGAACGGGTTGCCCTTTGATCGCCGCGCTGGCCAGCACCGACCTGGTCCTGGCCGTCACCGAGCCCACCCTCTCGGGGGTCCACGACCTGGACCGGCTGGCCCAGGTGGCGGCGCGCTTCAGGATCCCGGTCCGCGTGGTCCTGAACAAGGCGGACCTGGCCCCGGAGGGGGCCCGGCGCCTGCGCGAGACCTGCCAGGGCCAGGGCCTGCCGGTCTGGGCCGAAATCCCCTACGACCCGGTCTTCGCCGGAACCTTGCAGGCCATGTCCACCGACCCGCGACTCCAGCCCCGGACGGACTCGGCGGCCTGGATCGCCGCGGGCGAGGTCTGGAAGGCCCTGGCCCGGGAGTTGGACCTGCCCGCGAAACTGGCAGCCAGGTAGGAGGCCTGCGTGCTGCGTCCTCAGCTCTTCGGCTTCCCCTCCCCTTCCCTGCCGGCGTCGGCCGGTCCCAGCCACTCCTGCCAGGGAAGCCGGGCCACGGCAGCCCCGGCCATGGCCGCCAGGACCAGCAGGAAGACCTCGCTCACCCCCCTGGTCGAGGAGGGCTTCGGACCTGCCGGCGGCGGAGCAGAATCCAGCGAATGGACTCCGACCTGCAGGGGCAGCGCCGTAGGATGGGTCAGGTGCCAGGCCACGACGTGAAAGAGCAGGGCCAACTGGCGTCTGTCCAGATGACGGCGTCGGGGACGTCCGACACGCCGCGCGGTCAGGGCCCGCGTGGCCAGGTACAGGACCAGCCCGCCCCCCAGAAGGAGAGGCGCTGCCGAGCGGACCTGCTGGCCAGCCTGGCGCAGGTGCCCCCCCAGGTCCTCGGCCCGCCCCTTCAACGAGCGGGCGACGAAGTCACCCTGGTCCTTGATGCCCTCCAGGTGTGCATGGATCCTGCGCTCCTTCTCGGCCAGTTGGGCCAGCAACTCGTCCTTGTCAAGACTTCGCATCGGACCTGAACCCTCCACCTCACGTGGTATTCGGCCGCCGATTCATTGAGGCCCACCCACACCGGGTTGTGGGTGGGAGGCGCCCGCCTCGACGCCCTCGGTTCTCACGCCAGGCGGCGGATTCAGGTCGGCTTCCTCCTCTGCGGGCGGAGGGACGTAGGCCCGACCTTGCGGGGCATTCGGTGACAGACGCGCCTCGTCGACGAGGGCTGGCCGGCGCAGGTCCTTCAGGGTGGGATGCAGCAGATAGAAGGCCGCCCCCACCGCCAGGAAGACCAGGCCCACCAGCAGGAAGCCCCAACCCGGATGGCCCAGCCACGTCCCCAGACCCAGGGCCAGGGCCACCAGCACGAAGAAGACTCCGACTCCGGCAAGACCGATGGCCAGGGCGACGTCCGCCGCCAGGTTCAGCTTCTCGTTGAGCAGCTCTTGAAGCTTCATCCGCTCGGCCTGGATCTTCAGGTCCACCCAGTCCAGCAGGTCCTGCCCCAGCTCCCGACCGTGCGCCAGCGCCCGCCTCAGGGCCGCCGCCTCTGGAACAGACTCGCACCCCTCGGGCTTTGCGCCCTCCGAGACATCAGGTTCGATCCTCGGCATGCCCCCTCACCTCACCTTCAAGGCGCCCGCCGGCCTGACGCGCCCCCTGCGTTCCGCGCCCACGGCCTCCGCCGCCGACCGGGCACAGTGGAGACTTTCGCCAGGCCCCTGGCCGACTCCGCCCTGCTCGCTCCAACCCGAGCAGATCGCCCCATCCAGAGAGGCCGGAGTCGATCCCGGAGGACAACATAGTGTTCTATTGACACAATCATCGTGTATAGGATACACTTACTTCGGCAGCCGCCCCTGCAACAGCCAGAGACAGGGCACCGGTCCACGCCAGAAACGCCCGACGGGCGACTCGTTGGAGGTCAACATGAACCAGCCTGAGATCCAGTTCCTTCCCCTGCGCGGCGCCATCCCTCTGAGCGAAACCAGCGAACTTGACCTGGTCGTCCGCATCGTGCCACCCGCCCCCGACCCCGACGCCCAGAAAGACCGGCCTGCCCTGAACCTGGCCCTGGCCCTGGACCGCTCCAGTTCGATGTCCGGGGGCGCGCTCGAACTGGCCAGGGAGGCCGCCTGCAACCTGGTGGCCCAACTCCAACCGCGAGACCGGGTCAGCGTGGTGGCCTTCGACAACGAAGTCGAGTGCCTGGTCCCCAGCGCCCGGGTGGACGACATCCCAGCCATCCAGAGGGCCCTGCGCAGCCTCGAACCCCGCGGTTCCACCGCCCTGCACGCCGGCTGGGCCGAGGGGGCCCTGCAGGTGGCCAGCCACTTCGACCCCCAGGCCACCAACCGGGTCCTGCTTCTGACCGACGGGATGGCCAACGTCGGAGAATGCCACCCCGCCGTCCTGGCAGAGGAGGCAGGCAAACTGGCTGCCAAGGGAATCAGCACCAGCACCATGGGCGTCGGGGGCCATTACCACGAGGAACTCCTCAACGCGATGTCCCAGAGGGGAGACGGCAACTTCTTCCACATCGAGGGTCCCGCCCAATTCGAGACCTTCTTCGAACTGGAGCTGGAAGGTCTCAATCTGCTGGAAGGCCGGAGGGTCAGCCTGGGAATCAAGCCCGCCCGGGGTGTCAAAGCCTGGGTCTGCAACCGCCTGGAACGCACCAGTTTCGGGAACTTCATGCTGCCCAACCTGCTGCGCGGAGTCCCCACCGAACTGGTGATCAAAGCCCGCGTCCCGGCCCCCGCCAGCGAGCAGGAAACGCCGATCCTGAATATCCGGCTGGCTTGGGATACCCTGGAGGGAGAGCGCCAGGTCCTGCGTGAGAGCCTGGCCCTGCCGGCGGTCAGCCGCGGCCGGCTCAACGAGTTCCCCACCGACCCGCAGGTCTTCCAGTCGGCCACCCTGATGGAGATCGCCCGACTGAAGCGCAAGGCGGCCGAGAACCTGCGCCGGGGCGACGGGAACAGGGCCCAGGGCTACGTCCAGCGCGCCCGCGACCTGGCCGGCCGGATGCCCGACTCCCCGGCCCGGGACGCCGAACTGCTGGACCTCGAGCACATCGCCTTCCACTTCGCCCGGGGTGACCGCCACTCGGCGCAGAAGGCGGCCTACTTCCAACAGGACCTGCGCTCGCGGGGCCGCAGCGACCGCTTCTCGGGGCGCGAAAGCCGCTAGCCTGTGTCCCAGGCCGTGGTCCGAAACCAGGGGTGCCCGTCCCGGCCCGGGGCGGGCGCCCCGCTGCGTCTGTGCACCGGCCGCATGAGGCTATATCTGGCGGGTGAAGCGCTCTCCCAGGGTCGCTCCCCACAGGGCCAATCCGAAGGCCAGGGCCCCCCCGAAGGCCAGCTTCAAGGGTCCCATGGCCAGCAGGCGATTGGGCGTGAAGAGCCCCACCGACAGGGTGGCTACCACCACGATGGCGGCCCCCAAGGCGGGCTCGAGCAGGCGGACCCGGGGGGAGATGACCCCGATCAAGAGGCCGCTGAGGAAGTAACTCAGCAGGTTGATCCCGCCCTCCACGAAGAAGCGCATGTTCTCGGTCAAATAGGGCCCGGTGAAGAGCCACTTGCCGGCAGCCCACCCGAACCCCAACTGGAAGGCGGCGAAGACCGCGATGCTGGCCAGGGTCCAGGCCCACGAGAACGGCTGGCTCTTCGCCTCGGCATCCACCGGGCGAGCCAGGGGCGTTTCCCGACGCGACAGGGACCTGCGTGCCGAGAACAGCGAGGCGGCCCCCTGGTCCTCCCCCAGCCCCAGTTCCGCCAGGGCCTGACGCTCCGCCGAGTCCGGTCCGCTCATCCGGCACCTCCGATCCCGGTCAGGATAGCAGAAGGCGTGGCCGCGAGGAAGATCGGGCCTCAGCGCCCTTCCACCAGGTGGCAGGCCACCCCGTCCAACAAAGCCGGAGGGTCCCCCGCTTCGCACCGGGCCTCTGCCAGCAGGCAGCGGGGGTGGAAGGGGCAACCCGAGGGTGGTCGGGTGGCGTCTGGCAGGTCCAGGCTCTTCAGAGGCAGGAGCCCAACCTGACGCGCCTGCAGGGGATCCGGGGGCGGCAAGGCGGCCAGCAAGGCCTTCAAGTAGGGATGACGGGGGTTGTCCAGCAGCGTCCCCACCTCACCCCATTCCACCAGGCGCCCCAGGTACATGACCCCCATGGGGTGCCCGGCTCCGAAGAAGCGAGCGGTGGCCAGGTCGTGGGTGATATAGGCGAAGGCGATCCCTTCCTCGCGGTTCAACTCCTTCATCAGCTCCAGGATGGACAGGCGCACCGAGGCGTCCACCCCCGAGACCGGCTCGTCCGCCAGGATCAGCCGGGGCCGCAGCATCAAAGCCCGAGCCAGGGCCACCCGCTGGCGCTGACCGCCGCTGAGCTGGAAGGGATGCTTGGCTGCGAAGTAGTCCGCCGGGGTCAACCCGACCCGTTCCAGCAGTTCGCGCACCGCCCGGCCAGCCTCCTGCGCTCCTCGGACCAGGCCGTGAGCCCGCAGAGGCCCTCCCAGGATGGTCTGCACCCGGTGCACGGGGTTCAGGCTGGCATACGAATCCTGGTGGACCACCTGCACCTGCAACCTCAGCTCGCGGGTCCAGCGAAATCCCCGAGCCCAGAGCTGGACCTCCCCGAAGTGCACGGTCCCCCGGGTGGGAGGCAGGACTCCCAGCAGGACCTTGCCCAGGGTGCTCTTGCCGCAACCGCTCTCGCCGACCAGGGTCACGATGCCCCCCTCGGGGATCTCCAGGTCCACGCCCTGGACGGCCCTCAAGACGCGCCCGCCGGACAGAGGGAAGCTGACGTGCACGTCGCGCAGACTCAGGACCGGGTTCACGAATCCACCTCGGGCAGGAAGCAGGCCACCCCGTCCTGCAGGGGCGGGCGCTCCTGAAGGCAGCGCTCGGTGGCTCGGGGGCAACCCGGCGCGAAATTGCAGCCATGCGCAGGGTGCAGCAGATCGGGGGCGAGCAAGGCGCCGCGGGCGCGAGTGGGCCTTTGTCCATCGACCCGGGGGACGCTGGCCAGAAGAGCCAGGGAATAGGGGTGACGGGGATGGCGCAGGACCGACTCGGCGGAGGCGAACTCCACCAGGCGCCCCCCGTACATGACCCCCACGAAGTCCGCCAGGCGGGCCACGGCGGCCAGGTCGTGCGTGATGAACAGCATGGTGACCCCGGTCGTGCGGTGCACCTCCTGGAGGATGTCCAGCACGTAGGACTGGGTGATCAGGTCGAGGGCGGTGGTGGGCTCGTCCAGGATCAGGAGTTGCGGGCGCAGGACCAGGGCCATGGCGATGGCCACCCGCTGGCGCATCCCTCCACTGAGCTGGTGCGGCCAGGCCGGAAGGACCCGGGAAGGGTCCAGGCGCACCATCCCCAGAAGCTCGCGCACCCTCTGGGGGAAGGGAGGGCGCCCGGGGTGCTGGCCGTGGTCGGCCACAGAGTCCAGCAACTGCTCGCCCAGGGTCAAGGTGGGGTTGAAGGCGCTCTGGGCCGCCTGGAAGACCAGCGAGGCCTGATGCCAGCGGAAGCGGCGCACCTCTTCGGGGCTCAGGCCCAGGACATCGACCCCATCCACCAGGATCCGCCCCTGGCGGACCCGGGCATTGGGGGCCAGAAGGCGAAGCACGGCGTTGGAGAGGGTGGTCTTGCCGCTGCCCGACTCGCCGATCAAGGCCGTGACCTTCCCCTCGGGCACCTCGAGGTTGACCCCGTCGACGCAGCGGACGGCGCCTTCCTCCACCTCATACTCCAACACCAGGTCCTCGAATACCAGTCGGCTCACGCCCGCCTCCTCAGCCGGGGATCGACCAGTTCCTCGATCCCCGAGGCCAGTTGAATCAGGCAGAACTGGAAGGCCACGATGGCCACCAGAGGCGAAAGCAGGTAGGCCCAGGCCCGGGGGACGTACAGGGCGCCCGACTGGAAGGTGGCCATGTTCAGCATCATGCCCCAGTTCTCGACCTTCAATGGAACCAGACCCAGCAGCATGATGCCCACGCTGACAGTGATGGCGTCCCGCGCCACCCGGATGAAGTAGACACCGACCAGAGGAACCAGGTTGGGCAGCAATTCGCGGGTCAGGATCCAGACCGGCGACAGGGCCATCACCCGGGCGGCCTCGATGAACTCGCGCTCGCGCAAGGCGCGGACCTGCGAGCGCAGCGACCGGGCCAGGCCGGGCCAGGCCCACAGCCCCAGCACCAGACCGAAGGTCACCGGATCCCCGACCCGCATCAAGGCGGCCAGGATGGCCATCACCGGGAACTGGGGCACCGTCAGGAAAACGTCCGTCAACGCCGTCAGGATTCCATCGATCCAGCCTCCCAGCAATCCCGCCGTCAGCCCCACGGCCAGCGCCAGCAACACCGCGAAGAAGCCCGTGAAGAAGCTGATCTGGATGATGTCCCGAGAGCCGTGCACCAGTTGGACCAGGGTGTCCCGCCCGGCGTAGTCGGTTCCCAGGAGATGCGTCAGGCTGGGGGGTTCGAAGCGCCGGTCGGGGTCGGGCATCCGGTCCAGGGGAAGGAGTTCGGGCCCCAACAAGGCGATCAACAGGAAGAAGACCAGGCCCAGAAGACCCAGCAAGGCCCGACGGTTGCGTACCAGGGTCCGCAGCGCGCTCATCGGCGCAGCCTCGGGTCCAGGCGGGCCAGGACCAGCTCGCCCGCCAGGTTGAAGAGCACCACCCCCATCGTGCTGATCAGGAAGATGCCCTGCATGAGGGGATAGTCCCGCCGGTCGATGGCCTGGGCCAGGAAGAAGCCCAGCCCGGGATAGCCGAAGATCGCCTCCACCAGCATCGACCCTCCCAGGGCCGACCCCAGGGCGGTGGCCAGGGAAGGCACCAGGGGCATCATCGAGTTGCGCCCCAGGTAGCGCAGCAGGATCCGGCGGGGCTTCAGGCCCCGAGCCCGGGCCACGTGCAGGTAGTCCTCGCCCAGGACGCTGGTGGCCGAGGCCTTCATGGCCAGGGCCCAGTCCCCCATGGCCGGAAGCGCGAAGGCCATCACCGGCATCACGGCGTGCAGGGCCACGTCCAGCAGGAAGGGCAGGTTCAGTCCGGGCTCGACGTCCGGGGTGTAGTTGCCGCGCATGGGCAACCACTCCAATCCGATGCCGAAGACCAGCAGGAGGAGAAGCCCGATCAGGAAGGGCGGCAGGGCCTGGGACAGGGTGGCGTACAAGGTCAGCAGGGGGTCCAGCAGGCTCTGTCGGCGCAGGGCCCCCAATAGACCCAGGCCGCAGCCCACCACGAAACTGAGGAAGGTCGCCAGGGTGGTCACCAGGAGCGTCCAGGGCAAGGCCTGGACCAGGACCAGGCTGACGGGGATCCGGTAGGTCAGCGAAAGGCCCAGGTTCCCCGTCAAGAGGCCCCCCAGGTAGGAGAAGTACTGCTCGAAGAGCCCGATGTCGGGGTTGTAGTTGATCATGGCCGCGGCCTGGAGGCGGGCCTGCTCGTACGAGATCCCCTGCTGCATCTGCAACTGGACGGCCCATTGATGCACGATGTCTCCGGGCATCTGGCGGATCAGGACGAAGGTCAGGGTCATGGCCACGGCGATGGTGGCCAGCGAGGTCAACAGGCGGCGGGCCATCAGCGGGCCTCCGCCGGACGCACCCGGCCCGTGGCCAGCATCGTGGCGTAGATCGTCTCGGCTCCGGCTGGCAGGGCGGTCCACAAGGGGTCCTCCTCTGCGGGCCATCCCTGAACCCGGGTCCCGTCGTTCAGGAAGAGGGTCAGCCTCTTCTCGAAGCAGGCCAGAAACGGCAGCTCCTGGTGGGCCAGGCTGGCCAGTCGGCCCAGGGTCTCCTTCTTGGCCAGCGGGTCTCGGACCAGGCGCAACCCGGCTGAAAGAGCCCCGACATCCAACCCGTCCAGGACGCCCGGAAGCCCCGAAGCCATCTGCAACTGGCCACCCGGCATGAAGAAGCGCTCCATGGCCAGCGTGGGGTCGCCGTAACGCCCCAGTTGTCCACCGAAGCTGGCGGCCAGGTCGAAATCTCCGTCCGAAAGGCGCGCCGAATAGAGGTCCCGCTTCAGGACCCGGATCTCGGTTTCCATCCCGAAGGCCTCCAACTGGGCGGCCACGGTCTCGGCCAGCAGCACCAGGTCCGACTGGCCCTCGGGCGCCAGCAGTTCCAGGCGGACGGGGCCTTCAGGGCCGAACCAGCGCCCCCGGGAATCCCGGGCGAATCCGGCTCCCTCCAACTCCCGGCTGGCCCGCTCCGGGTCCAGTTCGTAGGGTTCCAGCGAGGCCAGGGTCTCGGCAGGCAACCAGCGCCGGGCGATCTGACGGCCCATTCCCACCTGGAGTCCCCCGAAGGTCTCCGAGAAGGGCGAGGCCACGCGACGCACCAGGTCCCGATCCAGAAGCCGGGCCAGGGCCTGGCGGACCCGCAGGTCGTCAAAGGGAGGGCGCCGGGTGTTCAGCAGGACCCCCAGATCGGAAAGATCCGACGGGGTCAGCATCCGGACGGTGGGACGCCGGCGCAGGATCTCGCTGGCCACGTCGGGAGGACAGGCGGGAGCCGCGGCGTCCAACTGCCCGGCCAGCAGATAGGACCAGATCACCTCGTTGCTTCCCCAGCGCAGAAGCCGCACCCGGCGCACGGCCAGGCGATCGGTCTCGGGATGCTGCGGAAACGCCTCCAGGGACATCTCGGCCGAGGTGACCCGTCCGATCCGGTAGGGCCCGGTGCCCACGGGGCGCGCGGGCTGAAAGCGGAAGAGGACCTCCCGGACGCCCCGAAGCCGGGCGGCCAGTTCGGGGTCCAGGGGCTGGGCGTCGCCCCCTCCTCCAGCGACCTGAGCCCCTCCCAGTTCCAGGATCGCGGGCAGATGCTGCCCGAAGAGGTGGACCGGGGAGGTGATCGGTTCGGTCAGGGCATCCACCCGCCCCAGGGGCGAGGGCCTGCGAAAGCGGAAGAGCACGGTGGCCGGATCGGGACATTCGACCGAATCCAGGTAGGACCAGACCGGCATGCCCCTCAGGGCTCCCAGGTAGAAGGTGCACTGCACGTCCCGACTGGTCAGCGGTGTCCCGTCGTGCCAAGAGGAACCGGGGCGCAAGCTCACCCGCAGTTCGCGTCCATCGGGGCCCTCGGTGAAGGAAGTGCCCAGACGCGGGAGGTATTGCCCGGTGCTGGCCACGTGGACGAAGAGGGGTTCATAGACGTAGGGAGCCGCCGCCCCGACCCCGCCAGGCGCCCAGGGGTTGCCGTGATAGGCCGGAGGGATGTCCCACTCGCCGGCTCCGCAGAACACGCCCAGGGGAGGTGGCCGGGAGGTGCACCCGACCAGAAGCAGCAGGAAGCCGACCAACCAAGCCAGACCCGCCACCCGAAGCAGGCCCGCGCGGAGCGGGAGCAGGGTGGGGCGGGCTGTCCTCAACCCGTCCAGGGCCTCGACAAGAGCCCCGTGCCGACCCGCTCAAGGTCCAACGGAACGAAGGAACACAGGACCCAGCCAAGCCATTGCGTGTTCACCGAACCCGGATTCTCCGCGCCGGCCGGGGGGGCCTCCCCACCGGGCAGACTCAGAAGCCCACGCGCGGTTCCTCCACCAGGCTCCCGTCCACCTTCCAGCGATGATCGGGAAGAAAGACCCCGTAACAGGCGGGATCCAGGTTCGGGATGGGGCTGGTCATCTGGAAGGGCAACCCGCAGCGAGCCAGGGTCATGGACTGGTTGGAGTCGGTCACCTCCAGCAGAATCCGGTAGGCCCCAGGGGTCAGGCGCAGGTCCGGGATCTCCAGCTCCACGCGGTGCCGGCCCGAGATCTCCGGGACCAGGACCTGCTGGATCCGCGTATTGGAGGCCCCGCAGGCGGTGCCGTCGCTGCGGACCAGGCCGAAGCCCAGGACGGGGTGCATGGCCTCCTTCAACTCGACGTCCACGGCCACCGAGAGGGTGCCCCCGACGGGCAGGGCCTGGGAGCTGCGCAGCTCGGCGTTGCGGAAGCGGGCCATCTCGCCGTCCTCGAGCTGGACGTCCTGACCCACCTCCAGGCCCTGGACCTGGCGCTCGTATTCCTTGACCACCTCCTCAGCCGGGCCCACCGAGCGGACTCGACCGTGATCCAGCCACATGGCCCTCGAGCAGGTGCCCAGCACGGTGAAGAAGCTGTGCGACACCAGCACCACGGCCGTCCCCTCGCGGCGCAACTTCCCGATGGTCTCGATGCAGCGGTGCTGGAAGGCCTGGTCTCCCACGGCCAGGACCTCGTCCACCAGCAGGACCTCGGGCTGGGCATGCACCGCCACCGAGAACCCCAGCCGCATGTACATGCCGGACGAATAGCGCTTGACCGGCACGTCCATGAAGCGCTCGAGCTCGGCAAAGGCCACGATGGAGTCCAGGCGCTGCTGCACCTCACGCCGGGTCATGCCCAGGATCACGCCGTTGAGGAAGGCGTTCTCGCGCCCCGTCAACTCGGGATGGAACCCCGCCCCCACCTCGATCAGGCAGGCCAGGCGCCCCTGAAGGTCGATCCGTCCGCGGGTGACCGGCATGATGCCGGCCAGCAGCTTGAGCATGGTCGACTTGCCCGCCCCGTTGTGGCCGATGATTCCAAAGGCCTCTCCGGGTTGGACGGAAAACGAGATGTCCTGCAGGGCCCACAGGTCGTCGGTTCCCCCGTCGCGCCGGGGGAAGAACAGGGAACGCAGGAGGCCTCGGGTCCCGCTGAGGTGGTATCGCTTCGAGACCCCCTCCACCGAGACGCTGCCCGAGCCCCCCTTCAAGTCTGGAAAATCGCTCATGGGTGCACGGGAGGTTCCCACCCCCCGCCGCCATTCCTGCCCGGCCTGCCAGCGGGGAGGGGGGGAGGAGCACCCGGGTCGGCAGGGAAACCCGGGGCATCTCGTTTCCGGGAGGAGACCCCGTGCGCAGTTTCCTGACCTTCCTGGCCCTGGGCGCCTGGCTGGCGTTCGCGGCCACCCCCGCCCTGGCCCAGGGCCCGGCAGAGTTCAGCGGGATGGCCCGCTTCGGCGCGCATCGCCTGCTGGTGATCAGCGACGCCAAGGCCGACTCCCCTGAAGCCAGGCTCGGAATCCTGAGCCTGGAGGGGAAGGCCCCCCGGATGCTGCCGGTCGAGGTGGAGGACTGGGGGGATGGCCGGGCCAGCGACCTGGAAGCCTGCTGCCCCGTCCCGGGAACCGACGACGAGTTCCTCCTGGCCGAGAGCGGCTGGTGGAAGGGCCGGGGAGGTCGCCTCTTCCGCATGAAGCTGGTCCATCATCCGGATCGCGGCTGGACGGGCCAGGTCCTGTCCGTCTGCCGGCCCCTTCCGGTCCCTTCGGACGGCTCGACCCCCAGTGCCCTCCAAATCGAGGGCATGGGCGCGATTCTCGATCCCCAGGGGCGCCTTTTCGTGGTCCTCGGGCTGCGCGGCGGTCCGGAGGGCCCGGGAAGCCTGCTGTGGGGAACCCTGGACCAGGAGACCTTCCTCCTGGCCGGAAAGCGCGACTTCTCGGCCCACGCCGAGGTGCCGAAGAGCCGAAGCTGCGCCGACCTGCAACTGGTCGAGGAAGGCGACGCCTTCCGGGTGCTGACGGTGGTCTCGACCGATCCCTCCGACCGGGGCCCCTTCCGCTCGGCAGTCCTGGATGTGGGATTCTTCGTCCCCCAGGCCGACGGCTTCGCCTTCCGTCATGCGCCGAACCGGGTGTTGTGGCGGCTGGAGGGCCTGAAGGTCGAGGCCCTGGCCCCCACCCCCGAAGCCCTGGAGGGCTCGCAGTTCTGCATCGGGACCGATGACGAATCCTTCGGAGGGATCTTCCGGCCGCTGCCGGCGCTTCCCTGATCCCGCCCCGCCCAGGAGGAAGAATGGCCACCCTGCCCACCGACTTCAAGCTGGACCCCGAGACCCGCGTGCTGACACTCACCTGGACCGACGGGGAGGTGACCCGGCACGACTACACCGAACTGCGCCGGCTCTGCCCCTGCGCCAACTGTGAGATCGAGCGCGACAGGGTCCGCCAGTCGATGGGTCTGCGGATCCTCTCGGGCACGAAGCCACACCCCGCGGCGCCCCTCCTGCTGAAGGTGGAACCGGTCGGCCGCTACGCCCTGCGCTTCGACTGGGAGGACGGCCACTCGGCCGGAATCTATCCCTTCGCCTTCCTCCGCGACCACGTCAAGAAATGAACAAAGCCCTCGCGGGCAGGCCGAATCCGGCTTTCCAGGCGGGGCTTGTCTACAGAAGGAAGCTGGTGGTGGAGTTCGGCCGCAAGAGTTCGGCCAGGCTGGGCGGTTCTTCGCACTGAAGCACCCGGGTGAAGCCACCGTCCATCAGCAGCTTCGCGTCAGAGGGCCCGGAATTCAGGCCGGAGTTGAAGCGCGGCTCTTTGAAGCTGGAGCTTCTCCACCCCTGGCTGACCCTCAGACTGTCCTGCAACATCCCTGGTGCCTCCTTCCTGCGCCGATCGGGCTACGCCCCGGACGCCTCTCCTGGACCAGTTCTACCAGCGGCTCATGAAAACATGCTGAATTCCTCTGGCCAGATCGGGCCAGGACACAGAATCGTCTGCGCCGGGAGGCGAGGCCCAAGGGACACGAAGCAGAAAGGCCGGCGTCCGAGCCGGCCTTTCTGGTGGTGTCTGTCTGGTTTGTGTGGGAGGCTGAGGGGCCGGCCGCGGCCTAGAAGTCGAGCTTCATCTCCAGCAGCAGTTGGCTGCCGGCGTAGTCGCCGTTGGCGAAGGCCCGCTGGTTGAAGTCGAAGAGCCGGTAGTCCACCGAGAAGGTCAGGTCCTGGCTCATCCGATAGTCCAGACCGATCCCGGGGATGCTCTGGCTGAAGTCGGTGTCCTGGATGCCCATGTGGCCGCGGTAGTCCATGAGCCACCAACCGCCCCGGACGTCCAGGTCCTCGCTCAGCGGGTAGGCCAGGTCCAGACGATACACGTCCTCCTTCAGGCGGACGTCATCCACGACCGGGGCTCCACGCCGGATGTCATAGCTGAAGTAGGAGAAATCGGCCTTCAGGCCGCCGTCAAAGCGGTGGCTGAAGCCAAGTCCGTAACTGTCGACCGATCCCTTTTCGGCCCCCCCGGCCTGCAGCATCGAGAAGAGCGGTTCGATGTTGCCCACGGTCTGGACCTGGGCCGGGGTGGTGGGCTTGACCTGGTTGAGGTGGCTGTACAGGGCGTAGACCGAGGTGTCGTCCTCGTTGAAGGCGTAGCGGCCGCGGAAGCGCAGACCCTCGCGGTTGTTCGGGAACTCCAGGTAGTCGTGCATCTGGTAGTAGGCCGAGTAGTAGGTGCCATAGGGAAGGAAGACCGGAATTCCGGGAGCCACCGGGTAGGCCACGATGAAGGGGTCATAGGTGGGATCCACGCGCAGGTATTCCAGATCCAGGAAGAGCTTCTCGATGGGCTCGGCTCCGATGCCGAAACGGTAGAGGTCGCCGCCCACGGAGGTGTTGAAGGCCATCCCGGAGGTATCCGGGTTGTAGCTGGAGGTGGCGAACTCGCCCGAGAGGCGGATCTGGTAGTCCTTTTCGACCAGATACGAAGCGTCCAAGCCGAAAGTGAACTCCGACTGGGGCCCCACGAAGAACTGGGGAACCGGAACGGCCGTTCCCAGGGGCTGGCCCAGCCAGGCTCCCGGAGCCGCGGGAGGCAGCCCCGGTCCGGTGAAGGAGACCGTCGGCAACGGGATCAAGGGACCGCCGGCTCCGACCAGGGTGCCGTCGCTGATCCGCTCGTTGCGATGCTGCACGCCATGCAAAGCGATGACGCCACGGTCCTCCGAGAACTCGTAGCGCAGGGTGCCTCCCATGCTGTTGGTCCGGTACAGCGACGCGTCGGGGTTGATCGAATAGAAGGCCTCGTACTTGAAGCCTGAGTCGGTGCCGGCCAGGCTGCCCGTGATGTTCGCCCCGTAGAAGGGCAACCAGCGCGGATCGTTGATGTTGGGGTTGCGTGCCCCGTTGAAGACGTAGTTGGCGTGGTAGCGCGTGAAGTAGGAGCCGACGGCCAGACGGGTCTGGGACGGCTTGTGCATCATCCAGAAGTTGTCCAGGACCATCCGGGTGAAGGGCTGGTTGTTGTCGGGTTGGGCCCCGGGAACCAGCCCGTTGCGGCCGGTCCAGACGTTGGCCAGCCACGGAGCCGAGACGCCCCAGTACTGGTCCACCCCGACCTCACCCTGGCTGATGTAGGAGACGAACTCAGCTCCGGCCATCCAGTCGTCGGTGACGTCCACGTTCAAGCCCAGCAGGCCCAGCGCGGTGTAGCCGGTCCCGTCCAGAAGCAACCGGCCGGTGGACCAGTCGATCCCCGGGTTGAAGTTGCTCCCGATGTTCGGGGAGGGCCCATGAAGCTGATTGCTGGCGCCGATCGTGTGCAGGCGACCGTAGAAGCGGATCCGCTCCAACTCCGAGACCCTCTGGTCCAGGCGGCCTGAAGCCTCCTCGAGGTTGGTGACCCGCACTCCCAGGGCTGCCAGCTCCTCGCGGAAGGCCTCGGCCAGACGGCGGACCTCGTCCAGGTCGGCCTTGCTGGCGAAGGTGGCGTGGTCCTGCTCCATCCGAGCCAGCAACCGGGCCACCACCATGGCCACCTCATAGCGCGTGGCGGCGCGGTCTCCTCGGAAGGTCCCGTCCGGGTAGCCCTCCACCAGGCCCTTGGCGGCCAGGCTCCTCACGGCATCCATGGCCCAATGGTTCTCGGGCAGATCCGGAAAGAGCGGCGCGGCTCCCGCCGGGACCGCCAGGGCCACCAACAACATCGCCCCGGCCAGCAGTCGTCCCCAGTTCATCGATTCTTCCTCCGTCTCGCAGGCCCCGGCCCCCCAAGGAGCCTGGAGCGACGAAAAAGCCGGGTGCACCGGGCTTTCCCCCGCCCTGAATCTGCCTGGAAATTCGCCGTCCGGTATTCGTTTGCCGGCAGGGGATCCCTCCCGGGAGGGGCCGCTGGAAGCGACCCGAATGCCCGGGGCATGTCCATCTTCCGAGTCGCCCTGGCCCAGATGAATCCAACCGTCGGCGACCTGTCCGGCAACACCCGGAGGATCCTCCAGACCATGCAGGAGGCCCGAGACCTGGGCGCGGACCTGCTGGCCTTTCCGGAACTGGCCTTGACGGGCTACCCGGCCGAGGACCTTCTGCTCAAGGCCAGCTTCCTGCGCCAGAACCGCCGCTGCCTGGACCAGATCCGACAGGCCTCCGACGACATGGTGACCGTGGTGGGCTTCGTCGATGATCCCGACGAGATCTACAACGCCGCCGCCGTGCTGCACCGAGGCCGTCTGGCCGGGGTCCACCACAAGACCTTCCTGCCGAACTACGGCGTCTTCGATGAGGACCGCTACTTCATGCGAGGAAGCCGACTCTCGGTCTTCCGGTTGGGGGCCCTGACCTTCGGAGTGGCCGTCTGCGAGGACATCTGGTACCCAAGAGGCCCGGGCTACTATCAGAGCCTGGCCGGCGGAGCCCAGTTGCTGGTCAACCTGAACGCCTCGCCCTACCACACCCGGAAGTGGGAGTTCCGCGACAAGATGCTGGCCACCCGGGCCTCGGACAACGGCTGCTACGTCGCTTACGTCAACGCCGTCGGAGGCCAGGACGAACTGGTCTTCGACGGGGACTCGTGCGTGGTCGACCCCGTCGGGCGCCTGGTGGCCCGGGCCCCCTTCTTCCAGGAGCACCTTCTGGTCTGCGACCTGGACCTGGAGACCGTGCAGCGCCGGCGACTGGTCGACCCCAGGCGCCGCAAGGGACTGACGGCCTTCACGACCCCGGGGGCCACCACGCACGTTCCCCCGATCGACCGGATCGACCTGGAACCCCGCGAGCGGGAGCCCCAACGCCCCGCCCTGGCTGCGCCTGAGCCGCCGCGCCTGCCCACCCTGCCGGAAGAAGTCTTCCAGGCCCTGGCCTTGGGCACCCGGGACTATGTCCGCAAGAACGGCTTCTCGGAGGTGGTGCTGGGCATCTCGGGCGGAGTCGACTCGGCCATCACGGCAGCCATCGCCGTCGCCGCCCTGGGCGCCGAGCACGTCCACGGGGTCTACATGCCCAGCCGTTTCAGTGCCGACATCAGCGGCCAGGACGCGGCGCAGCTTTGTCAGAACCTGGGCATCCCGCTGACGGTCCTGCCCATCGAGGGCCCGAGGGGCGCCTTCACCGAGGTCCTGGCCCCCGTCTTCCAGGGGCTGCCCATCGATGTGACCGAGGAGAACCTGCAGGCCCGCATCCGCGGCAACCTCTTGATGGCGCTCTCCAACAAGTTCGGCTGGCTGGTCCTGACCACGGGCAACAAGAGCGAGACCGCCTGCGGATACTCGACCCTGTACGGAGACATGGCGGGGGCCTTCGCGGTGATCAAGGATGTTCCCAAGGTCCTGGTCTACGAATTGTGCCGTGACCTCAACCGGGAGGCGGAGGTGATCCCCGAGCGCATCCTGACCCGCCCCCCCTCGGCCGAGCTTCGCCCGGACCAGAAGGACTCGGACAGCCTGCCGGAGTACGAGGTCCTGGATGCCATCCTGTACCACTACGTGGAGGAGGACCGGGGCATCGACGGGATCGTCGAACAGGGATTCGACCGAGACCTGGTGCGCCGGGTGGTCCGCATGGTGGACCGCAACGAGTACAAGCGCCGGCAGGGACCTCCCGGGATCAAGATCACTCAGAAGGCCTTCGGACGGGACCGACGCCTGCCCATCACCAACCGGTTCCTGGAAGAGTAGCAGCGTTTCATGGATTCTTAAGTGGTCAAGCCCAGGATCGTTGTTGAAGAGGTGCACGTCCAATGATTCGACCCGTCAGCCTGACTCAGCCCCCCGCCCCCCCCGCGACGTCCTCGTTGCGGCACATGGCTCCCCCAGGAGCCACCACGACGGACGTCTACGTGGGAAGCACCCCGGCGCCCGAGGTGACTGCCCCACAGCCCGATGAGGCGGCCTCCCACGCGGGAAGAGCCCTGAAGATGGCGGCGGTCGTCGGGCTGGCGCTGGCGGGCGTGGGCTTCCTGGCCGGATGCACCACCAGCGCTCCGCCGCCTTCCAGTTCGGTGGTGACCGAGCACTACACGGCGGGCGATTTCGCCGTCGAGGCGATCCCCGAGGGATTCCAAAGGATCGACGTCGTGCGGGGAACCCACACCGAGAAGGTGGAAGACCAGACCCTGACGGTGAACAACGACTACGCCCCGTTCGGCGTGTACCTGGGCGACGGCCTGTTCTACGACACGAACGGGAACCTGGTGCTGGTCCCGCAGCGGGCCTTCGAAGGTCCGGCGGTCCCGGCCGATTCCAGCCAGGTGAAGGTCGACCCCCCGGGCTCGGGCAACACCACCAAGGCCGTCTTCCAGGCCGACGGCGACGTCCAGATCAAGATCGATGGGTTCGGCAACGACTTCACCATCCACCAGGACGGCGCCCGTTTCACCATCGACCCCGCGGGATGGGGCGGCTCGACCCGCATCACCCGGGACGGCAACGACACCGTGATCGACCCGGCCGGCTGGGGCAACGACCTCAACCTGAAGCGCAGCGAGGGCCAGGTCCAGGTGGACCCGGCCGGCTGGAACAACACCACCAACATCCAGCTCGGCCAGGATCGCATCAAACTGGACCCGGCTGGCTGGAGGAACGAAACGGTGATCACCCGCGCCGGGAGCACGATCAAGATCGACCCCGAAGGCTGGGGCAACGAGACCACCATCACCCGCTCCGGGTCGGTCACCCGCATCAAGCACCCGGGTCTGGGAGGCGAGACGGTCCTCAAACACGAGGGAAACCGGATCGTGATCGACCCCGTCGGATGGGGCGACCAGACCGTCGTGGAGTGGAAGGACTGAGCCTGGCGGCGGCGTCCTCGGGGTTCTGCTGAACCAGTCTGCGCGGCTGCTCGAGGGCCTTGCCGGAAAGGCCGAAACACCACAGGATAAAGGTCGAAGGTCCCTCTTCCCGGTTGTCTGAGCAGCTCCCAGGATACGAGAGGCCTTCGCCTTTTCCCCCAGGTCAAGGGCGTGGCCAGACATTCTTCACAAATGGCGGGCGATCGGGGCAGCCAGCGTCGGCGCCTGCAGTCGCGCTCGGCCTTGGCCTTCTCGGCCTCGGTCATGTTGGCGCGGTGCAGTTTCTCCAGTTCCCGTTGGTGCTTCTCGGCCTGGAGCTGCCAGTCGTGTTCCCCGGGGGACTTGGGGGCCGGGGCACCATCCTGGGTCGGGGTCTCTTCGGAGATGGTTCCTCCTGGGTCTCGGCTTGCGCCGGTAGGGGTCTCGGCCAGGGGCCGGTGCGTCTCGGCCCGTAGGCCGGAAAATGAAGAAGCCCCGGGAAGCGGGGCCTCTGGAAGGCTCTATGAGGGGGTGGACTTACGCCGGAGCAGCCTCTCGGGCCAGTTCCAGCAGGAGCGCGATATGGTTCGCTGCCAGCAGCTCAGAGGGGATTTCCCCGAAGCCCTGTTCCCGGGTTGAGCGCTGGATCTGGTGCTCCTGGAACTCCACCTCTCGCACTTCGGAAATACTGAACACGCCATGTGAGGCGGCAACACCCGGAAGGTCCTGAACGGTCAATTCCTCGATGCGGCTTACGTTCGGGACAGAGGGGAAGCAGTTTCGGCCAGGAGAGACGATCCGGACCTCATCTCCCCATTGGAACACAGTGGTGATGAGCATGACCCCGCCACCTTCTCGTTCCGTCTGCAGCACCCGATATTTCACCAGTTCTCCGCCTTCCGTATGCTCCGGTAGAACTCGCGTGCCGACTCCAACTGAGCCTCCGTGCAGTCCATGCCGGGTATCAAGCCCTGCACCGCAACCCCGTCGCCAATGCGTCCCGTTCTAGAAACCGATGGGTTGGCGAGCACCAGAGGCAAGATACTGTCGAAATGGTAACCCTTCTGTTTGGCCACGTCCAGCAGATAGGTGTGCTCCGCAACGAGACCCTTCGGGTGCGCATTTCCCCAGCCCTCTCGCTGGTCCTCCGCGTTGAACGGATCCAGACGCTGGCTGTGGATGTCCTGGATCTCGGTGAGTTCGTGGATGAGCAGGCTCTTGGCCATCGGCTCGTCACCGTGGCGCACGATGTCCTGCCAGACAGATTCGTTCCGGACGAAGTGCAGGTCGCCTCCCACCGTGCGAACGTCGGAGGCGTCCAGGCCCGGGAACATCTTTCGTAAGCCCTCGTCATCCTGCAGTGCCTTCCAGACGGCCTCGACCTGCTTGGGTGGAGCCTGCTCCGTCTTCTTGTGCTCGACCGGGGAAAGGTATCGACCGCCGCGCGGGGGTTCCGCTGCCGCCGGCGGCAGCATCGGGCCCTTCCAGTTGTCGGACACCTTCCCCGGCTCGTCATCCGCCCGGGCCGCCGCCACCTCTTCCTTCACCGCCTGCACAGGCTTCTTCTTCCCGTTGGCCACGGAGGAGGCGTTCTTCGCCTCCCGCGCCTTGCGCAGCTTGCGGCCCCGCTCGCGCTGTGCCCGCTTGGCGTCGGCCCGGGCCAGTTGCTCCGAGGTGTCGACGTGGACCGGCTCGGCCTGGTTGCTGAGAGCCTGCAGCTCGCTGGGTGGCAGCCAGCAGGTCCTGCATCGCGTCCCGGGCCACCTCCCGGACCGCCCCCATGTGCACTCCAGCCATGATCGCTGACACTCAGGGGCGACGTGTTGTCCGACAGGCGCGGGTCGGTGATGGCCCGCACCAGGCCATCCCGCTCCATGCAGATGGGCGTGGTCCGGGCGTCGGTGGTGGCCATGAACTCCACGGCGCCCACGAAGCCCCTCGCTTCCCGGAACGCAGCCAGGCGCCCCTGGTTGAACGCCGTGGTGGCCTCGGCTCCAGGGTCTTCACCCTGAGGGCCATCCCCATGGCTCAAGCATTGAACCACGAACGGATTGTTAAATCTTTGTAACGGAGCATCCTGAGGGCAAGAATAGGTATTGAAGGATGTCGGCGGAAATTCGGCCCGCAAGACCCCCTGGAAGGGCCTGGAAGGGCTTGCTCCGGTTCCGGACGAGATTTGTGCCGTCGAGGCCTCCAAGAAGGCCGCAAATCATCGCCCATGAATGGCGCAAACCATTGCGCCGCAGGCGATTGCGCGATCGCTAAATTGGACCTGACGGGCCCATCCACAGTAGAATGAGGTATGGAGAACCCGGCATCCCAGGCCCATCCCAACCTCCACCCGGAAGTCCTCAACCTCCTGGAGGACCACCCTCGAGGCTTCCGGCCCTCCCGGGCTCGACAGGTCGTCCTGATGGAGGAGGCATTGACGGAACTGGAGCGCTTCGGGCCCCTCCTCGAATTGCGGCTGGGGCAGGTGCTCGCATCGCTAGTCCGGGGAGGCCACAAGCACCTGGGCTACGTGACGCCCGCAGTCTTCTGTCGCGAAGAGCTGGGAATCTCGGCGACCGCCGCCTGGGACTCGGTGCGCCTGGCCGAGGGGCTGCTGCGCCGGTCGATCCTGCGGCAGGCCTTCCTGGAAGAGGGGCTTCCCCGGACCCACGTCCTGGAGCTGCTGCGCCTGGACGAAACTGGCGACGCCGAATGGGCCGCGCGGGCCGCGGGCCTCCCGGTGCAGGAGCTGCGCCGGGCCTTGAGGCCGCTCCGTTCTTCAAAGCCGGGCGAAGAACAGGAAACCACCCGGGTCCGGACCTACGACCTGGAGGCCGAGCCCTACGCCACCTGGCTTGCTGCGGTCGAGCTGGCCCGGCGCCGCGAGGGCCGGGACCTGGGGCCTGCCGACGTGCTGGAGCAGATCCTGGCCGAGTTCGCGGCGGGGCGGCCGCTTCAGGCCGGGATCGAGGGGAGCCTGACGGCCGACTCCAGTCTGCAGGCCCACGGTCGGCAGCGGGACACGGTGGGGTCCTTCCTGGTTCGCCCCCCGGGTGGCGGCGGTGGAGCGGCAACCCCGGATGGTCTCCTGGTCTCGAAGCACGAGGTCGGCTGGGAGGCGACCGGCGAGCCGGTCGACCCGCCTCCCTTCCAGCGCAACCCTCGATGGCCGAGCAGGGCGAGCAACGGGGGCAGCGCGACAACCGAAAGGGGTGGCGGGGAGGCCGGAACCGAGGATGCCACGCCCGAAGCCAACGACGCGGAGATCGGTCCAGTCGATGCAGAGGTCGGGCCGGGCGACGCGAAACCCGAAACCAGCGACGCGGACGTCAGAACCGAGGATGCCACGCCCAAGGCCGACGGCGCCGATGTCCCCCCGGCCCAAGAACTCCCCAGCCTTCTGCGCGAAGCGCTCCCCCGCAGTCCGCGCAAGCTGACCCGTCTGGCCCGCCGCCTCCTAGCCTCGCGAGAACGCATGGAGTTGCAGCGGGGCCGCATCCTGCGCCGGGTCCAGGAGGGAAGGCTGTACCGCGAGGCAGGGCAGCGCTCCTTCCGCGCCTGGCTGGAGAGCCAGGGCATCGCTGCCAGCACGGCCTTCCAAGCCAGCGCACGCGACCAGCGCATGGAGAAGCACGGTTTGCTGCGCGAGGCGCTCTCCGAAGGCCGTCTGTCGCCCACCAAGGTGGACATGCTCTTGAGATTGCCCCGGCGGGCCGATGCCGAGAGCTGGGTGGCCTACGCCGAAGAGCACACCTGCCGCCGCCTGGAGGAGGCGGTCGAGGCCGCCCTGGTCCTGGCGACCTGCTTCCCCGTCACCTGGTCCCATCGCAGGGGCGCCGCCCCGGGGGAGGAGGAGACCCTGGAGGAGTTCCGTCAGCAGGCCGGTCTGCAGGGCTTCGAAGCGACCTTCGAAGACCTGGCCCAAGCCTTCCAACAGGCGGACTCCGACCGGAACGCCCCGGAAGGAGTCCAGACATCCGCAGCGCCGGCGCCGGCCTCGGTGCCCGCCCTCGCCCCGGACTCTTCCCCCGGCGGAGAAGCCCCGACGGAAGCCGTTGCCAGCGGCGCGAGGACCCTGGCGGCGGCCTCCCAGCCCCACGACGGAACGCTGGCCAATGCCGAGATTCCCGGCACCCGAAGCGAATCAACCCGCCAGTCAGCCCCCGAATCCCCCGAAGCCATCCAGCCCCCTCCCACCATTCGCCTGCGCCTGGTCCTGCCGGAATCCGTGGATCGCTTGCTGCAGGCTGCCGAGGCCAGACTTCGGCAAGACGCCGATGAGGCGCTCACATCAGAGGAGTGCCTGTACATCCTGTGCCTGGTCTTCCTGCGCCAAGCCGGGCTTGAGGACTCCGGCCAAAGCCGGGTGCGCCGGCAGGCCCTGGAGCGGGCCGGCTACCGCTGCGAGGTTCCGGGCTGCGCCTGCCGGACCAACCTGCATGTCCACCACATCCAGCGGCGTTCCCAGGGCGGGTCGGACGAGCTTCCGAACCTGGCCTTGGTCTGCGCGGCCCACCACCTGCGCCACCTTCACGGCGGCACCATGCGGGTGGAAGGCGAGGAGCCGGCAACCCGCATCTGGGAGATCGGCCTGCAGGAGGGCAAACCCTGGCGGGTTTACTGCGACGAACGCCTGGTGGACGGAGAGGCGCTGGACTGGGAGGGGAGCGACGACCGGGTCTGCGAGGCCACGCCCGAGTACCGCTGCGGGCCGGCCACCTCCGGTTCGGAGACCCGCGCAGCCTGAGCCCCCGCCCCCGGGGCCGACTCTGGGATGAGATCGCGGGCCTTCGTACCTGCCTCTTATCGAGTATATGTTCGCCAGCGCTCAGGATCAGCACCCCGTCTGCGGTCGCATGTTGGCAGAGATGCTTCGGTATGGCATCATGATCCTGACGTGGACATCAAAGGACTGAACCTCGGCCGATACGACCCGGGGCACATCGCCGCCATCCAGCGCGAGATCGCCCGCAGCGTCAAACCCAACGTCCTGCGCGAGCTGGACGACAAGGTGGCGGCCGCCCTGCTGCTGACCACCGACGCGGTGAATCTCTCACCCGAGGCCAAGGCCTACCTGCGCGAACTGCGCAAGAGGATGCGCGCCGAGGGGAAGGGCTCCTCCGAGCAGGCCCGGGCCACCGAGGAGGACTTCCAGGCCTTGCTGGCAGGACTGGAGGAGTTCCGCAGCCAGACCAAGGAGGAAGCCGCTGAGCCGGAGGGCAAACCCGCCTTCCCCAGCACCATCACCCTCTCCAACCATGTCCCCGGAGCCCCCCGGCCACGGGCGGCCCGCCCCTCCTCGCCGACCCGGGACATGATCGACGCCATGATCTACTACGCCTCCTCCTCCAAGGTCCGAGAGATGGTTCAACGCGAGCTGGAGGTCTTCGGCCCCGAACTGGTCGCTCAGGTGAAGTCTTTCGGGGTCCATCTGATCGTCCTGGAGCGCAACCGGCTGCTCTCCCACATCCGGATCCGCGGGATGTCGGTGGTGGCTCCGGGTGAGCGCACCTTTGATGGCCGTCCCTGGGACACGGTCCGGGGACTGTATGACCAGTCCCGACGCCTGCTGGTGTTGGGCGAGGAGATGCTGGGCAGCCCCTTCCGTTCGGTGGCGCGCCACGAGTTCGCCCACGCCTTCGACCACGCCTTCAGCGAGAAGAACCGGCGCAAGCTGCCCCTTTCGGTCCAACTGTGGAACTTGTTCCGGACCGAGCGGACAGGGATGGTCTCGGCCTACGCCTCGACCAATCCGGCCGAGTACTTCGCCGAGTCGGTCGAGGCCTGGTTCCAGGAGAAGGGACGAGCCACCCTGCAGGCCGAGGACCCGCGGATGTACAGCTACCTCCAGGAACTCTTCGCCGCATCCTGAGTCTCCAGGCCCCTCCTGGCACCAAGTGGAGGAGATCCCTGCAAAGTCGAGAATTTCGCGCTTTCACCGGAACTGGTGAACGTCCTGAAGACCCGGCGGGGTCTCCCGCTTGGTTTTCGCGTTGTTCACTCGGGCTCCCCAGACTGGTGCTTCCCCAAGGAATCACGGCGCCTGCGGACCCCTCCCAGAGGCGACCCGGCGCGGGTGGCCCGGCCTGTCCTCCCCCGGGGTCACGCCGCCGTGGGCCCCAGAAACCCGGGCCGCCGAATTGAATTACACAAGAAGATGAGCAAGACCCCCATGAAGAGGCTCACCCTGCTAGCCGCGATCCTGGCCCTTCTGTGCCTGCTGCCGTTGTCGGCCTGGCCTGAAGAGGGAGTTCCAGCCACCCCTGCCGCTCCGGCTGCCAAGGACCCCCTGGTGCCGGATCGCCTGCCTCCCCTGATCCTGCCACCGCTGTCAGGAGACCAGGCTGAGCCGGGAGAGCCCACCCCCTCCGAGCCGGTTGAAGATCCCACGGCAGCACCGGTCCAAGAGCCGATCGCCCAGCCTCCGGCCCCCCTGCCGATGCCCAAGGGCCCTGCCGTGGTGCGGAATGGCCTGCCCGTGGGGCGCAAGTATCACTTCGCCCTGGACTACGACGGCAAGTTGGTCGGCTACAGCCACTTCTCGGTCGACCGCCTGCTGACATTGGGCGGCCAGTCGTCGTTCATGCTGAGTTCCGCCACCCGGATCAAGATCGGGGTGGGCGGGGTCCAGGACCTGAAGTTCTCCTCCCAACTGGAGGTGGACAAGAAGACCCTGGCGCCCTCCTCCTTCCAGTGCGTCCAGAAGTCCGCCGAGGGCGCCCTGGAGGTCAACTGCGTCTACTCCCCCACCATGGTGGCCCAGCGCAACCACGTGGGGCAGTTCGAGCAGACCCACTTCCACAACTTCGAAGGCCCGACGCCGCACCTGATCTTCAACAACCTCTGGGGTGAACTGGACACCTTCGCCGAGCACTACTGGCTGCTGGTCCGCGCCGCCTCCACGGGCGGGGTGCTTCCGGCCTACGACCCGATCCTTCGAGGGGGAGGACAGGTCGTGGTGTACGCCCCGAAGACCGAGAGTTGGGATTGGAACGGACGGAAGGTGGCCACGCGCGTCTACCCCGTGACCGACCTGAAGGGAACCCTCCTGGCCCACGTCCGGGTGTTGGACTCCAACATGGAGCCCCTGGAGATCCGCGAAGTCGGCCGCGGTCTGGTCTTCCGGCGCTCCGACCCCTCGATCGTGGCCCGCATCGACAAGGTGGCCGGCCTGGACCTGTGGTCCGCCAAGACCGGCCACTCGAACATCTACTTCCCCGATCCCGAGAAGCTGACCACGCTGGAAGCCGACGTCGAGCTGAACCTGCGCGGCGGGCAGTTTGCGGACCACCAGATCTCGGGGTATCGACAGTACTTCACCGGTCAGATGGAGGAGGGGTTCATGAAGGGCCGCGTGGTGGTCCGTTCGGTCCCCCTGGAGGTCTCCCGACGGACGCCCTTCCCCCTTCGCGGGGAGGTCCCGCAAGAGCTTCAGTCCTACCTGCAACCGGGACCCGGCGTTGAGAGCGACTTCGTGCCGCTGACCACCAAGGCGGCCGAACTGACCTGGAAAGCCGAGAACGCCTTCCAGGCCGCGCGTCGCCTGAACTCGTTCGTGGCCGGAGAGATCGAGACCGGGCTGTCCTTGCCTTCGGCCCGCTTCTGCCTGGAGAGCGGCGTGGGAAACGCCGAGAGCCGGGCCCTGCTGTTGGTGGCCATGGCCCGGGCCTCGGGGCTTCCGGCCCGACGAGTCGGCGGGCTGGTCTTCCAGGCGGGCGACTTCGTGCCCCACCACTGGGCAGAGATCTGGCTGGGTGCCCAGGAAGCCTGGACCCCCTTCGACCCCACCACCAACGAGGCCGGCCAGATCGGAGCCAGCCATATCGCCCTGTGGGAGAGCGGGGACATCCAGTCCACGGCCATCCAGGTGAAGAACTATGCCCCGCGGGCCCCCCGCAAGGTGGCCTACTTCAACACCGAGCTGGCCTGGCCCGTCGGCGAACAGCGCGTGTACGCCATCCTCCGCGACGGAGAGAGGGTCGGGACCGAGGTGGCCCGGGTCGGGGACATGCAGTTCCTGGACAATCAGGAGGTCTACAGCTTCGAAGCCCAGGCCACCCTGCAAGATGGCGAGAAGACCCTGGAGATGAAGTCCGAACTCCTGGTGGACCCGGCAGGCCTGCCGGTCCGCTTCCACATGGTCTCCGGGGACCCCGCGGCTCCGGTTGAGACCGAGCTGCGCTTCAAGGCCGACACCCTGCACCAGTCCGTCAAAGGCGGGGCCCGCCCGCTGGAGCGCGACGTCCCCTTCGCCCGCGGCACCTACTTGACCGACCAGAGGTTCCTGACCCAGTGGGCCTTGGTGGTAGGCCAGGTTCCCCAGCCCAAGCCGGGCGACACCGTGGCCCCCGAGAAGAAGCAAACCCTGCATGTCTTCGTCCCCGAAGACCTGCGCTCACGCGAACTGGTCCTGGAGGCCCGGGACTCGGAGACCCTGACCCTGGCCGACGGCAGCGAGATCCTGGCCCGGAAGTACGAGACCGAGAAGGGCATGTTGTTCTTCCTGAACGACCAGAACCAGGTCGTCAAGATCGCCATCCCCAGCCAGAAGCTGGAGGTCCTGCTGGAGAAGACCGAGTTCCGCATCGACTGAGAGACCCGGGTTTCTTGACTTGAAGGGGATTCATACGAGGTTCCAGAAGGGTCGCGCGGTATGAGCGAAAGGATCCTGGCCGGCCGCTACCGGTTGGACGAGCGGATCGGCGAAGGAGGCATGGGCTCGGTCTATCGGGCCCTGGACCTGCGCACCGGTCAGGACGTGGCGGTGAAGCTGCTGCGCCGGAAACTGTGCGAGCGGGAGCATTCGCGCCGACGCTTCGCCCGGGAAGCCCGGGCCGCAGGCCTGCTGGACCACCCGGGAATCGTCCGGGTCCTGGACCACGGGCAGGACGACCGCCCCTTCCTGGTCATGGAACTTCTGGAGGGGATCTCGCTGCGTCGCCACGTCCGGCGGGCCAAGCCCAGCCCCGCCGAACTGCTGGAACTGATGGCCCAGATCGCCGATGCCATGTCCCACGCCCACTCCCGGGGCATCATCCACCGCGATATCAAGCCCGACAACATCTACGTGGCCCCCGACGGCCAGGTCAAGGTCCTGGACTTCGGACTGGCCAGGATGCTGCGCATCCCCGAACTCTCGGCCCTGACCCGGTCCGGGACGGCCCTGGGCACCTGTTCCTACATGGCTCCCGAGCAGGCCGCCGGCAAGGAGGCCGACGAACGCAGCGACCTGTACGCGGTGGGGGTGATGCTGTACGAGTTCCTGTGTGGGATGGTCCCCTTCTCGGCCGACGAGCCGGCCAGCGTGCTCTACATGCAGGTCCACCAGGCGCCCGAGCCTCCCCGGGCGGTCAACCCGGACCTGCCTGGCGACATCGAGAACCTGATCCTGTGCCTGATGGACAAGGACCCCGCGCGTCGGCCGGCCAGCGCCCGCGTCGTGGCCATGGAGATGCGCCGGATTGCCGCCCGCCTGCGCGGCGAGATCCTGCCGGTCCCCGTGGCCGCGGGTTCCGCCGAGTCGGCAGAGTCTACCCTGATCTTCACGGCCAACCGCCTCCCCTCCCCAGCCCTGCCGACCGTGCGGCCGGCGGCGGGAACCCCGTTCTCCGAGGGAGACCGGGTCTGCCTGCTGACCGCCGATCTTCCGGGCCTTTCCCGCCTGGGTCTGGACCGCAGCCCTCTGGAGGTCTCCTCCATGATGGCCGACCTCTCCGGAGAACTGGAGGAAGCCTTGCGCGCCCACTCCGGTCGGCTTCTGGAGCGCCACGGAACCCGGATCGTCGCGGCCTTTGCGGGCCGGGAACCGGGGCTGCGGGCGGTCCAGGCGGTGGGCCGGATGCGGGTGCGCGTGCAGGCCCTGCTGCGGCGCTACGCCCTGACCCCCCCCCCGGCCCTCTCCGCCGGGATCTTCGGAGGAAGCCTTCCGCCTCGCTCGCCGGGCGACTCGTGGGAGGAGATGGCCCGCAAGGAGCTGATGCACGGGGCCCAGCGGTTGGAGATGTTGGCCCGAGAGCACCCGGACGCCACCCTGATCTGCGCCGAGAGCCTGGACGACCGGGTTCCGGTGCAGCCCCTGCGAACCCTCTTCGTCCGCGGCCGCCGCGACCCGGTACAGATCTTCCGGGTCGTGGACGCCTGAACCTCGGAGAACCCACCGCCACCCACCCTGGCGGTATTCCAGGAAAGGAGTCCTGACCATGGAACTGCGGTTCTACGGTCTTCCCCTCCTGCTCGTCGGGGGCGCCATCTGGCTGGCCCTGGTCGAAATCCGGCACTTCCTGGCCCATCGGGCAACCGGGAATTCCCCCTGGCCCCGCCTGCTCCGCCGCCTCTTCGGCGCCGCCCTGCTGATGGGCATCGCCGCCATGTTCCAGTTCGCCGAGTCCACGCTCCCCGAGCAGATGTCCCCCGAGCAGGCCCTGGCCCACCTCCACCACTGGATGGCGACCCTGGCCCTGGTGGGTCTGGCTGCGATCCTGGCCCTCTGGGACGTCCTGGCCGAACTTCGAAGCCTGAGGTCCTACGTGGACCGGGTCGAGCGCGACGAACTCCGCCGACTTCACGACCGCCTGAAGGAGCCCCGATCCTGAGAAACCTCCTGCTGATCCTGCTCGGCTTCCTGCTGGCTCTGCCCCTGATGGCGAAGCCGGCCGAACTGACCGTGCGCGCCCTGTCCGATCCGGCCCGCGTCCAGCTCTGTCGAGGAGCGGAGGTTGCCCTGGAAATCGAAGGTGCCACGTCGGCCCAGGGCCGGCGCGCGGCCGACCTGGCCATGCGGGCCGAGTTTCCCCTCCGGGTGACCACCCGGCAGGACCGGGCCCTGGTCTGGTCGGGAGACGACCTGCTGGCCGAGATCTCCCAGCAGCAGTCGGCGCGCTGGGCCACGACCCCCTACTCGCTGGCCCGGACCTTTGCCAGTCGGCTGGAGGCCGCCCGCACGGGGAAGACTCCGGCCCTCCCGACCCTGGAACCGACCCGCCTGACCGTCCCCCTGGGTGAGACGCGCCCGGCCAGATGGCTCAACCAGTCCGGGGTTCCCAAAGTGACGGTCTCCGACCCTTCGATCGCCGAAGCCTTCCTGACGGGCAACGAGGTCCGCGTGACCGGAACCCGCCGGGGCGACGCCACGATCACCCTGTCGTGGGGAAACACCACCCTGAACCTTCCCGTCGTGGTCCGGCCCTGGGCCGCCCGCCTCCCGACCGATCTGGTCGTGCCCTTCTCGGGAGACATGCCCCGGCAGGAGGCCTTGCGCCGGGTGCTGTTGAGCCGGGCCTGGCCGCATCCCTCCGCCCGGATGGAGATCACCTTCCCGAAGGCTCCCCCCACAAGCCCGGAGGCCCCCGTCGCCGTCCAGGTCCAGGCCTCCGGCCCGGGACTTCTGACCGCGCAAGCCAAGGTGCAGGTCCGCTTCCAGCCCACGCCCATCCAGATCTACCAGGCTGGGGCCCTGGTCATGAGCAACCGCCCCGAGAAGATCCTATCCGAGGGGACTCTTCTCCACCAGGCCTTGCCTGCGGCCCCGGTCCGGTTGCTGATCCACCACTACAACCTGCCACAAGGCCCCGAGCGTTTCCTGGAGGTGCTGCTGCGCAACCCCTCCGACGTACCCGCCAGGGTCTTCCTGGCCCTGGAGGGCGTCGGCCCCTCGGCCGATGAGATCTTTGCCGGCCACCTGGCCACCCGCCGCTTCCTGGAGTGCATGGGAGACCAGCAGGGGGTCACGCTGCAACTGGGGGCTGGCGAGACCATCCTGGTGGAGCGACTGCGCATGAAGCCCGGCCAGACGGTCAGCGCCATGGGCTGGCTGCAACCCCTGCGGGCGGTCGAGCTGGATTTGACCGTTCGGGCCGTCGATGCTCAGGGTCACGCCCCGGACCAGGACCTGGCCCCGACCGGACCAGGACCGTTCTCCACCGGGCGCGGTCTCTTCCCCGCCGAGGTCCACGCCTCCTACGCCCACGACCTGGGCTCCCGCTACGGCTTCATCCCCCTGGGCGACGCCCCGTTCACCCAGGACCCCCTCACGGGTGAACTGAATCCAGGGAACTTCGGGGTGGTCTACCGACTGCGACTGATTCTGCGCAACCCGACTTCCGAAGCCCGGGAGGCCCGACTCTTCTTCCGCCCCCGGGGCGGCCCCGCCCGCGGGATCTTCTTCGTGGACGGAGCCTTCGCCGAAACCGACAACGCCACCAGCTCCAGCCCCTACCTCCTGGGGCGCTGGTCGCTGGCGCCCGGCGAAGTCCGGGAGGTCTACCTGGAGACCTTCCCCCAGTCGGGCTCGAACTACCCGGTGACCTTGGAGGTGCAGTCCGACTTCGTGAACCTGCCGTCCGCCCCTCAACCCGAGTCGATCCCGCTCCCGCCCCGGTGGATGCCGTGAGCCGCCCTGCCGTGCCGCCCCCCCCCTCCGCCCCGCTGCGCTGCCCCTGGTGCGGTCAGGACCCCCTGTATCAGGACTACCACGACCGCGAGTGGGGCGTCCCCGTGCGGGAAGACCGGCTGCTCTTCGAATTCCTGGTGCTGGAGGGAGCCCAGGCGGGCCTCTCCTGGCGGACCATCCTGCACAAACGCGACAACTATCGCCGGGCCTTCCTAGGTTTCGACCCTGAACGGGTGGCCCGGATGGGTGAGACGCAGATCCAGGCCTTGCTGGCCGATCCGGGAATCGTGCGCAACCGACGCAAGCTCGAATCCGCCGTGAACAACGCCCGGGTCTTCCTGAAGATTCGCGACCGGCTCGGCGCCTTCTGGCCCTATCTGTGGGAGTTCGTCCAGAACCAGCCTATCCAGAACGCCTGGAAGACCCTCCAGGAGGTCCCGGCCACCACGCCGCTGGCCGAGCGGATCAGCCGCGAGTTGAAGGCCCAGGGTTTCACGTTCATGGGACCCACCATCGTCTACGCCCACATGCAGGCCACAGGCATGGTGAACGACCACCTGGCCGACTGCTTCCGCTGGGCTGAACTGGGCGCCTCGGACTGAAACACACGCCGGCCGGGGGGGGCCCTCAGGCCTCGCGCGTCGCCTCCCGTCGGACCAGGGCGGCCTCCGCCGCGGCCACGGCCCGGTCCAGGGTCAGGTGGTAGGCGCGATCAGCGTAGCGCTCGCGCCACCCGGCTCGGGCCGCCACGTCGCCGACCGGGCCCTTCATGGCCGCCAGATGGACCTCCAGGCCCTGCAGATCCAGTTCGTGCATCAGCTCCTCGAGGCTCTCCAGGGCGACGGCGTCGACATCGTTGACCGCCGAGAGATCGATCACCAGGCCTCGCACCTCCTCACGCTCGGCCAGGACCCGCTCGACCACGTCGCGCAGCCAGGTGGCGTTGGCGAAGTACAGGCTGGCATCGGGGCGGACCACCACCAGACGCGGGTGGGGGCGAGCCTGAGGGTGGCGCAGGACGTTTCGCCAGACCCCGCAGACACCCGAACCTTCAGAATCCGCCAGTCGTCCCATGACCGCCACGTGCGGGAAGGCGCTGCGCCACAAGAAGATGGCCAGCGAAAAGGCGACCCCCACCAGGATCCCGGGCTCGACGCCCAGGAGGAAGGTGGCCAGGAAGGTCACCCCCAGGCTGAGTGCATCCGCCCGGCGCACCCGCCACAACCGGAGCGGCTCGCGCAGGTCCACCAGTCCGACCACGGCGGCCACCACCAGGGCGGCCAGGATGGCCTGGGGCAGGTGGTAGAAGAGCGGGGTCAGGGCGAGCAGGGTCACCATGACCAGGATGGCCGTCACCACCGAGGCCAGACCGCTACGGGCTCCGGCCTGGTAGTTGACGGCGCTGCGCGAGAACCCGCCGGTCACCGGGAAGGCCGCCAGGAATCCGGCCACCAGGTTGGACAGGCCCAACCCCACCAGCTCGCGGTCTGCGTCCACCCGTTCGGCCTCCCGCGCTGCCAGCGACCGGGCCACGGCGATGGACTCCAGGAAACCGATGAAGGCGATGGTCAAGGCGGTGGGGAACAGGGCCCACACTGCCTCGGACGGAGCCTGGGGAAGAGACGGACGGGGCAGTCCCGCCGGGACCGCTCCGACGATCTTCACGCCCGCCTGGTCCAGGCCCGCCAGCGCCACCGTGAGAGTGCCCAGGACCACGACCACCAGGGGCATCGGCACCCGAGGCGACCAGCGCCGACCCGCCAGCAGGAGGATCAGGGAGGACAGCCCCAACAGCAGCGTCGTGGAGTGGACCTCACCCAGGCGCTGGAAAGCCTCCAGCAGGACGGGGACGGGATCCTTGGCGGCCAGGGAGAAGCCCAGCAGGTGGTGCACCTGCGACAAGGCGATCACCAGCGCGGCTGCCGAGGTGAAGCCCGAGACCACAGCGTGCGAGAGAAAAGCCACCAGGACCCCACCCCGCAGCAGACCCAACGCCAACTGCAAGCCTCCGACCATCAAAGCCAGGATTCCCGCCAAAGCGATGAAGTCGGTGCTGCCGGGCTCGGCCAGGGGGGCCACCCCGGCCAGGGTCAGCAGCGAGACGATGGCCACCGGGCCGACAGCCAGGGCCCGCGAAGAACCGAGCAGGGCGTAGGCCACCAGAGGCAGGGTCGAGGCATACAGCCCGGCCACCGGCGGCATTCCCGCCAGCATGGCATAGGCCATCCCCTGGGGCACCAGCATCACGGCCACGGTCAGACCGGCCAGCAGGTCGCTCAGGAAGTCGCGCCGGTGGTAGCGGGTCAGCCACGGGGCCAGGGTCAGCGGAGAGGACATGGCATGGCCCTTCCCATCCAGGGGAGAGAATCCCCCGACGACTCAGAGTTCAGCCGGAACCGACGGACAGCCGGCCTCGACCCAGCCCTGATAGCTCCCTTCCAGTTCTCGCACATCCGTCCGCCCTCGAGCCCGCAGGATCGAGGCCGCCACGGCAGCCCGGTTGCCATTCTGGCAATGGACCACCACGGGCCGGTCGGCCGGAACCTGGTCGGCCCGGAAGGCCAGGCGCCCCACGTCGAGCTGCATGGCGCCGGGGATTCGACCGGCCCGATGCTCGTTGGCGGTGCGCACGTCCAGCACGAGCGCGTCCGGGATCCGGGCCAGTTCACCTGGAGTGACCAGGGGCAGGGGACCCGCCGTCAGGCCCTCCAGCGAGGGAACGTAGCCCACGACGTTGTCGATGCCCGTCCAGGCCAGGCGATCCCGCATCCAGGAGGCCTGGCTCTGGTCCTGTGCCAGGACCACGATGGGACGGGCGTCGGCATCGGGGTCCACGGCGAAGCTGGCGTTGGTGGCGAACTTCTTGCCTTCGGGCACGAAGAGCGCGCCGGGCACGTGGTCCGCGCGGTGCTCGGCGACCGGGCGGGTGTCCAGCAGGGTCAGGTCTGCGTTCACCCGACCCCGCAATTCCGCGGGGTTGAAGGCCCGCAGGGGTGGACGCTGGCCCAGCAGGGCCGGGCCCAGCTTGTTGGTCCGCTTCATCCGACCGAAGTAGAGGGGGGCATCGGGCTGGCCCTCAAGCAGGGCCGAGGTGAAGCCCTCCAGATCCCCCTCGCGGACCATCCGGGACCACCAGCCGACCTGACGCTCGTAGCCCACGGTGGTCAGGGGCACCGCCCCCAAAGCCTTGCCACAGGCGCTTCCCGCCCCGTGGGCCGGCCACACCTGGACGTAGTCGGGCAGGGTCAGGAAGTGGTCCCGGAGGCTGGCGAAGAGCTGACGGGCCCCGCCGAAACGGGTATCCACGAAGCCTGCTGCCTCGTCCAGCAGATCCGGCCGGCCCACGTCGCCCACGAAGACGAAGTCTCCGGTCAGGAAGAAGCCAGGACGGTCCGTGGCGGCTCCGTCGGTGACCAGGAACGAGAGATGCTCGGGGGTGTGGCCCGGGGTGTGGACGGCCTGAATGCGGATCTTCCCCAACTGGATCTCGCTGCCGTGGACCAACTTCTCGCCGGGAAACCCGTACTTCCAGTCGGCGTCGCCCTCATCCGAAAGATACAGGGTGGCCCCCGAACGCTCGGCCAGTTCGCGGCTTCCGCTCTGATAGTCGGCGTGGATGTGGGTCTCGGTCACGGCACTCAGCCTCAACCCGTGGTGCTCGGCCAGGCGGAGATAGGTGTCGACGTCGCGGCGGGGGTCGACGGCGATGGCTTCGCCGGCGGCCTGGCACCCGATCAGGTAGCTGGCCTGCGCGAGGTCCTCGTCATAGATGAATTGAAACAACATGCCGGATGGATTCGACGCTTCAGGACCGATCCTTCCACTTTAAAGAGCCGTCGACGAGACAGAGAGGGCCTTCGGGCGAACCGGATCCGACCCGAGAAGAAGACTCGGAGCAGGAAGGAGCCGGCCTTCCAAAGCGCAAGTCCGCTTGCGGAGAATGGGGGGGCAGGCCCCCTGCGCCGCTCCTGATCCAGCCAACCCGGGATCCGCGGTCACAGGGGCCGTGCTCCCAGGACGAGGTCGTGAGATGTCTGCCAGTCCCAGTCCCCATCCATCCCGGAACCTCCGCCTGGAGGCGACCTACACCCGGCTCCCGCAGCCGTTCTACACCTGGCTTTCCCCGACGCCCGTCCGCTCGCCGCGAGTGGTCCTCTTGAACCTGCAGTTGATGGACGAGATGGGCCTGCCCTTGGAAAGCTGGAAGCCTGCAGAGGTGGCCGAGCTGTTGAGCGGCAACCGGCTGCCCCCCGGGGTCCGCAGCTTTGCCCAGGCCTACGCGGGTCATCAGTTCGGCCACTTCACGATCCTGGGCGACGGCCGGGCACACGTCCTGGGGGAGTGGGTCACCCCCTCGGCCCGACGTCTCGACCTCCAGCTCAAGGGTTCGGGCCAGACGCCCTACTCCCGCGGAGGAGACGGGCGAGCCGCCTTGGGTCCGATGCTGCGCGAGTATCTGGTCAGCGAGGCGATGCACGCCCTGGGGATCCCCACCACCAGAAGTCTGGCCGTGGTGAGCACCGGAGAAGAGGTCCTCCGCGAGACCCCTCTGCCAGGAGCCATCCTCAGCCGGATGGCCAGCTCCCACATCCGGGTGGGCACCTTCCAGTACGCGGCCCTCTTCCCCACCTCGGACCACGTCGGAGTCCTGCTCGACTACACCCTCCAGCGCCACATGCCCGAACTCCTCCAGGCCGAGAACCGGGCGTTGGCCTTCCTGGAGGCGGTCGTCGACCGTCAAGCGGAACTGGTGGCCCACTGGCTGCGCGTGGGCTTCATCCACGGCGTCATGAACTCCGACAACTGCGCCGTCTCGGGCGAGACCATCGACTACGGTCCCTGCGCCTTCCTGGACGCCTACCATCCGGACCAGGTCTTCAGCTCGATCGACAGGGGCGGCCGCTACGCCTTCATGAACCAACCCCGCCTCACCCAATGGAACCTGGCCCGCCTGGCGGAGACCCTCCTGCCGCTGCTCGACCCCTCGCCCGACGGGGCGCTGGCGATCGCCACCCGGGTGGTCGAGAGCTTCGACCCTCTGTTTGCGAAGAGGTGGCGGAGCATGACGCGCTCCAAACTGGGACTGGCCGGAGAGGAGGCCGACGACCCGGACCTCTTCGAGGATCTGCTGGCCTGGATGGCGGCCCATCAGGCCGATTACACAAACACCTTCCTGGCCCTCAACCGAGGGGAGCCATTGCCCGACGGCCTGGATTCCGACCCTGCCTTCCAAGCCTGGAAGACCCGCTGGGAGCAGCGCCGCGCCCGAAACGTCGCACCACCGGACTCGACCGACCTGAAGATGCGGGCCGCCAACCCCGTGCTGATTCCCCGGAACCACAAGGTGGAGGAGGCATTGCAGGCCGCCACCCGGCAAGGGGACCTCGAGCCCTTCCTGGCCCTGCTCCAGGCCCTGTCCCGGCCCTACCAGGACCGCCCGGGAATCCAGCCCTTCCAGGCTCCCCCCCGACCAGCGGAACGCGTCCGACAGACCTTCTGCGGAACCTGACCCTCCGGCGACTGGCCTGCAGCGGGGCAGCGGCCCGGTGGCTCCTGAATCCGCCACCTACCGTGGCATTCGGCGGCGGATTCAGGTGGCTGGGGGGAGACTTGACATGGACTGACCAGTCAGTTAATATCCGGGCAAGAAGTTTCTCTTGGGCGGTTCGAGCCTTTCCCCCCCCGGGCTCGGTGCCGCCCATCTCTTTTCCCCGGGACACCTGGGCCTTTGCCGAAGGACGCGGCCGCCACCCGGCGAAGCCAGGGATGCGACCGGTAACTTCCCGGCCCTTTCAAGGGTCTCACCGATAGGAGGTGATCTCATGACCTGGTCCATCCGGCCCCTGGCCCTGCTCCTGGCCCTGTTCCTGGCCTCGGCGGCTGCCTGGGCAGCCCGGCCCGGCGATCCCGCGCCCGAGATCAACCTCCCCCGGATTTACGGCGAACGGGTCTCACTGGCCGTCATCCGGTCTGGGGGGCCCGTCCTGGTCTGGTTCCCGGAGGCCAGCAGCGTCTCGGGTCAGACCGGAGCCAGCCTGGCAACGGCCGCCGCCAGGAATGGAGCGACCCTCCTGGTGATCCCCGTGGTCGGAGCCGACCCGGGTCCAGCCCAGGCCCTGTCGGACCGTTTTCCCGACTGGCTGGTCCTGCACGATGCCGATGGCTCGGTGACGCTGGACTACGCCGGAGAGTTCATCCCGGGAATCAGCCCGCGACAGAACCTGTTCATCGTCAGCACGCGGGGCCTGGTCACCTGGTCCCGATTCTGGCCGGGAGTTCCCGAACAGACCCTGGACAACGAGCTGCGCGCCGCACGATAACCAGAATCGAGAAAGACTCCAGCTCTTTTCGAAGGAAACTCAAGCAGGAGCAGGGAACCTCCAGCCTCATGGCCTCTGTCTGGAGCACCCTGCGCCCATGAGCCTGGGCCTCGACCGGATCTTCCCCCAATCCAGGAGCCGCCGCCTTCGCGTTCCCTGGCCTTTCCTGCGCAGGTCCGCAAGACCTTCGTCCAGGCGAAGCCGGGTGCGCTGGTGGAGGGTCTTGAGCGTCTTGGGCGTGACCTGCCTCGTCCTCGGCCTGGTGGGTCTGGTTGCCTGGCGGTTGGCGGCGGACCGTTCACCATTTTCCAGGCTCCTTCCAGCCGAGACCCCACTGGTCCTGGAGGGGGAACCCTCGGCCGTGCTCGAGGCCCTGCGCCGTCTGCCCGGCCCGGGCCCCCAACTCCTGAAGGATTTTGGGCTCTCCCCGGCCACGATCAGCGACTCCCACCGGGTGCTGGTGGCTCTGCTCACCGGCCCGCCGACCGCCCATCCCAGCCCCTGCCGGGCCCACCTGGCGCAGACCGTCGACCAGTTGGAGAGTTCCTGGGAGAAGACCGGCTCGTGGCCCGACCAGCTTTCGGAGGTGGCCTCCTGCCCCCAGGGCGGACAGGTCCTCTACCAGCGACAAGGACAAGACTACGTCCTGGAGTGCCGGGGGCCCGACCGTCGCCTGGCCTATGACTCGCGCCAGGGCTTCATTGAGGAGTCTGGGGTCTCCCCGGTCTACCTGCTGGCCGTGGAGAAGTCCACCGGTCAGACCGTCCGGGCGGGGCTGATCCCTGGGACGGGGCCAGACCTCCGGCTGTATTGCAGCGACCCGGACCAACTCGACCGGCTCCTTTCCGCCTCCGGGCCCCGCCTGAGTCTGCCTGGTCCGGAGGATTCTCCCCTCCGGCTGACGGCCCGGGTCCGGGAACTGCGCGAACTCTTCCCCAGCCTGCCCTCCGGCCTGGGTCGCAACGACCGCGTCGAGGTCTGGGGGGACCCGGCCGCGGGTCGGATGAGCGCGCGGATGCCCCTCCCGACACCCGTCCTGCCCGAAGAGCCTCTGGAAGTCTCCGAACTGCTGGCCGAGCTTCCGGCCTCCCCGGTGACCCTGGCCGGGACGCCGGCCTTCCTCCGCCTTCTGGGAGTCGACCCCGGCCCGGCCGACGCACCAGACCTGCTGGGACTGGCTTTGGCGGCTCCCCTGGTCCGAGGGCAGGAGCGAGAGCAGTTGGCCAGGGCCTTGGAGGGGCGCCAACCCGCCGCCCTGGAAGCCCGCTTTGGAAACCCGGCCCGGGCTCGGGCCTGGCTGAATCGCTCATCCTGGGCCTCCCTGCAAGGAGAAGGCCACCGCGGAGGCCAGACTGCCTGCCTTCAAGAGAGGGTTGTGGTCCGAATGGGACCCGGGATGCCCGTCCAGGGATCCCGCCCTTCGCTCCCGGACGGCCCCGGGCAAACCGGGTTGGTGGGTTGGGCCACGCTCGAGAGTCCCGAGGCGGGCACGGAGGTCTACAGCTTCGCCGCTGGGCGGGATCACGAGCAGTTCTGGCTGGAGTTCCTCCGCCAGGGCACCTCTGAGACGTCCCCCAAACCGCAGCCTTCCCCCTCCGTGCCCACCCTGCAAGGATCCTAGGAACCTGCCTGGCGGCCCTCCCAGCGTTCCCGAGGGAACTCCATCCAGATCTTGTTGGCAGCGGCTCCTTGAGAAGGAGTCGAACCCAACAGCGTCAGCCCGGCCCGCCTCTGGAAGCCGACTTTCTCGAAGCAGCGCTGAGCCGCCCGGTTGAAGTCCGCCGTGTCCAGCTCGACTGCAGCCACCCGGCGGACCTCGAAGAGATAACTCAGCAGAAGGCGCATCGCCTCGGTCCCCAATCCCCGGCCCCGATCCCGAGCGCCCCCCAGCAGGATTCCCACCCGGGCCACCAGGCCCTGGGAGCCAGGGCGCAGACTGTAACGCAGGAACCCCATCATCCTCCCGTCCTCTGCCTCCAAAGCCAGGACGTTACGCCGGCCTGCCCCGATTTCACGGCAATACTCTTCGGCGATCCGCTCCAGGCCGGCGGGCTCCAGGTTCAGTCCGAAGGCGTGCCGGACCAGGTCCAGGTCTTCCAGCCACCCACGGATCTGTGGCACGTCCCTGGCCTTCAAAGGTCTCAGGCCCACCCTGCCATTTGGAGCCCGATAGGGCCAGCGCTCCCGTCTTCCCAAGAATCCGAGCATGCCGAACATTTCCCCACGACCGGCAAGAATCCCCTGTCGGGAGGGAGGGGGAGGTCTTCCCCGCCCGGTGCCGAACGCGGGGGAGGCTTTCGGGGGCAGACTCGATGGAGCGCCCACGAATCCCTTTCCCCAACCGACCAGACAGAATCGAGCCTCCGAGCCGATCTGACAAGAAGATTCAGGGGCAGTCGGACCTGGCGCACAGCGCCCTCCGGGAGGATCTGGATGCACGAAAATGAGAGCCGCGGCGGGGGAGACGGGCGTTCGCCCGGGGGGCGAACGCTGTCCTTTGAAGGCCGCAGACTCACGCCCCAGGAGGCCAACCGCCTCCTGGATCTCTCCTTCATCTTCGAGGTCCAGGAGCGGATCGAGGATGCCGTGGGCCTGTACTCCACCATCCTGGCCCAGTATCCCCTGTGGGCCGATGTCCACTTCCGGCTGGGTGGAGCCAGGGAGGCCCAGGGGGACCTGCTGGGGGCCGAAGAGGCTTACGGGCGGGCGCTGGGGTTGAATCGGAACTACGCTGATGCCCGTCGCAAACTGGGTGAGGTCCTGATGGACCAGGGCCGCTTCGACGAGGCCCTGGCGCACTTCGAGAAACTGCTGCAGACGCAGGTCGAGCGGCGCTATGCCGACGTGCACAACAACCTGGGGGTCGTCCACGAGCAGAAGGGAGACCTGCAGGAGGCTGAATCCTGCTATCGTCAAGCCCTGGAGATCAACCCGGACTTCGAGCGAGCCCGCTACAACCTGGCCAACGTCCTGGACGCCACGGGGCGTTCCGCCGAGGCCCAGGGTGAGTATCGTCGCGTCCTGGCCCGGAATCCGCAGGAAGGAAGGGCCCTGCAGAACCTGGCGGTCAGCCTGGCCAACTCCGGAGACCTCCACGAAGCAGCCCGGCTTCTGCAGGAATTGCTGGAAACCGAGCCCCACAACATGCTGGCCTGGGAGAATCTGGTCAGTGTCTTCCGAGACCTGAATCTTCCCGAGAAGGCTGCAGAGACCGAGAAACAAGCCCGGAACGTGGCTCCGCTTCCCCTCGAGGAGCTGCCCTTCGACCTGGAAGCGATCCTGCGACAAGCCTCCAGAGACTACGCTGAAGTCCTCGAACGGCATCCCCGATGGCCAGACGTGCACTTCAAGTTGGGCCTGGTCTCCGAGGGCCTGGGCCGGCCAGAGAAGGCCCTGATGTGCTACCATCAGGCCCTGGCCATCAACCCGGACTACGTCCAGGCCCACCGCAAGCTGGCCGAGCTGTGCTTCGACCTGGGAAGATACGACGAAGCCATCCTGGAGTTCCAGAGTGTTCTGGATATCCGGGTCACCTACCGATACGCGGACGTCCAGAACAACTCCGGCGTGGCCCACGAAGGGCTTGGAGACCACGACGCAGCCCGCCGGGCGTATCGCCGCGCCCTGGAGATCAACCCCCACTACTCCAAAGCCCGCTACAACCTGGGCAACACGTTCATGAATCAGGAAGACTGGGTCCAGGCCATCGATCAGTATCGGCTCGTCCTGGATCGTTTCGCGGACGACACCCGGGCCCTGAACAACATGGGGATCTGCCTGGCCCAGTTGAATCAGAATGCAGAAGCCCTGGAGGCGTTCGCCCGCCGGGCAACCCTGGAGCCAGAAAACCCCGGGGCTCACTTCAACCTGGCCCAGTTGTACGAAGTCCTCGAGAACCACGATCGGGCCCGGGAACACTACCAGAGGGTCCTGGAACTCGATCCTCGGCACCAAGAGGCAGCCGAACGACTGCGGGACCTGATCGGATAGATCTGGAAGATTCCAGCCAAGGGAGACACGGCGTTGGCCAAGCGCGACTACTACATGATTCTGGGAGTGCCCCCCACGGCGCTGCCCGACGAAATCAAGAAGGCCTACCGGATGCTGTCCAAAAAATACCATCCGGACCTGAATCCGGACATGAAGACGGTTTCCGACGAAAAGATGAAAGAGCTCGTCGAGGCCTACAATGCCCTCAACGACAGCTCGAAGCGCAAGGCCTACGACAAGCAGCCCCAGTTCCAGGCCAAGCGTTTCGCCAAGTCTTCGGTGCGCGCCAGGGCCGACAAGCCTGCCTTCACCAAGAAGCCGAAGTATTCCAAGGAGCCCTCTCTCCTGGAACGGCTACTGTCCCCGTTCTTGAAGAAGAACCCCACCAGCGAAGGCGGCAGCCTCCTGGACCCCAAGCAGGCGGACGTCCACTTCACCCTGGGCCTCTCCATGGCCGACAGTGAGACCTTCTACGAACAGGCCAAGGGTGAGTTCAAACTCACGCTCAAGTTCGACCCCAAGCACAAGGAGGCGGCCTACAACCACGCCCTGATGTGCTACAAACTGGGCGAGTTCGAAGAGGCCCGCATCGGCTTCCAGAGATGCCTGCAGCTTGAGCCCGAAGACCAGATGGCACGCAGGATGCTGGCCCTGCTTCATGACCCGATGCTCTAGGAACCAGGACTGGAGCTCTATCGAGGGGCCGTCCCAGGGGTGACCGGGACGGCCCCTCGACCCATTCATCAGGATTCCCGCATCGGAATCCGGACCCCACGCTCCCGGGCCACCTGGACGGCCCGCTCATAGCCGGCATCTGCGTGCCGCAGGACGCCCATCCCCGGGTCTGTGGTCAACACACATTCCAAGCGCTCGGCGGCCTCGGGCGTTCCGTCCGCCACCACGACCATTCCGGCATGCAGCGAGTAGCCGATCCCCACGCCTCCCCCGTGATGGAACGAAACCCAGGTCGCCCCCGAAGCGGTATTGATCAGGGCGTTGAGGATGGGCCAGTCGCCGATCGCATCGGAACCATCCCGCATGGACTCGGTCTCGCGGTTCGGCGAAGCCACCGATCCTGCGTCCAGGTGATCGCGACCGATCACGATGGGCGCCGAGACCTCTCCCCGGGCCACCAGGTCGTTGAAGACCCGCCCCATCCGAGCTCGCTCTCCGTAGCCCAACCAACAGATTCGGGAGGGCAGCCCCTGGTGCTTGACCTTCTCGCCCGCGTGGCGGATCCAACGGGCCAGAGGCTCATCGTCGGGGAACGTCTCCAGGACGGCCCGATCAGTGCGCTCCAGGTCCTTGATGTCGCCACTCAAGACCACCCAACGGAAGGGCCCCTTGCCCTCGCAGAAGAGCGGGCGGATGAAAGCCGGGACGAAACCCGGGAAGGCAAAGGCCCCCTCGACTCCGGCCCGTTCGGCCTGGGCTCGGATGTTGTTGCCGTAGTCGAAGACCACCGAGCCGGCCTTCTGGAAATCCAGCATGGCCTGCACGTGGAGGGCCACCGACTGGAAGGCCCGCCTCTGATATTCCTCGGGATCCCGCTGGCGCAGGTCCAGGGCCTGGGAATACGGCATCCCGTGGGGGACGTAGCCCCCGAGCATGTCGTGGGCACTGGTCTGGTCGGTGACCACGTCGGGACGGATCCCGCGCTTGAGGAGTTCAGGGAAGACCTCTGCGGCGTTGGCGACCACGCCCACCGACAGGGGTTCCCGGTTGTCCAGGGCTTGCCGAACCCAGTCCAGGGCCTCGTGCAGGTCCGACGTGGCGCGATCGCAGTAGGCCCCCTCCACCCGGCGGCGGGCCCGCTCGGGATCCACCTCGGCCACCAGGGCCACTCCACCGTTCATCGTGACCGCCAGGGGTTGGGCGCCGCCCATCCCGCCCAATCCGGCGGTCAGCACCAGGCGACCTGCCAGGGTGCCCGAGAAGTGTTGACGAGCCAGCTCTGCCAGGGTCTCGTAGGTGCCCTGGAGGATCCCCTGGGTTCCGATGTAGATCCAGGAACCCGCGGTCATCTGCCCATACATGGTCAACCCCGCTGCCTCGAGGTCCCGGAATTTCTCCCAGGTGGCCCAGGCTGGCACCAGGTTGGAGTTGGCGATCAGCACCCGGGGGGCCCTGGGGTGGGTCTTGAAGACCCCGACGGGCTTTCCTGACTGCACCAGCAGCGTCTCGTCCCCCTCCAACCGGCGCAGGCTGCGCACGATCGCCTCATAGCACTCCCAGTTTCGTGCCGCCCGGCCGGTGCCGCCATACACCACCAGCTCGTCGGGCTTCTCGGCCACCTCGGGGTCCAGGTTGTTCATGAGCATGCGCAAGGCGGCTTCCTGCTGCCAGCCTTTGCAGGTCAGGGTCCTGCCTCGCGGAGCGCGAATTGCGGTTCGGATCGTCATGCCAAGTCCTCCAGATTTCAATCAGGCGCCCGGGGGCGTCGCAGCCAGAGACTGTTGAGGATTCCCAGCCCGGCCAGGGTGGTGATCGCCGCGCTTCCCCCGTAGCTGAGGAAGGGCAATGGGATCCCCACCACCGGGCACAACCCCACCGTCATCCCGAGATTGACCAGGATGTGGACCGCAAACAAGGTCCCGATCCCGGCGGCCAGATAGCTTCCATAACGGTTTCTGGTTGCCTGTGCGGTCCGGAACGCGGAATAGACCAGGCCCGCCAGAAGCATCAGCAGCACCACGCTGCCGACGAGGCCCGTTTCCTCGGCCAGGACCGTGAAGATGAAGTCGGTGTGGTGTTCCGGGACGAAATCAAGCTGATTCTGGGTCCCCTGGAACAGCCCCTTCCCCCAGACTCCCCCCGAGCCGATGGCGATGCGGGACTGCAGGATGTTCCAGCCCGAACCGGTTGGGTCCGCCTCGGGATTGAGGAACACCATCAGGCGCTCCCTCTGATAATCATGCAAAACGAAGGGGAAGACCGACAGGCCCAATGCCACCACGCCCAACAACCAGGCCCGGGGAATTCCAGCCACGTACATCATGGCCATGCCGACGCTGGCCGTGGCGATGGCGGTTCCCAGGTCGGGCTGAAGCATGATCAACAGCATCGGCAGCCCGATCAGGACCATGCCTTTGAGGAAGCGGGCGCCCGGGGGCTCTTCGTCGTCCTCCTCCTCCCCTGCCAGCACCCGGGCCAGGACCAGGATCAGCAGGAGCTTGGCCGGTTCTGAGGGCTGAAAGGCGCCCAATGGCCCCAGGTCGATCCACCGCTGGGCCCCCTTGGCCGCGGTTCCCACCAGCAGCACGGCCACCAGAAGGCCCAGCAGGATGGCGTACAACAAGGGCGTCGCGCGCCACCACGCCCGGTAGTCGATCATGGAGGCCAAGACCATCACCCCCGCGCCGGCCGTCAGCATCAAAGCCTGACGCGACACCTCGGACCCCGGGCCGGCCTGGCCGGTTGCGCTGAAAATCATCAACAGACCCAGCATGGCCAGCAGCAGGGTGCAGGAGATCGACAGCAGGTCCAGGCGGCGCCACCAGGGATTCAAGGAGTCCTCCGGGATCGCAGGGTTACTCCTTGGCGCCAGCCAGTCCTGCCTCCAGGGAAAGCCTCACGGGGCGCGAACCGGCCCTGCACTCCCGGCCGCCGCCCGGCGGCAGGAAAGGACGGGCACCCATGAGGCAGGCCGGCGCGATCCCCAGCCAGATTATCGAGCAGTTCATCGCCGGAGGGAACATCCGGGCCGTTGACCCGATTCCCGCCGACAACATCCAACCGGCCAGCCTGGACCTGCGCCTGGGGCGGCGGGGCTGGAGGGTCCAGGCTGCCTTCCTGCCTCTGCGCGACGAACCGATCGCCCGCGCCCTGGAGCGATACGGGGTCGAGGAGGTGGACCTGTCCAGCCCCGAGGTGCTGGAGCTGGACCAGACCTACGTGATCGAGGTGGCGGAGGAACTCAACCTGCCCCCGGGAGTGCACGCCTACACCAACAACAAGAGTTCCACCGGCCGGATGAACGTCTGGGCGCGCACCCTGGTCGACGGACTCCCCCGATTCGACAAGATCCCCGCCGGCTACCGGGGTCGGGCCTACGTGATGGTGACCCCGCGCTCCTGGCCCTTGCGCGTCCAGGCCGGCAACACCCTCAACCAGGCTCGGTTCCTGCGCGGCGAGAACCGTCTGGCGGACCTGGAGCTGGAGATGGCCCACCAGCAGATCGGCCTGGTCTTCGATGGCCAGGGCAATCGGGACGAGCCGGTCCTGGATTCAGGCCTCCTGCTGACGGTCGACCTGCATGGAGGAGTGGTCGGGTTCGAGGCCATCCCCTGCGACGAGCCCGTCGACCTGACCTCCCCCAAGTCCCAGGACGGGGCGCTCTACTTTCGGGAGGTCCGGGCCCGTGAGGGGGAGGTCCTGCTCCGCAAGAACGGATTCTACATCCTGTGCACGCGCGAGTTCCTGAGGGTCCCTCCGCTCTTCGCCGTCGAGATGGTCGCCTACGACATCCACTCTGGGGAATACCGGTCCCACTATGCCGGCTTCTTCGACCCCGGCTTCGGCTATGGTCGCCAGGGCGAAGTCCAGGGCACCCCGGCCGTCCTGGAGCTGGATACCCACGAGGACGTGGTCTTCCGGCACGGCCAGCCGATCTGCAAGATGGTCTTCGAACACCTGATCAAGACGCCGGAGCGAATCTACGGAGCCGACCTGGGCTCACACTACCAGCACCAGCGTGGACCGCAACTGGGCCGACACTTCACGCTGCCAGGATGAGTGGCGCCGGCCCCTGGACGGGTGCGGCGGTCAGCCGCACCGGGCCTTCCGCGCTCAAGGCCGGCGCTTGTGCCTTCGGGTCCGACGCCTGGCCGCCAGACGGGGACTCTCAAGCCGGGCCGCGGTCTCTGCAGGACGACTCGAGACCGGATCGACGGGCCCCGAGGCCTCTGGCTGGGCCTGGTGAGGTGCGGGTGGCGGCGGTGACAGGGAGACGGCCGCCATCTCGGCCGACGAGCGATGAACGCTGCGGACCGGGATGTTGGCGGCCAGGGCCATGGCCCCTTCGTGACGCTCCAGTCCCATCTGCATCGAGCGGGTGTCGATCTCCATGTAGCGGGAGATCACCTCGATCAACTCGTTGCGAAGCGACTCCATCAGGTGGGGCGCCACGGTAGCCCGGTCGCTGACCAGGACCAGGCGCAGGCGGTCCCGAGCGGCGCTGCGGGTATCCTCCCGAGGGCCTCCGAAGATGCGATTGAAGAACGAGAAGAAATCAAACATCTGCCGACTCCTTAGTGGGCCCCGGAACTGCCGACGCTGACGGTGAAGACCCGGCGCAATCGGTCCATCCAACTATCCGAGGCAGGCATCCCGACCGGTGGGCACGTGGGATCAACCAACCGCGCGACGATCTGCCGATAGGCCTCGCCGGCCCGCGAAGCCCGATCCATGACGGCCGGCTGACCCTTGTTGGAGGCGCTCACGATGCCCTCGTCCTCGGGAACAATCCCCAGAAGCTCGATCCCCAGGATTTCCTTGACGTCCTGGATGGACAGCATCTGCCCGCGACGAGCCATGTCCTGCTTGTAGCGGTTGATCACCAGGCGCGGGTTGGATTTCTCCTGCGCTTCCAGCAAGCCGACGATGCGATCGGCGTCCCGGATGGCCGAAACCTCGGGGTTGGTGACCACGATGGCCTCGTCGGCACCGGCCACGGCATTGCGAAACCCGTGCTCGATGCCCGCGGGGCTGTCGATCAGGACGAAATCGAAGGCTTCCTTGAGCTCCGCACAGAGGGCCTGCATCTGCTCGGGGCTGACCGCATCCTTGTCTCGGCTCTGGGCCGCCGGCAGCAGATGGAGGTTCTCGAAGCGCTTGTCCTTGATCAGGGCCTGGCGGAAGGTGCGGCACTTCTTCTCGACGACATCGACCAGGTCGAACACGATCCGGTTCTCCAGGCCCATGATCAGGTCGAGGTTCCGCAATCCGATGTCGCCGTCGACCAGAAGCACCGAGTGCCCGTCCAGGGCCAGACCTGCCCCCAGGTTGGCGGTGCAGGTGGTCTTGCCGACCCCACCCTTTCCCGAAGTAATCACCACGACCTTGCCCACGATATCACGACCTTTCGCTGGGAGTCCCGGTCCACCGACCGGGATGGATCATGCCGAGAACGGCTCGACCCGGATTTGTCCCTGGATGACCGAGGCCCTCATCGGAGTCGCCTCCCGCTTCTTGCGGTTTTCGGCCTCGCCGACCCAGATGAGTTCGCCGATGCGCAACTGCGTTGCCAGCATGGCCAGCGCGACGACCACCGAACCCTCACGGCCCGACGTCCCCGCGTGGGCCTGGCCGCGCAGGCTCCCCAGGACGACGACGTCTCCCTCGGCCTCGACCGTGGCTCCGGGGTTGACATCCCCCATGATCACCACATTTCCCGTATAACGCACCGTCTGCCCCGAGCGGAGCGTCCGGCGCACCATCAAAGTGGGGTCCTTGTCAGGACCTGGGGCCAGGGGCACGGGGTCGGCCGGGACCGCGGGGACCGAACTGAGGGGCGGGCGTGCCCCCCCTTCCCGCCGGATGGCCCGCCCCTGATGCTGCGAGAGGCCCAGGCGACCGATGATCGCCTTGTGCCCCCGAGCCTCGGCTCGGGCCCGAGTCGTCAGGGAGGTGCTGATGATCCCCAGAAGTCCCACCCCGCACTCGGCCAATACGGCCTCCAGGCGCTCCATCTCGGATTCACCCAACTCACGCCAGCCCAGGTCCAACGAGACCCCGCTTCCGGCATAGAATCCATTCTCCTGGGCCAGGCGAACACGCAGGGCCTCTACGGCGATCGCGAAATCAACGTCCTCCCGGACGCTGACCAGGATTCCGTGGCGGGCCCCCCGCAACTGGATGGGATCAACGGCTCCCTGCATACCCGACCTCGTGAAGAAAAGCCCCCTGCGCTGGAGGAGGGGGGGATGGAAGAACGGGGGGACCGAAGGAAGGACGACTCTGTCGGTCGTGGCCTTTGCCATGGCGACCGGTCCCGAACCCTCAGGGTATTCCCCTGACTTGAGGAAGATTCCTCCCGGAGGAGCGGCCGCGTTCAACTGTCAGTCCAACGGCTCGGGGCTGGAAAACAGTGGGCCCCGGGGAAGCCCCGAGGCCCGCAGAAGCTGCGTCCTGGACGATCAGGCCTGCTGGCGGCTCCGGCAGAACATGTGGTCCTTGTCGATGTAGTCGGTCGCAGCCTGGATCAGGGCCTCGCTCTGAATCTTCTCATGAGCGATGATGCCCGCAGCAAAGAAGGCAGAGCGGTCGACGGCCTGGTCTCCCTTGCCCTCATGCGCCGAGGCCCAGTTGTTCAGTTTGGAGTACATCGCCCGAAGGATATCCCGTTCCCCCTCCGGGGCATTCTGCATCGCCTGACCCAGTTTCTCGCCGGCCTCGACGAGAGCGTTCTCGAGTTCGTTTGCCATGCCGGACCTCCCGTATCGGATCGCCCCTTGCAGGGGCCTTCGGAGTCCTACAAGCTTCTTGCCCCCCTGCCTGAGTCCTTTCGAAAGCCACTCAGCCCAGGTAGTCGACCCGGACCAGGTACAGGCCCCAGGGAGGAGCCGGTGGAGGGGAAAGCCCAGAGTCACGCGCGTCCAGGCGTTGGCGTGGTTCGCTCTCAGGCCAACGCCCCCGCCCGACCTCCACCAGGGCCGCCGTCAACATCCGCACCATGCGCCGCAGGAAGGCATTGGCCTGGACCCGGACCAGCACCAATCCGCCCAGACGCCCCAGGGGCCCCGGCAGGCTGCCCTCCCAGCGCTCGACCTGGCAGTCCATCAGGCGACGGACCCGACACTCGCCAGGGGGGACCTGGGAGCAAAAGGTGGAGAAGTCGTGAGACCCCAGAAGGGATCGGCCGGCGCGCTGCATCGCCGACACATCCAGGTCCCCAGGGAAGACCCAGGCCCGGCGACGCCAGAAGGCATCCCCCTCGCGGCCGGACAGGATCAGGTACTCGTAGGTGCGCGAGCAGGCCAGAAAGCGCGGGTGGAACCCGGGAGAGGCCTCAACGGCCTCCAGGACCCGGATGTCTGGGGGCAGCAAGGCATTGGCTCCTCGAAAAACCACCCGAGGCGAGCGGTCCGAGGAAGTCCGGAAAGACAGGACCTGGCCGCTGGCGTGGACCCCGGCATCGGTCCGTCCCGCCACCAGGACCGAAACCGGATGGTCCACCAGTCGGGCCAGGGCCTCTTCCAGCGTGGCCTGGATGCTGGGCTTCAGCCCCTCTCCGCCCTGACGTTGGAAGCCGGAATACGCGCTTCCATCGTACTCCAGGGTCAAACGGAAGGTGCGCTCAGCCAAGGCGACCCGCCCATCGGTCCAGGCCCACCAAAGCGGCCAGGAAGAGCAGGCCGGACAGGGCAGCCCACAGATCCGCCGCCCGCAGATGAAGGTCCCGCAGGCGGGTTCGCCCCTCACCACCGCGGTAACAGCGAGCCTCCATGGCCACGGCCAGGTCCTCGGCGTGGCGGAACGCACTGACGAACAAGGGGACCAACACGGGGACCAGGGCCCGCGCCCGGACCAGGGGATTGCCGCGGTCGAGGCAAGCCCCACGGGCCAGTTGGGCCTTCATGATCCGTTCGGTCTCCAAAGCCAGGGTGGGGACAAAACGCAGGGCGATGGTCGAGACCATCGCCAGTTCGTGAGAGGGAACCCCAAAGCGGCGGAACGGCGCCAGCAGCTTCTCCACCGCGTCGGTCAGCAGGATCGGCGAGGTGGTCAGGGAGAGGAGCGAGGTGGCCAGCACCAACAAAAAGAGACGCATGGCCATGGCTCCCCCTCGAAGCAGGCCCTCACGGGTGACCGGCAGCTCTTCCAGTCCGGCCATCGGCGAACCGGGCGTCAGCGTCGCATTGAACACGAACGTCAAGAGCGCCAGGATCCAGACCAGCCTCAAACCACGAAGAAGATAGCCAAGCGGGAGGCGGGCCAGCCCCCCCAGCAGCAGGATCACCAGGCCTGCAAGCAACAGCAGTTCCAGGTGATGGACCATGAAGAGCGAGATCATGGCCCCTCCGGTCACCACCAGCTTGGCGCGGGGGTCCAGGCGGTGAAGGAGGGAATCACCCGGAACGTACTGACCCAGGGTCAGGTTGCGTAGCAGTTCGATGGGTGGTCACCCCGCAGCAGGAGGCTCGGAGAGCCGACTCAGGGCGCGAGAGCGCTGATAGGCCGCATGGACCGCCTTGGAGACGATGGTTCGCAGGGCGCCCTTCTCCATCTGGTAGAGGGCCTCGGCCGAAGTCCCACCGGGCGAGGTGACCTGGTTGCGGAGATCTGCCAGGTGCCCACGGGACTGGGACGCGAAGTCCACCGAGCCGCGGACCGTCTGCAAGACGAGTTCCTGGGCCACCCGTCGTGAGAAGCCCAGATGGACCCCGGCATCGACCAGGGCCTCCATGAACAGGAAGACGTAGGCAGGGCCCGTGCCGGACAAGGCGGTGGCCATGTCCAGCTCGTCCTCATGGGTGACGTAGATCTCCTTGCCCAGGGCCTGCAGGATGCAACGGGTCCGCTCCAGGTCCGACTCACAGACCTCGGGCGTGGCCGTCCACACGCTCATCCCTTCCCCGATCCGCGCCGGGGTATTGGGCATCACCCGAACCACCTCGCGGTGCCCCAACCCCCAGGCGATGGCGTCCAGGGTGGCCCCGGCGACGATACTGATCACCAGTTGCCCAGGCTGCAACCTCCCGGAGAGATCCGCCAGGACCTGCCCCAGGACCTGCGGTTTGACCGCCAGGACCACCACATCCGCCCCTTCGATGGCTTCCACGTTGTCGGCGGTGCCCTCCACGCCGTAGCGTTGGTGGAGTTCAGCCCGGCGACGAGCCAGAGGGTCGCTGGCGACCACCTGGTCCGGTTGCAGGAGCGCCTGGTTCAACAGGCCGGAGAGCATGGCCTCGGCCATGACTCCACTTCCCAGGAAGGCGAGGCGGCTGTGGACAAGCATGGGGTCGGGTCTTCCCGGGAGGCTGCCGGGTTCCTCTCCCCCCTGGCAGAATCAACCCGAGAAATGCACCAGGCCGCAACCGGAGGTCCCGGCTACGGCCTGGTCATGCGTCCTTCAGGATTCTAGATGTAGATCCCGAAGATCTGGGTCTTGTTGAACAAGGATTTGCCGTTCGCATCCACGATGTTCAACTTGTCGACCTTGTCCACCGTGATGGTCGAGCCGCCGGTGCCCTGCTGGAAGAGGACCCTGCCGTTGGCGTCCACCACCGTGAAGTTGGAGCCAGCCGCCGCTTTGATGGTCGCGGTGTCGTTGCCGCTGCCACCGTTGATCTGGACCTTGTCGTTGCCGGCGCTGACGGTGTAGTTGATGGTGTCCTTGCCCGAGCCACCGTTGATGTTGATGGTGTCGTTGCCCGTGCCACCATCGACGTTGATGGTGTCCTTGCCGGCGCCACCCGCCACGTTGATGGTGTCATTGCCGGAACCGCCCGCCTGGTTGATGGTGTCGTTGCCCAGGCCGCCCTTGGCCGAGAGCGAGTCGTTGCCGGCTCCACCCTGCTGATCCACCGTGTCTGCACCAAGACCGCCTTCGGCCTTCAGGGTGTCATTCCCGGTGCCGCCGGTCTGGTTGATGGTATCGTTCCCCAGACCACCGGAGGCCGTCGCACTGTCGTCCCCAGCACCACCGGCCTGGTTGATGGTGTCCTGGCCCCAGCCGCCCGACGCGTTCTGGACGTCGTTGCCGGCAACACCATCCTGATTGATCGAGTCGTTGCCCAGGCCGCCCTTGGCCGTCTGGGTGTCCCCGCCGGCGGCCCCGGTCTGATTCAACGTGTCATGTCCCAACGTGCCCTTGGCGTCCTGCGTCTGCCCCGGGACGGGGAGCTCGACCGGCCCGTACCACTGCTGGAAGTCCTGGACCTGCTGGGCGCCGTTGACGTTGGTGGTGACCTGCTGGGGGATGAAGAGCGGCGGGTAGCCATAGCCGGGGTAGCTGCCCATGTTCCCGGTCATTCCGGCCATCGCGGTCATCCCGCCGGTGTTGCCGAAGCCCATCATTCCCATGACGCCCGACATCGAGCCGGGGTTCATTCCCATCGACGTCATGTAGCCGGTCATGAACGACATCGTGCTGGCCTGGGTCATCTGGCTCATCTGAGCGTACCAGGCGCTCATGTCCGTGGACCCCGCGGTCATCCCATTCGCCATGCCGGCGTTGCCCATCCCATAGTTGCCCATGGTGGACTGCATCATCTGCTGCATCTGCTGGTTCTGCTGCTGCTGGAGGGTCTCGGCCTGGTTCTTGGCTCCGATGGTGCCGCCGATGCTTCCACCCAGGCTGCCCCCGATCATGGCCCCGATCGGTCCACCGAGGGCAAACCCGGCGACGCCGCCGAGCAGAGTCCCGGCCAGCCCACCCCCGGTCGGAGTCCCGAAGACCTTCTTTGCCCCGTCCTTGATCTCAGTGGAGAAGAACCCTGCCCCGGCGCCCACCGCAGCACCAACAGGCCCACCGACGACGAACCCTGCGACGCCGCCAATCGCGGCTGACCCCAGTCTCTTCAAGAAGTCCACAGTTCAGACCCTCCTATACTCTCGGGCGATGTTCCCTGACAGGAATCCAACCCGTTCTTTGGTTTGTTCATCACGACACGGGTCGAAAAGTAAATCCCCCCACCGGGTTGAATCTGAATCCTCCGACCCCGACCTGCCGATGGTCGACTTGCGGAGGTGGCGCGGTGCCCAGGCTTCTTCTACTGGCCGTCATGACCCTGCTGTTGGGGGTGTCAGCCCTCGCCTCGACCTCCTGCCCGACCTTGACCCGGGCCTGGGATGGAACGGAGGACCCCGGCGAACTGGCCCGACGCTACGGAATCCCGGTGAAGACCTTGATCCAGGCCAACCCCGACCTGCAGGGCCCAACGCCCCCTCGAAGCCTGGTCATCCCACCCCCGTCGGCCGGATGGCCCCGGCACGTCGTGAAGAAGGGTGAGACCCTTTGGAGCCTGGCCAGGCGATACGAGGTGAGCCTCCCGGACCTGCGCCAGGTCAACCAGTTGACCGACGACCAGCTCCGGGCCGGGGGCTCATTGTGGATCCCGCGGGTCCTTCCAACCCCTCCTCTGGCCCGATGGCTGGCCGTGCCCCTTCCCGACGGGCGTCGCGGATGGGTTCCCGGCGAGGCGGTCCTTCTTCCAGCCACCGCCCCCCTGTCCCGGGCCGAGGTCGTCGTCCTGGCCCGAAGGCTGGAGGGAACGCCTTACCGCCTGGGAGGCGTCACGCCGGACGCCCTGGATTGCTCGGGATACATCCAGGAAGTCTTCCGGATGGCGGGATTCAGCCTTCCCCGGATGGCGGACCAGCAGTTCGAGGCCACCCAGGCGGTGGACCTGGAAGAGGCCCGGCCCGCGGACCTGGTCTTCTTCAGCACCGACCAGCCCGGTCCGTCCCACGTGGGCCTCTACCTGGGCCAGGGACGGTTCGTGCACGCTTCCTCCAGCCGTGGCGTCACCGAAGACGACCTGGCCTCGGACTGGTTCGCCAGCAGGTTTCTGGGGATCCGCCGAATTGCGGAGTGGTGCGAACCCTCGCATTGAACCCTTGCATTGAAGGCTGGGAACGGACTGTTCGGCCCCCCTCAGCCCAAGGACAGAGGTCCCCTCAGGGCCTCCTCGGCCTCCGACACCGTCAAAGGCGCCGGTTCCAGAGACAGGCCCTCCTGCGCCAATCGTGCGGTGAGTCGGCTCAGCGCAGGCGCCTCGAGGCTGTGGCGGTCCAGCCAGTCGGTCCGGTGCAGCAGGTCCCGAACAGGGGCGTCGGCGGCGACCCGGCCCTGGGATAGGACGACCATCCGATCCACCAGACGCGCCAGGTCCTCCATGCGGTGCGAGATGACGACCAGGCTCATCCCCCGTTCTTCTCGAAGCCGGGTCAACAGATCCAGCAGCGCAGCCGCCCCCCGAGGGTCCAGCCCCGCCGTGGGTTCGTCCAGAACCAGGCACCGGGGCCTCATGGCCAGAACTCCGGCCAGCGCGGCACGGCGCCTCTCCCCCCCGGACAGCGCGAAGGGCGAGCGGCTTCCAAAACGGCAGACCGGCAGGCCGACCAGCTCGAGGGCCTCAGCCACCCGCTCGCCGACCTCGACTGGCGACAGACCCAGGTTTCGCGGCCCGAAGCCCACGTCCAGTTCGAGGGTTTCCTCGAAGAGTTGCTGCTCGGGGAACTGGAAGAGCAGGCCCACCGTCGCGCGAACCCGACCCAGGTTGCCGCCTCGTTGCGGGATCTCCATGCCGTCCACCCGAACCGATCCCTGCGTGGGACGCAGCAGACCGTTCATGTGCTGAGCCAGGGTGGACTTGCCGCTCCCGCTGGCCCCAGCCAGGCCCAAAGCTTCTCCCGGGGCCACCCGCAGCGAGACTCCATCCAAGGCTCGCCGCTCGAAGGGGGTCCCTGGCATGTAGACGTGCACCAGGTCGCAAATCTCGAGGAGGGACGTCTTCACCGCAACTCCCTCCATCGCCCCAGGATGGCCTGGGCCAGGGACTCCTCGCCCACCAGGCCGTCGGGGAGATCCAGGCCCGCTGCCCGAAGCCTCCAGGCAAGCTCCAGGTGGGAGGGGATGTCCAGCCCCAGACTGCGCAACTCTTCGACTCGAGAGAAGACCTCGGAGGGAGGCCCTTGAAGGGCCACCCGGCCGTCCCGGAGCGCCACGACCCGGTCCGCTTGCAGGACCTCCTCCATGTGATGGGTGACATACAGAACGGTCAAACCCAGGTTGGACCGCAGGTCATGGACCGCACGCAAGACCTCCCGGCGACCGAGCGGGTCCAACATGGCCGTGGGCTCATCCATGACCAGATATCTCGGCTCCATGACCAGGACGCTGGCGATCGCCACCCTCTGCTTCTGGCCGCCGGACAAGAGATTCGGCTCGGCCCGACGCAGGGCCTCGATGCCCAGAGCCTCCAAGGCCCAACCGATACGCCGGCGGATCTCTTCAGGCGGCACTCCGAGGTTCTCGGGGCCGAAGGCGACCTCTTCCTCGACGACGGAGGCCACCATCTGGCGATCCGGATCCTGGAAGACCATTCCGACCCGCCTGCGGATCTCCCACAGCTCGGCCGGGTCCGATGTGGACAGCCCATCCACGCGCACCTCACCCTCGGTTGGCAGGAGAAGGGCATTGAGATGCTTGGCCAGGGTCGTCTTGCCGCATCCGTTCGGACCGAGCAGGGCGACGAACTCTCCCTCCCCGATCGAGAGATCGATGCCCCGAAGCGCCTCCGTCAAATCAGGAGGTTCACCGAACCGATGCACCAGACCGTGAATCTCGATCATCGACTGGCTTGGCTCCCTGCTGTGGACGCCTGAAGGGGCGGAACACAAAGGACGCCCCGAGCACAAGCCCGAGGCGCCCTGAACGAAACTCCCGACAGGATGGCTAGTCCTGGACCAGTTCGATCAGGGCCATCGGAGCCCCGTCGCCCTTGCGAGAGCCCACCCGGAGAATCCGGGTATATCCGCCGCTCTTGGCCGCAGCGTGCCGGTCGGCATACCGCGGACCCAACACGTCGAAAAGCTCCTGGGCCACGTCGCGGTCATGAATGACCTGGAAGACCCGGCGCTTGTAGGCCAGCCGATCCGACGCATCCGAAGCCTGGTGCGCCTTGCGCGCCAGCGTGATCAACTCCTCCGTCATCCGGGAGACCTCGCGGGCCCGGGTTGCGGTGGTGGTGATCCGGTGGTGGCGCAGAAGCGAGGTGGCCAGATTCCGCAGCATGGCCAAACGGTGTCCCGTCTGCCGTCCGAGGGTCCGGCTACGAACTTTGTGCCTCATCGGAGTTACTCCTCAATCTCGATTCTGGACCCCGACCGAACCACGGGGCCGAAGCCCCGGGGCGCGTCGACGTCCGCCAGTCATTCGGGTGTGCTGGGCCGCAACGAGAGACCCCGTCCGGCCAGCTTCTCCTTGATTTCGTCGAGGGACTTCTGCCCGAAGTTCTTCAACTTCATGACGTCCTCCTCACTGTAGTTGAGGAGTTCGCCGACGTACAGGATCCCTGCCCGCTTGAGGCAGTTCAGGGAGCGCACCGACAACTTGAGGTCCTCGATGACGGTCCCATCCTGTCCACCGCCTGCAGGCGCCTCCTTGGGAGGGCCCTCGGTCGGGGCCTGCAAGCTGGCAAAGAGGACCAGGTGTTCCTGCAGAAGCGCGGCTGCTTTGGCAACCGCCTCGTAGGGCCTGAGACTTCCGTCGGTGTGGACTTCCATCACCAGGCGGTCAAAATCCGTCCTCTGGCCGACCCGAGTATCCTGGACCTCATAGTTGACCTTCACAACCGGGCTGAAAATCGAGTCAATCGGGATGACCCCGATGCTCTGATCCGCCAGGTTCTGCTTGTCTCCGGGCACGTAACCCGTCCCGATCGCGACGTGCAGGTCCATTCCCAGTCGCGAGTCCTTGGTGGTCAGATGGCCGATCACCAGGTCCGGATTGAGAATATCGACCTCAGGGTCCGGCAGGATGTCGGCTGCCGTGACCACACCAGGCCCACTGACTTCCAGGCGCAAGAGCTTGCGCTTGTCGGTCATCAGCCGCAGACGAAGCTTCTTGAGGTTGAGGATGATCTCGGTGGTATCCTCGACCACACCCGGGATCGTCGAAAACTCGTGCAGAACGCCATCAATCCGAAGATGGGTGACCGCAGCTCCCGTCAAGGAAGACAGCAGAACCCGGCGCAGCGAGTTGCCCAGGGTGATCCCGTAGCCCCGTTCCAGGGGCTCGACCACGAACTTGGAATCTCCGATGACCCGGATCTCGGGCACCGTGACTTCGGGAACGACGTCCAGCGTCAGCATCGTTTCCAGCATGAACTTCACCTCGAATCTGGTCCCCGGGAAGTGCCCGACGCCGCCTACCGCCTGAACTGGCGGCAAGCGGCGTGGGTCCCTGGGGTGCGGACTGGACTAACTGCCCATCCGAGAGTAGAACTCGACGATGACCTTCTCGTCCACCGCCGTGTCGATCTCACCCCGGCTGGGAAGGGAGACCACCTTGCCGCGCGAGGCGACGGCATCCAACTCCAGCCACGTCGGAACGTGACCGAGCCGGGCGCGCTGAAGGGCCTCCTGGACCCCAGGGTTGTTCTCCAGCTTCTGGTTGACTTCCACCACCATCCCCGGCTTGACCAGGAATGAAGGGATGTCGACCTTGCGGCCATCCACCAGGATGTTGCCGTGTGCCACGAGCTGCCTGGCCGCGGAGCGGGACCCGGCAAATCCGAGGCGATGGACCACGTTGTCCAGACGGCGCTCGAGAATGCGCAGGAAGTTCTCGCCCGCGATCCCGCCCTGGCGGTTGGCCCTGGCAAAGTAGTTGCGGAACACTCGCTCCGTCACCCCATAGATGCGGCGCAGCTTCTGCTTCTCGCGAAGCTGCATGCCGTACTGGGTCATCTTGCGCTGGCGACCCGGACCGTGCTGGCCCGGCGGGTAGTTGCGGCGCTCAATAGCGCAGCGGGGGGTCATGCACCTCTCCCCCTTCAGGAACAGCTTGGTCTGTTCACGCCGGCAGAGCTTGCAAACCGGCCCGGTATACCTGGACACTGGTGATTCCTCCTACCAACCAATCGGTGCACCCCCGCAGGGGGGCGAAGGCCCGCCCGGCCTGCTACACGCGCCGACGCTTCGGCGGGCGGCAGCCGTTGTGCGGAATCGGGGTGACATCGCGGATCAGGGTGATCTCCAGACCAGCGGCCTGCAGCGACCGGATGGCCGCCTCCCGGCCGGAGCCGGGACCCTTCACGTAGACTTCCACCGAACGCATCCCGTGCTCCGCAGCCAGTTGGGCAGCCTTCTCGGCGGCCACACCTGCGGCGAACGGAGTGCTCTTGCGCGAGCCCTTGAAGTTGTTCGCGCCGGCGGAGGACCACGCAATCGCGTTCCCCGTCGGGTCCGTGATGGTGATCACGGTGTTGTTGAACGTCGACTGGACGTGGGCCACCCCACGTGGGACGTTCTTGCTGATCTTTTTACGGCCGCGAACGCGGCCCTGCTTCTTGGCCATGGCGACGAACCCTAACCCTTCTTGCGGCGGCCGACCGTGCGCTTGGGACCTTTGCGGGTCCGCGCATTGGTCTTGGTCCGCTGACCCCGGACAGGCAGACCCCGGCGATGCCGGACGCCCCGGTAGCAGTTAATCTCGATGAGCCGCTTGATGCTCTGGGTGATCTCACGACGAAGATCCCCCTCAACCTTATGCTGACGCTCGATGGTGTCACGGAGACGGCCGACCTCTTCCTCGGTCAGGTTCCGCACGCGAGTCAGGGGGTTCAGCCCCACGTCTTCCACAATCTTGCTGGCGGTGGTGCGCCCGATGCCGAAGATGTACGTCAGCGCGATTTCCACGCCCTTGTCCCTCGGCAGGTCGACGCCTGCGATTCTGGCCACGGATCGAATCCTCCTATCCCTGGACCTGCTTGTGCTTGGGGTTCGAGCAGATGATCCGAACCCGGCCCTTGCGCAGGATCACGCGGCACTTCTCGCACCGCACTTTGACTGAAGGCCTGACCTTCATAGTTTGTTCCTCCCGGCTAACTACCTGAGCTGATCGATGATCCGACCCCGGCCCGGATCATAGGGAGCAAGCGAGAGCCGAACCCGATCCCCCGGCAGGATGCGAACCAGCCGCAACCGCTCGGTTCCCGCCACATGGGCGAGTACCTGGAGCCCACCAGGAACTTCAACTCGGAAGATCCCTTTGGGCAAGGCCTCGACAACCGTGCCGTCGACCTCCACCAGTCCCGCCTCTTTCTGATTGACCGCCGGAGTCCACCCGCAAAGCGCGGGGCCCTCCAACCGGGTGGAACACCGCTGCCTGGCGGGAGTCCCCACTCGGCAGCCTCGGGTCCTTGTCCCGATCCCCTCCTGAAAGGAGTCGACCAGAACACGCGCGCCCCCCGGACTTGAGCATGGCAAATCCTCGCCCGCATCCCGATGGCGCCCGACCATTCTAAGCGGTCAATCTCCGTTCGTCAAGATCCTTGGCCCATTCTGGGTCACCGCAATGGTGTGCTCGAAATGAGCCGAGGGCAGACGGTCTCTCGTGACGATGGTCCAGCGGTCCTCCAGCATCACCACGTCACTGGTTCCGATATTCACCATGGGCTCGATGGCGATCACCAGCCCAGGCAGAATCTTGGGGCCTTTGCGCGGACCCGCGAAATTGGGGACCTGGGGTTCCTCGTGAACGGAATACCCAACCCCGTGACCGACCAGATCGCGGACCACGGTGAAGCCGTGCTTCTCGACATGCTCCTGGACCGCCTTGGAGATGTCGCGGATGAAGCGACCCGGCCGAGCCTGATCGATCCCCAGGTGCAGGGCCTCGCGAGTGACATCCATGAGCTTCTGCAGCTCGGGCTCGACCTCGCCCACGGCGATCGTGGTCGCAGAGTCAGCGACGAACCCATCCCAGGTGACGCCGCAATCTACGCTGACCAGGTCTCCCTGGCGCACTTTGCGGCGTCCGGGAATCCCGTGGACCACCTCTTCGTTGACGGAGATGCACAGGCTGCCCGGGAAGCCCCGATAACCCTTGAACGAAGGCTTGCCCCCCTGTTCGCGGATGAACTGCTCGGCCATCTCGTCAAGTTCCTGGGTGCGGACTCCAGGCACGCAGCGTTCCGTCACAAGATCAAGTGCCTGACGGAGGATCCTCCCCCCGTGCCGGATGGCTTCAATCTCGCTCTCGGACTTGTACCGGATCATCGCGTCTCTCCCGAACGTTCAAACAGAGGGTCCAGAATCTCGTACAGGTCAGCTCGGATGAGCTCGACAGGCCTGGCGGAATCGACCCGGAGCAACAAACCCGCCTCTTCATAGAACTCCACCAGGGGTGCCGTCTGCTGATGATACACCGCCAGGCGCTCCCGGATGACCTCCTCACGGTCGTCCTCACGGTGCAGCAGAGGAGCTCCATCTGCGTCACAACGCCCAGCCTGCCGAGGTGGGCGGTCCTCCAGATGGTACACGGCCCCGCATTGGGGACAGACTCGACGCAGGCACAGCCGTCGAATCAGGGCCTGGAACGGGACCTCCAACAGAACCACCCCATCCAGGGCCGCCCCCCGCGAAGCCAAATGCTCCGCAAACGACTCCGCCTGGGGCAAGGTGCGCGGAAAACCGTCGCACACGAACCCCCGCCCGGCGTCCGAGCGACCCAGGCGTTCCTCCACCATCTCCAGGACCAGTTCGTCTGGGACCAGATGTCCGGCCTGCATGGAGCTGGCCGTCTTCAGACCCAGGGGAGTCCCGAGTTGGCCGTGCTCCCGAAGCATGTCCCCCGTCGAGATGTGCGGGACCTCATAGCGACGGGCCAGGACCGCCGCCTGGGTTCCCTTCCCGGCCCCCGGGGCTCCCAGCAGGACCAACCTCATGGCCACCTCCTCCCGGCGGGCACACGAAGCCGGTTTCGCCTGCGGCAACTCGCGTCGCCGCAGGCGAAACGTCCTCTACTTCATGAACCCCTGGTAGTGCCGCATCACGAGGCGAGCCTCGATTTGCTGCATGGTGTCAAGGGCCACACCGACGATGATCAGCAGGGAGGTCGAACCCAAGAAGAAGGTGTTGACCCCCGTGAGCTGCATGATGAACGTCGGCGCCACGGCAATGAAGGCCAAGAACAGAGCCGACACCAGGGTGATCCTGGAAAGCACCCGCTCGAGGTATTCTGCCGTCGGACGTCCTGGGCGAATCCCAGGAATGAAGCCGCCGTACTTCTTCATGTTGTCCGCAACATCCTGAATGTTGAAGGTGATGGCGGAGTAGAAGTAGGTGAAGAAGATCACCAGCCCGGCGTACAGAAGGTTGTAGAACCAGGTCCGTGGATCGAAGATCGCGTTGATGAAGTGCAACACGTTCAGGAGCCAGGGATTGTTCTGCGCCGGCTCGACCAGGAACTGAGCGAAGGTGTTCGGCAGATACATGATCGAGATGGCGAAGATGATGGAGATCACGCCCGCGTTGTTGACGCGGATCGGGATGTAGGTCGAGTGCCCTCCGTAGACCTTGCGGCCCACCTGGCGCTTGGGGTATTGGACCGGCACCTTGCGCTGGCCCAGGTGGATCATCACGATGGCTGCGACCAGCAGGATCATGATGACCATGAAGATGATCAGGGACAACACGTAGGTCGCCCCCTGCACGCCCGCCTTGGCGAACGTGTCGTGCAGGTAGTCCGGGAAGCGCAACACGATGCCCGCGAAGATCAGCATGGAGACCCCATTGCCGATCCCGCGCTCGGTCATCAACTCGCCCAGCCACATCAAGAACATCGTGCCGGCCACCAGGGCCAGGATGACCATCACGTAGAAGCCGATCCCGGACATGGTGAACACGCCGCCCGTGGTCGAGGTGGCCGAGTAGCGCGCCAGCGACAGGGTCATGAACACAGCCTGCAAGGTTGCCAGGACCAGAGTCAGCGTCCGGGTGTATTGCCCGATCTTGCGCCGACCGATGTCCCCGCCCTCCTTCTGGAGGTCCTTGAGCTGCGGAATCACGACCGTCAGCAGTTGCATGATGATCGAGGCGTTGATGTAGGGCGTAATGCCCATCGCGGCCACCGAGAAGTTGTTCAAGGCGCCGCCCGTGAACATCCCCAGGAACTGAAAGAGTTCCCCTCGGGACAGCAGGGCATTCCAGACATCCTTGTTGACCCCGGGCATGCTGATGTGAATGGTCAGCACGAACACGGCCAGCCCCAGGAAGACCCACCCGATCCTCTTGCGGACGTCGTCGATCTTCAGGGCGTCAGCAAAGGTGGCTGCCACCTCAGATCACCTCGACCTTGCCCCCGGCCTCCTCGATGGCGGCGCGAGCGGTGGCGGTGAAAGCGTGCAGGGCCACCGTCAGCTTGCGGCTGAGGGTGCCGTTTCCCAGCACCTTGATCGGCCGGTTGAGGTTCTTGATCAAGCCCCGCTCACGAAGAAGCTCGGGGGTCACGGTCTGGCCCTCTTCGAAGGCCTCCAGGCTCCCCAGAGCGACTTCCGCGTACACGGTCCGGAACGGGTTCTTGAAACCCCGGAACTTCGGCAGCCGGCGGTACCAAGGGGTCTGACCGCCCTCAAAGCCGGGGCCCTTGGTCCCGCCCGAGCGCGAGCTCTGGCCCTTCTGGCCGCGGCCGCCCGTCTTCACTTGACTCCCGTGGCCCCGACCCACCCGCTTGCGCCGGTGGCGGGCGCCGTGGGGCGATTTGAGATCATTGGCCCTCATGGCAATCCTCCAGATCAGCCCCTGCAGGGGCTGGAGTCACTTTGAGTTGATATCCCCCGGCAGAGGCCATCCCAGGCTTCCTGCCGGTTGAGGCAACGGCAGACCAGTCGGGCTGGCCCGTCCGCCGGCGCCAACCCCTGAACTACAGTTCGGTCGCGCTCGGTCCGGGACCCGCAGCAGCCTCAGCCAATTCGGCAGCGGCCTTGCGTCCCACCAGATCCTCCACGGTCTTTCCGCGGCGACGGGCGACCACATCGGCGTGCATGATCTCGGTCAGCCCCTTCATCGTCGCGTAGACGATGTTGATCGGGTTGTCCGAGCCCAGGGACTTGGTCAGGATGTCGCGCACCCCAGCCGATTCCACAACGGCGCGGACGGGCCCCCCGGCGATGACACCGGTTCCGGGAGCGGCCGGCTTGAGCATCACGCGCGCCGCGCCGAACTCTGCCATGACCTCGTGCGGGATGGTGTTGCCCATCGTGGGCACCCGAACCAGGTTCTTCTTGGCTTCCTCGGAGCCTTTGCGGATGGCCTCGACCACTTCGCCAGCCTTGCCCAGGCCGACTCCCACCACGCCGTTGCCGTCGCCGACCACGACCAGCACCGCGAAGGAGAACCTCTTGCCGCCCTTGACGACCTTGGATACGCGGTTGACCTTGACGACCTGATCCTTCAGGTCCAGACCCGTCGGGTCGATACGGTTCCTCATCTCATCCTCCTAGTTCATGACGCCCGAAGGCGCCTCGCCAGCTCCGACCGATCCCGAGGAGCCTCAGAATTCAAGACCCTTTTCGCGAGCGCCATCGGCCAGAGCCGCGACCCGGCCGTGGTACTGGTAACCACCGCGGTCGAAGACCACCTGGGTCACGCCCTTCTCGGACGCACGCTCGGCACACAGCTCGCCGACGCGACGGGCCATGTCCAAAGGCTTGAGCCCTTCGCTGCGGAGGGCCGGCTCGAGGGAGCTGGCCGTAACCAGGGTCGTGCCCACCCGGTCGTCGATGACCTGGGCATAGATGTGCTTGCTGCTGCGGAAGACCGCCAGGCGCGGACGATGCGTCGAGCCGGAAACGGTCTTGCGCACGCGCCGATGCCGACGCAAGCGAAGGGTGTTGCGGGAATCCTTCTTGATCATGACCTACTTCCCAGCCTTTCCGGCCTTGCCCATCTTGCGCTGGATGACCTCGTTGACGTAGCGGATGCCCTTGCCCTTGTAGGGTTCAGGCGGACGCAGGCCGCGCAGGTTGGCAGCAACCTGACCCACCTGCTGCTTGTCGATCCCCTTGACGTGGATGCGGTTGACCTTGGCCCTGGCATCCACCTCGAGTTCAAACTCGATCCCGGGGATCGGCTCCACCTTGACCGGATGCGAGTAGCCCAACGCCAAGGTGAGCCCCTTGCCCTCCTGCGCCGCGCGGTAACCGACGCCGACGATGTCCAGGGACACCTTGTAGCCGGTTGTCACTCCGGTGACCATGTTCTGGATGAGCGTCCGGGCCAGCCCATGCTGACCGCGGGTCTCACGTTCTTCGTTCAGTCGGACGACGTTGAGCGCCCCATCCTCGATCCGGACCTCCAGATTGTGATGGATGTGCTGGCTCATCTCGCCCTTGGGACCCTTGACCCGAACAAGTCCGGGTTCCACTTGGACGTCGACCCCTTTCGGGAGGTCGATCGGCAACTTGCCAATTCTGGACATGACTCTCCTCCTGAAGACCATCCCCGGGGCGGCCCCGCCGCCCGGGACAAGGCTACCAGACGTAGGCGAGGACTTCGCCCCCGATGCCCATCCGACGTGCCTGCTTGCCGGTCAGGACACCCTTCGGAGTAGACATGACGACGGTTCCCAGCCCGCCAAAGATGCGGGGGATCTCCTCGGTTCCCACGTAGACGCGGAGACCGGGGCGACTGACGCGCTTGATGCCATTGATCACGCGCTCGCGCTCGGGGCCATACTTCAAGAAGACCCGAATCACGCCCTGGACGCCGGTCTGGATGACCTGGAAGTCCTTGATGAAGCCCTCACGCTTGAGGACCTTGGCAATCTGTTCTTTGAGCTTGGAAGCCGGAATGTCCACCTGGTCGTGAACAGCCGAATTGGCGTTCCGAATGCGGGTGAGCATGTCGGCAATGGGATCGGTGGTGGGCATTTCTATTCCTCCTGGGCTAAAGGCCGCCTGGCCCCGGCAATCCCTCCGGGCCGGCGCGCGCGGGGAGGCCTCAAGCCTCCCCGCTTATGGGGGGGGAAGAACGGTCTTACCAGCTGGATTTCGTGACTCCCGGGACCTGGCCGAGGTGGGCCTTCTCCCGGAAGCAGATGCGGCAGAGACCGAACTTGCGAAGATGAGCGCGCGGGCGGCCACAAAGCTTGCAGCGGTTCACGGCACGAACCTTGAACTTGGGACGCCTTTCGGCCTTCGCCTCCTGTGCGGTGGTAGCCATCTCGTTCCTCCGTTTACAACTCTTTCCAGCGCGCCGCGGGGGTGCGCCTGAATCAGGGGCGGCCTGAGAAAACCTGACCCGCTACTGGGCCCGGAGAGGGCAGCCCAACTGGCGCAGCAACTCGGCACCCTCGTCATCGGTCTTGGCGGTCGTCACGATCACGATGTCCATGCCGCGCACCTTGTCGACCTTGTCGTAGTCAATCTCAGGGAAGATGATCTGCTCCTTCAGGCCGAACGAATAGTTGCCACGGCCATCGAACGAGCGGGGGGAGAGCCCGCGGAAGTCACGGATGCGTGGAAGGACAACGTTGAACACCTTCTCCAGGAAGGCCCACATGATGTCCCCGCGCAGGGTGACCTTGGCACCGATCTTGGCACCTTCGCGAAGCTTGAAGTTGGAGATCGACTTGCGGGCGGCGGTCACCACCGGCGCCTGGCCGGTAATGGCCCGGAGGTCCGCAACGGCCCCCTCCAGCGCCTTGGGGTTGCCGATGGCTTCCCCGACCCCCATGTTGACCACGACCTTCTCCAGTCGCGGAATCATCATGGGACTCGAATAGTTGAACTTCTCGCGGAGCGCCGGAGCGATCTCGCTGCGAAAACGAGCCTTCAGCTTCAGGTCGGCGACCGGCGGGCGACCGCCCTGCGCCATCTCGCCCTCGCGCTTCTTTTCCTGCTTCGGGCCCTTGGTCTTGGCCGGAGCCTTTCCGGGTGCCACACTCTGCTTGGCCACTTGGGGTTCCTCCAGTCCGTGGATTTCCGACCCACGGGGATCATGGTCAGTCTGAAATGAGCTCGTTGCAGCGCTTGCAGACCCGCAAGCGCTTGCCCTCAGCGTCCACCTTGCTGGCGATCCGCGTGGGCTTGTCGCACTTGGGGCACACCAGCATGACGTTGCTCAGGTCGATGGGCATCGTCTTCTCGATGATGCCGCCTTGCGGGAAGCGCGGCGGGCGGGGCTTGGTATGGCGGCGCACGACGTTGACGCCATCCACCAGGACCTTGTTCCGCTTCGGCTCCACGCCCAGAACCTTGCCGCGCTTCTCCTTGTCCTTGCCGGACAGGATCACCACGGTGTCGTTCTTCTTCACGTGAGGCATGGGATTACTCTCCTTGACTACAGCACCTCGGGGGCGAGGGACACGATCTTCATGAAGTCACGATCGCGCAGCTCCCGGGCCACCGGGCCGAAGATGCGGGTCCCGCGGGGGTTGCGATCCTCGCGGATGATGACCGCCGCGTTCTCGTCAAATCGGATGTACGAACCATCCGGACGGCGGATCGGCTTGCGGGTCCTGACGACGACAGCCTTCACGACGTCGCCCTTCTTGACAGCCGCGCCGGGCTGGGCCTGTTTGACCGAAGCCACGATGATGTCCCCAACACCCGCATAGGTCTGGGTCGAACCACCGAGGACCCGGATGCACAGGAGCTCGCGGGCGCCGGAATTATCGGCAACCCTGAGCCTGGTCTCCTGCTGGATCATGGCGCTACTCCTTCGATATTCGAGCTCCACGGAATCCCCAGAGCCGGGCGTCCCGCAGAGCAGACAGAACAGGGGGTTGGTCCTAGCGGGCCTTCTCGAGGATGGTGACCACCCGCCACCGCTTGGTGGCGGACAGAGGCCGCGTCTCCTGGATCTTGACCATGTCGCCGACGCCACACTCGTTGTTCTCGTCGTGGGCGTGGAACTTCTTGACCCGCTGGATGAACTTCTTGTAGAGCGGGTGGGCGAACTGACGAGTGACGGCGACCACGACGGTCTTGTCCATCTTGTCGCTGACGACCTTGCCGATCCGCGTCTTCCGCATTCCGCGATCTTCAGACATGCTTCGTCTCCTTCAGCTCCAGCTCCCGGATCGCCGTATGAATCCTGGCGATCTGCCGCTTGACATGGCCCACCCGCGACGAGTCATTGAGGTGGCCCGTCGCCAGTTGGAAGCGGAGGTTGAACAACTCTTGCTTGGCGTTTCCCAGTCGGTCGCGCAGTTCCACCAGGCCAAGCTCCCGGAGGGCATTGCGTTCTTGCTTAAGCTTCAACTCGCTCACCACCCAGTCTCTCCCGAATCACGAACCGGGTCTTCATCGGCAGCTTGAACGCCGCCAGACGCATGGCCGCGCGAGCGACGTCCTCTGGAATCCCGGCCACCTCGAACATGATGCGACCGGGGCGAACCACGGCCACCCAGTACTCGGGCGAACCCTTCCCGGAGCCCATGCGGGTCTCGGCGGGCTTCTTGGTGACGGACTTGTCCGGGAAGACCTTGATCCAGACCTTCCCACCCCGCTTGATGTGACGCGTCATGGCGACACGCGCGGCTTCAATCTGACGGTCGGTGACCCAGCACGGCTCGACGCACTGCAAGCCGAACTCACCGAAGGTCACGGTGTTGCCCCGCTGAGCCTTGCCTCGCATCCGCCCGCGGTGCACCTTGCGATACTTCACCCTCTTCGGGCTCAACATGGTCTTGTTACCTCCACTGCGGCTAGCGGCCCGCTCTCACCGTCGACCGGTGGAAGGGCTCGCGCCACGCGAATCTATCGGTCGGCGATCCCGGCAGCGGCCGGCTGCACCTGGGCAGCGCGCTCCGGGAGGATGTCTCCACGGTAGACCCAGACCTTGACGCCGATGACGCCATAGGTGGTCTCCGCGGTGCGGATCGCGTAGTCCACGTCGGCCCGCAGGGTGTGAAGGGGCACCTTGCCCTGGAAGGTCCGCTCGGAGCGGGCGATCTCGTGGCCGCCCAGACGGCCAGAAACCTGGATGCGAACGCCCTTGGCACCGGCTTTCATGACCCGCTGGGCAGCCTGCTTCATCGCGCGACGGAAAGCCACGCGCTTGACCAGGGCTTCAGCGATGTTCTCGGCGACCAGGCCGGCCTCGAACTCTTGCTGCTTGATCTCCTGGACGGAAATCTTGATGGGCTTGCCCGTCAACTTCTCGAGGCCCTTGCGAAGTTCCTCGATGCCGACGCCGCGCTTGCCGATCACCAGACCCGGCTTGGCGGTGTTGATGATCACGTGGACCTTGTTGGCCCGCTCGATCTCGACTCGCGTGATACCGGCGGTCCGATGACGCTTCTCGACGAACTTGCGGACCTTCATGTCCTCGTGCAGCCACTCGGCGTAGCTCTTGTCCTGGTACCACCGGGAATCCCATCCCCGGATGATGCCGATACGAAAACCAATCGGGTGGATCTTCTGGCCCATTATCGGACGCCCTCTCTCTCCTTGACGACGATGGTCACGTGGCTGGTCCGCTTGTGGACCTGGCTGGCCCGCCCGCGCGCCCGCGGCGTCCAACCCTTGCCGGTGGGACCCTCATCGACGAAAGCCCGATACACGACCATGTCCCTGGAATCGAGGCTCTGGTTGTTCTCGGCGTTGGCGATTGCCGACCCCAGAACCCGAGCCATCGTGCGTGCCGCCCGCTTGAGCGAGAACGCCAGGATGTTCCGAGCCTCGACCACCGGGCGGCCAGCGATGGCGCGGGCCACGAGGCGGAGCTTCCGCGGCGCCATCCGCACGTACTTCGCCACGGCCCGGACCTCGACTCCCGTCTCCGGGGCGGGTCGCGAGGCGGCGGACTTCTCCAAATTTCCGGCGCCAGAGGCCTTGGCGGCCTCTGCAGCGCCCTGATTACCCTTGTCCTCTGCCATCGTGTCCTCCAACAAAAATCGTGCAGCCCACAGGCGACACCGACCGGCTGGCCGGGCCGCCGAGGGGCTACTTCCTGACCTTGCTCTTCTTCTCGGCCTTGGTCCCCGCGTGACCGCGGAAGAGCCGGGTCGGAGCGAACTCGCCCAACTTGTGGCCGACCATCTCCTCGATGATGTACACCGGGACGTGGCGGCGGCCGTCGTGAATCGCGACCGTGTGACCGATCATGTCCGGGACGATCGTGCTGGCCCGGGCCCACGAACGGATCACCTTCTTCTCGTTGCGCGAGTTCATCGCGTCGATCTTCTTCTTGAGGCTGGGCGCCACGAAGGGGCCCTTCTTCACCGAACGAGACACAGCTCTTCCTCCAATTCCTTGTGGGCGGCCGACCCTCGGGCCCGTCTGCCGGGCCCGAGTGGCCTAGCGGGCCTTGCGGCGCCGCACGATCATCTTGTCACCGGGCTTCTTCTTGCGGGTCTTCAAGCCGTAGGTCGGCTTGCCCCAAGGCGTGGTGCTGGGGCGACCTGGGGTCGACCTGGCTTCACCGCCGCCGTGCGGGTGGTCGCAAGGGTTGGTGGCGACACCACGGATGTGGGGCCGCTTGCCCAACCAGCGCGAACGCCCTGCCTTGCCGATGGTGACGTTCTCGTGCTCGAGGTTGCCGACCTGCCCCACCGTGGCCCGACAGGTGATCGGGACCAGGCGGACCTCGCCGGACGGCAGGCGGATGTAGGCGACCTTGCCCTCCTTGGCCATCAGTTGGGCCGAGGCGCCCGCCGAGCGAGCCATCTGGGCCCCGCGACCGGGGTACAGCTCGACGTTGTGGACCACGGTGCCGACCGGCATGTGGCTCAGCGGCATCGCATTGCCCGGCTTGATGTCCTGGCCCTCGCCAGAGACCACGGTATCCCCGACCGCCAGACCGTGGACCGAAAGGATGTAGCGCTTCTCGCCATCGGCGTAGTGAAGCAGGGAGATGTGCGCAGAGCGGTTCGGATCATACTCGATGGTCGCGACCTTGGCCGGCACTCCGTCCTTGGTCCGCTTCCAGTCGATGAGACGATACTTGCGCTTGTGGCCTCCGCCGCGATGACGCGAGGTCACCCGGCCGTTGGAGTTGCGGCCCCCGCTCTTGCTCAGCGGCGCGAGAAGGCTGGCCTCCGGCTCCACCTTGCTCAGGACCGAGGTGTCCTGGACGGACATGAACCGACGTCCGGGAGAGGTCGGCTTGTAGGGTCGAACTGACATCGTCTTCTCCTTTTGCGGATATACGTGGCCGGGTCCCGTCCGGTCGGGATTTCCGGCCCTGGCATCCGCTGCCGGGGCGCCAGACGACCCGAGGGTCGTTCCGGCCGGCGCCGCGGTAGGCCCTTGCGGGCGATCGGCTCCTAGGAGCCCTAGCTCTCGAAGAGAGGAGCTCCGGCGACCTCAATCCGGTCGCCTTGCTTGAGAGTGACCACAGCCTTCTTGCGCTCGGGCGTGTGACCGATGATACGGCCGCGCCGACGAGTCTTGCTCGGCACCCGGGTGGTGGTCACCTTGGTGACCGTCACGTCGAAGATCTCCTGGATTGCGTTGCGGATCTCGACCTTGTTGGCCTTGAGTTCCACGTAGAAGGTGTACTTGTTGTACACGTTCTCCGCCATGCTCTTCTCGGTGATGACCGGGCGCAGGATGATGTCCCGGGCGGAGCGCCGCAAGTCGGCGACCGAACTAGGAATGTTCCAGGAAGCCTTCACGACAGCACCTCCTCGATGGACTGGAGAGCCTCGCGAGTGGCCACCAGGCGCGGGTACTTGACCAGGTCCAGAACGTTGAGGTTGCTGGCCCGAACAAGCTTCACACCGGGCAGATTGGCGGCGGACTTCTCCACCTTGAGATCCGACTGGTTGACGACGACCAGGGCGCGGCCGCCATCGACCTTCAGGGCCTTCAGCATGTCCGCGAAATGCCGGGTGCTGAAATCCCCCAACGAGATCTCGGACAGCGCGGTCATCATCTCTTCCCGAAGCCGCTGCGACAAGGCCGACTTCATGGCCAGGTAGCGCATCTTCTTGGGAATCTTCTGGGCGTAGCTGCGCGGCTGGGGACCAAAGGTCACCCCTCCGCCCTTCCAGATGGGCGAGCGCCGGCTGCCGTGGCGTGCCTGCCCGGTGCCCTTCTGGCGCCAAGGCTTCTTGCCGCCGCCGCGGACCTCGCCGCGGGTCTTGGTCTTGTGGGTGCCCCGGCGGGCGTTGGCCTGCTGGGCCAAGACCACCTGGTGCAACACCGCCTGGTGATAGGGCGCTTCAAAGACCTCGGGGTTGAGCTCGAGCTCACCCACGGCCTCGCCCTTCATGTTGAAAACGGATACCTTCGGCATCGTCTGTCTCCTAGAACCTTTCCCGCGACTGCGTCAGCGCTTCTTGACCGAGGTCCGGACGGTGACCAGGCCCTGGTTGGGTCCGGGAACCGAGCCCTTGACCAGGATCAGGTTGCGTTCGGCGTCGATCCGGACCACCGTCAGCCCCTGGGTTGTCACGCGTGCGTGTCCCATGTGGCCCGGCTTGAGCGTTCCCGGGAAGACCCGGGCGGCGTCGGTCGAACCACTGGAGGCGGGAACGCGGTGAGACATGGAGCCGTGGCTGCTCGGGCCACCCCCGAAGTTGTGGCGCTTCATGCCGCCCTGGAAGCCTTTGCCTTTAGAGGTGCCGACGATGTCGACCTTCTGACCGGCCTCGAAGATGTCGACCTTGATCTCGTGGCCGACCTCGTACTGGCTCGCATCCTGCAGGCGGAACTCGCGCAGGTGACGGCGGTTGGGCACTCCAAACTTCTTGAAGTGGCCCGCCCGGGGCTTGTTGACGAGCTTGGGGCGCACGTTTCCGTAGCCCACCTGGATGGCCTCATAGCCATCCGTCGCACGCGTGCGCTTCTGGACCACGACGCACGGTCCCGCCTCGATCACCGTGACCGGCACGATGCGACCCTGTTCGTCGTAGATCTGGGTCATTCCAATCTTCTTGCCCAGTATGGCCTTCATGTCCGTTCCTCTCATCTGCCGGCCCGACAGGCGGGCTCAGCGGTCCTGGCAGCTTGCAGGCGATCGACCTCGCCCCGAAATCCAGCGGCTGCCGTGGCCCCCCTTGGAGCTTCTAACCCTTGATCTCGATGTCGACTCCGGCGGGAAGATCCACCTTCATCAACTGCTCAATGGTCTTCTGCGACGGATCGAAGTAGATGTCGATCAACCGCTTGTGCGTGCGGATCTCGAAGTGCTCACGCGACTTCTTGTCCACGTGAGGCGAGCGCAGCACACACCAGACGTTCTTTTCGGTCGGCAGCGGCACCGGCCCGGAGATGTTGGCCCCGGTCTGGCGCGCGATCTGCACGATCTTCTCGGCGGACTCGTCCAGGATGGCGTGATCATACGCCTTCAGACGAATCCGGATCCTCTGCTTGGCCATGGTACTCCTCCAGATGGGCGGGGGGTTTCACGGGAGTGAACTTCCCGTGAAACCCCCGCAGGGCATCTACTCGATGACTTCGGTGACGACGCCCGCACCCACGGTCCGGCCGCCTTCGCGGATGGCGAAGCGCAGGGTGGGCTCGATGGCGATGTGCTGAATGAGCTCAACGGCCATCTGGATGTTGTCACCAGGCATCACCATCTCAACGCCTTCCGGCAACTGGATGGCGCCGGTCACGTCGGTGGTGCGGAAGTAGAACTGCGGACGGTAGCCGGGGAAGAACGGGGTGTGACGCCCGCCCTCGTCCTTGGACAGGACGTAGACCTCGGCCATGAACTTGGTGTGGGGCTTGATCGAGTTGGGCTTGGCCAGAACCATGCCGCGCTCGATGTCGTCGCGGTCCACGCCGCGGAGCAGGACGCCGATGTTGTCGCCGGCGCGCCCCTCGTCGAGGATCTTCTTGAACATCTCGACCCCGGTCACGACGACCTTGCGGGTCTTCTCGCGGATGCCGACGATTTCGACTTCCTCACCCGTCTTGACGATGCCACGCTCGACGCGACCCGTGGCCACGGTGCCACGGCCGGTGATGGTGAACACGTCTTCGACGGGCATCAGGAACGGCTGGTCGGTCGGGCGCTCGGGCTCGGGGATGAAGGAGTCAACGGCGTCCATCAGCTTCCAGATGGCACCGCACCACTGGCACTCGCGCTTGGCGCAACTGCACTCCAGGGCCTTCAGGGCAGAACCCGGCACGATCGGCGTGTCATCGCCAGGGAACTCGTACTTGCTGAGCAGCTCGCGCAGCTCGAGGTCCACCAGCTCGATCAGGTCCTGGTCGTCCACCATGTCAACCTTGTTCAGGAAGACAACCAGAGACGGCACGTTCACCTGGCGGGCCAGGANNGTGATCATGTTCTTGATGTAGTCGGCGTGACCCGGGCAGTCCACGTGAGCGTAGTGACGCTTCACGGTCTCATACTCGACGTGGCAGATGGCGATGGTGATGCCGCGCTGCTTCTCTTCAGGAGCGGCGTCGATGTCATCCACGTTCATCTTCTTGGCCTGGCCGGCCGACGAGAGGACCGACAGGATCGCTGCCGTCAAGGTGGTCTTCCCGTGGTCGACGTGCCCGATGGTTCCCACGTTCACGTGGGGCTTCGTGCGGACAAACTTCTCTTTGGCCATGTTTCGCCTCCATTTCCGGCGGTGGCGAGAGCGCACCCTCTCGTTCACCGGGATTCACTTGGTTTGACTGGTGTCAGGCCGGATTCACGCCGGCCCGGCGCCTTCTACAGCGAGGGGCCGGGCCCTTCCGGCAAACCGACCTCCTTCAGGGAAAACCCGTCAGGCGACCGGAGCCCTGCCGCAGTATTTGGAGATGATCTGCTCCTGGATGGGCTTGGGCACTTCAGCGTAGTGACCGAACTCCATCGTGTAGGTGCCGCGGCCCTGAGTCAGGGAACGCAGCGTGGTGGCGTATCCGAACATCTCGGCCAGCGGGACGCTGGCCCGGATGGTCTGGGTGTTTCCACTGGACGAATCCAGATGCTCGATCTTCCCGCGCCGGCCATTCAGGTCGCCGATCACGTCCCCGAGGTGATCCTCGGGGACCACGACCTCCACCTGCATGACAGGCTCCTTCAGATAGCACTCGTTCTTGCGCAGCGCCTCCTTCAGGGCCATGGATCCCGCGACCTTGAAGGCCATCTCCGAAGAGTCGACCTCGTGGTAGGACCCATCATACAAGGTGGCCTTCAAGTCGACCACCGGGTAGCCGGCCAGGACACCACTCTCCGCAGCCTCCCGGACCCCCTGCTCGACGGGCTTGAAGTATTCCTTGGGAACCGTGCCCCCGACCACCCGCGTCTCGTACTGCAGACCTCCGCCGGGGCCCAGTGGCTCGACTTCCAGCCAGACATGACCGAACTGCCCGCGCCCGCCGGTCTGCCGGACGAAACGCCCCTCCGCCTTGAGCTTGTTGCGGATGGCCTCCTTGTAGGCCACCTGGGGGCGCCCCACGTTGGCTCCCACCTGAAACTCGCGCAGCAAGCGGTCCACGATGATTTCCAGATGCAGTTCGCCCATCCCGGCGATCTCCGTCTGGCCGGTGTCCACGTTGGTGGAAATCCGGAACGTGGGGTCCTCGTCACTCAGCTTCCCCAGGGCCAGGCCCATCTTGTCCTGGTCCGCCTTGGTCTTGGGCTCGATGGCCACCGAAATCACGGGCTCGGGGAAGGAGATCCGCTCCAGGACGACCAGGTCCTTCTCGTCGCACAGGGTGTCGCCGGTGGCGGATTGTTTCAAACCCAGCACCCCGCCCAACTCTCCAGCCAACAGTTCGGAGACATCCTCGCGATGGTCGGCGTGCATCCGGACCAATCGGCCGATGCGCTCGCGCTTCCCGGAGACCGAGTTCTGCACCGGCCCTCCGGTCCGCAGGACTCCCGAATAGACCCGGACAAAGGCCAGTTTGCCGACGAAGGGGTCGGTCGCGATCTTGAAGACCAGGGCCGAGAGCGGCTCCTCGGGGCGACCCACCCGGATCTTCTCCTCACCGGTCTGGGGGTCCAACCCCTGAACCGGAGGGAGCTCCAGAGGCGAAGGCAGATAGTTGACCACGCCGTCCAGCAGGGGCTGGACTCCCTTGTTCTTGAAGGAGCTGCCGCAGAAGACCGGGACGATCTCGTTGCGAATCGTCCGCATCCGCAGACCCTGTCGAATCTCGCTCTCCGAGAGCAGCACGCCCTCCAGGAACTTGTTGGTGAACTCTTCGCAGCCCTCGGCAGCCGCCTCCACCATCTTCTCCCGGAAGGCTTCCGCCATCAGTTGAAGGTCCTCAGGGATGTCGCACTCGATCATCTGCTGGCCGAGATCATCTTCGTAGATCACGGCCCGCATGGTGACCAGGTCGACCATCCCGCGGAACTCGCCCTCGGCGCCGATGGGAATCTGCACCGGAATCGGGTTGGCTCCCAGGCGCTCCTGGATCCGGTCGACGACGTTGAAGAAGTTGGCCCCGGTCCGGTCCATCTTGTTGACGTAGGCAATCCGGGGAACGTGGTAGCGATCCGCCTGACGCCAAACCGTCTCCGACTGAGGCTGCACCCCGCCAACCGCGCAGAACACGGCGATCACGCCGTCCAGCACGCGCAGGGAGCGCTCGACCTCGACCGTGAAGTCCACATGGCCGGGCGTATCAATAATATTCACCGTGCAGTCCTTCCACTGCGCGGTGGTGACCGCCGAGGTGATCGTGATGCCACGCTCTTTCTCCTGGACCATCCAGTCCATGGTGGTCGAGCCGGCATCGACCTCGCCGATTCGGTGGGTGCGCCCCGTATAGAACAGGATGCGCTCCGACGTGGTCGTCTTGCCCGCATCGATGTGGGCAGCAACCCCGATGTTGCGAACCTTGTCCAGGGCTATGTTGGGAGTCTGCTTCGTCAAGAGAAAATCTTCCTCGTCCTGCTCTTCTCCTCGCCCCCGAACGAGCGCTCCGCCTGATGCAGGCGGAGCGCTTGCGGGGGTGTGGAGGATCAGGCTACCAGCGGTAGTGCGCGAAGGCCTTGTTGGCCTCGGCCATCCGATGGGTGTCTTCCTTCTTCTTTACGGCGGAACCGGCGCCTTGAGCGGCGTCCATGAGTTCAGCCGCGAGTCTTTCCTGCATCGTGCGACCCGCGCGAGAGCGGGCAGCCGCCAGGATCCAGCGCATCCCCAGGCTGACCCTGCGGTCCGGGCGGACCTCGACGGGAACCTGGTAGGTGGCGCCACCGACGCGACGAGGACGAACCTCGACCACCGGCATCGCGTTGTCCATGGCCTGCTGGAAGACGCTGAGGGGATCCTTGCCCGTCTTCTCCTGGATCGTCTCCAGAGTCCCGTAGACGATCCGCTCGGCCGTGCTCTTCTTCCCGCGCTGCATCACCCTGTTCATGAACTTGGTCAGCATGCGGTTGTGGTAGACGGGATCCGGCAGGATTTCCCGCTTCTGGACCGGGCCCTTCCTAGGCATCTTGGTTCCTCCTCCGTCCTACCGCAGCCGGAAACCCGACTGCGGGACAAGCTGCGAGCCCTGAACGACGGCCCGCAGTCCATACGAATCCTACTTCTTCTTGGCGGCTTCCTTCGGGCGCTTGGCGCCGTACTTCGACCGGCCCTGGCGGCGGTTGGCCACCCCGGCGGTGTCCAGGGTTCCACGGATGATGTGGTAGCGGACGCCGGGCAGGTCCTTCACGCGGCCGCCGCGGATCATCACCACGGAGTGCTCCTGAAGGTTGTGCCCCACGCCGGGGATGTAGGCCGTGACCTCGATCCCATTGGTCAGACGAACGCGCGCCACCTTGCGGAGCGCCGAGTTGGGCTTCTTGGGGGTGACGGTCTTGACCTGGGTGCACACCCCCCGCTTCTGCGGGTTCCCGCCCGTGTCAAAGGTCTTCAGGCGCAGCGAGTTGTACGAGTACAGCAAGGCCGGGGCCTTGCTCTTCCGCACGGGCGCCTTCCGGCCTCGCCGCACAAGCTGGTTGATGGTGGGCATAAAAAAATATCTCCCCTCGTCTCCACGGCTCGCCTGGCCGGGGCGCATGAGCGGGGGCGATATCGGGCGCTCGACAACTGGCTGGGGGCCCCGGATAGGGCCTACAGGTCAGGTGGGGGCACCCCCTTCCCGATCTCGTCCGCTCGGCACACCCCTGGTCAGGGTCGGCTCCTCGAAGGACATGTTGCATGATGGACGGCCCGGCCGCCCAAAAATGCTCCCCGATAGTAGCACCCGACCTTCCAGGTGTCAAGGCATCAAACGCCATGTTTGCAGGGGCTGAGGATCTCTGCAGAATCCCCGATCGAGGCCGGGCTCGGACAACCCTCTTCCAGCCGAAAGAACATTTGGAACGGCGCGCGGTCTCAGTAGGAGAAGAAGTCCCGGATCCGGGTCAGGAACTGCTCAGAGAGCTGCTCAAAAAGATGGGTGCGGGAGCGCCCCTGCTGCTCGACAGAGAGGCGCGCTTGAAGGGACTCCGACGACTCCCGGGCCTGGGCCGTGGTCAATTGGCGTCGGGCCAGCACCTTGGAAATCTCCTGATCCACGGCAGGATTTGCTTGAAGGAGCTCCCGCAGGGCCTGTTTGTCCAGGGTCAGCAGCTCCACGTCGGTCAGGGCCTCGACCGTGGCGGAACGGGGCTCACCCGTGAGCAGGGCCATCTCCCCGAAGAACTCTCCCGGCCCCATCTCCCGGGTCAGATAGCACTCGTTCCGGGCATTGCAGACCGTGACCTTCAGGCGGCCGGTCTTGATCAGGTAGAAGCTCTCACCCGCCTCCCCCTGACCGAAGACCCTCTCGCCGGGCGCGTAGAGGAGCAGGCGCGTGTGCTGCACCAGGATCTGCTGCTCGGCCGGCGTCAAGGTCCGCAGGAAGTCCACCCTCTCCAGCAGGGCCCGAATCCCGGACTCGACGTACTCTTCCCGGGCCGGGGGCGGTTGCAGCAGGGTGCGGATCGGGAAGGGAATCTCCAGCCCGGCGCGGGAGAAGTGGTACCAAATCGCCTCGCGCACCCGCGAGTCCAGTTCCCAGCGGCGCTCGTATTCCTGCATCCAGTAACGCAAGCGGTAGTTGACCGACGAGTCGGCGAACTCCATCAACCAGACCTCGACGGGCGGATCCGAGAGGACCCCCGAGACCGAGGCGGCGGCCTGAAGCAAAGCGCGCCGCACCTCGTGGGGAGGATGCCGGTAGTGCACCCCCACATCGACGAGCCTGGCGTGCAGGATGCTGGGCGCCGAATAGTTGAGGATGTTCTCCTTGGCCAGGACCGAATTGGGCAGGACCGTGTAGTCCCCCGTGTTGGTCCACAACGCCGTCGAACGCCAGTCGATCTTCTCGACCCGCCCGCTGAGCTCTCCCACCTGGATATGGTCACCCAGGCTGTAGGGTTTGGACACCCCCAGGGCCAGCCCGGCGAAGAAGTTGCCCAGGGTCTCCTGCAAGGCAAAACCCAGGATCACTGAGACGACCGTGGATCCAAGCACCAGGGAGGACAGGTTCTGCTTGAAGACGACCCCCAGGGCGAGCAGCACCAGACCGAGGTACATCAGACCTCGGGTCAAATCCTGGAAGAGGTTTGGAACCGTGGTCCGCCGGATGACCGGAAAGTAGAACTCGAAGACGACGGCCAGGAGGGTCTCGAGAAGCAGCACCAGCCCCAGACCGGCCAGCAGTTGATTCAGGTGAGCCTCGTAGGCGAAGCCAGGAAACCACGTGGTCGCATAGGCGAAGGTCAACAGCAGGACCGAGAACCACGCCCAGGGTCGCAAGCGCCGGCACAGGGTCTGGGCCAGCGGATGTTGCCAGTTGGCGGACTTGAACAGGTATCCGTACAGGGTGTGGAGCATCCCCAGCACCAACGCAACCCAGATCCCAGCGTACAGGAAACGCGATTCGCGCGGCTCTGCGGCAAGCCAATGACCCGCCGCCAGGACAACCAGCACGGGGTAGACCATCCAGCGAGACGCCAACACGACCGAATCCCCCACGCGCACACCCCGGCGCGGGAGGACCCCTTCGAAGAGGAGCAGCAACAAGGCCTCCACCGCCAGCACCCCGAGAACCAGACCCACTGCCCAAAGCAGTTCGGATCCGTAAGGTTGAAGTGCGGGGACCCAGAAACAGGAGTTCAGGGCGGGCAGAAGGACCAGCAGCAGGACGGCCCCGACGCGCAGTCGCCCGCGCAAGGATCCGGACAGACCCTGTCCGGGCGTCTCGGGGTAGAAGAGGCGGCGGAACAGCGCCCCCAGGACGGTGAAGAGCAGCAGGGAAAGGACCACCCCTCCGAAGAGGGGGACATCGTCAGCCCGGATGGCAAGGGAGCTTGGCATGAAGGTCCGACGGGCTCCAATCAGGTCGGGGTATTCCCGCGAGTCCGGGTCGCCTCCTGCGCGAGGATCGGTTGAAGCAGACCCGTCCTGGCGCCCCACCTCATGCCTGGCAGAGACGAGGAAGAGGGCCGACCCTTGCGGGCCGGCCCTCTTCCTAGCGCCAGCTCTGCCCGGCCGGCCTCAGACGTCCAAGGGATGCGACCCCAAACCCATCGCCAGCTCCTCTTCGGCCTGGCGCAGGTCGGTGTCGAGAATCTCCCGGCGCGGCGCATACGCAGGCGCCCCGCGCAGACCGACCTCGACGCGGCGATACTGATCCATTCCGGTTCCAGCCGGGATCAGCTTGCCGATGATCACGTTCTCCTTCAGGCCGCGCAGGTAGTCGATCTTGCCGTTGATGGCCGCCTCGGTCAGAACCCTGGTGGTCTCCTGGAAGGAAGCCGCCGACAGGAACGATTCGGTGGCAAGCGACGCCTTGGTGACTCCCAGCAGCACGTTGTCCGCGCTGGCGGGAACGCCGCCCTCGGTCCGAACCCGATCATTCTCGGCCTCGAACAGCAACACGTCCTGCAAGCTGCCCGGCAACATGTTGGTGTCGCCGGCCTCGTTGACGCGCACCTTGCGCAGCATCTGCCGGACGATCACCTCGATGTGCTTGTCGTTGATGTCCACGCCCTGATCGCGGTACACGGTCTGCACCTGATCGACGATATAGCGCTGCACATGCTCGAGACCCTTGATGCGCAGGATGTCGTGGGGGTTCAGGAAGCCCTCGACCAGCAGGTCGCCGACATCCACCGAGTCCCCCTCCTCCACCATCAACTGGGCCGAGTAGGGCACCAACTGCGCGCGCTCCTCGCCACCCGGGCGGGTGATGATGACCTTGCGCTGGCCCTTCTCCTCGCCGAAGGACACGATGCCGTCGATCTCGGCCATATGACCGAGATTCTTGGGCTTACGCGCCTCGAAGAGTTCCTCGACGCGAGGCAGACCCTGGATGATGTCCTCCTGGGCCACGCCGCCGGTGTGGAAGGTCCGCAGGGTGAGCTGCGTGCCGGGTTCGCCGATGGACTGGGCCGCGACGATCCCGACGGTCTCTCCGATCTCGACAAGCTTGCCCGTGGCCAGGTTCTTGCCGTAGCACGTGGCGCAGACCCCGTGCTTGGCGCGACAGGTCATGACCGAACGGATCAGCATGCCCGGCCGTTCGAAGCGGCGGCCTTGCGAGCCCTGGACGGGCACCCGGCCCAGGTTGTCCATGCCTCGGGTCAACCAGGCCTCGATGGCGGCGGCCTGGTCCTCATCGATCAGGTCGTTGGAGCGAAGAGTCTGGGGGTTGCCCGCGGCATCCTCATACTCCAGATCCTGCGCCGAGAACCGACCGGCCAGCCGCTCGCGCAGCGGAACCTTGATGTCTCCACCGTTGATGGCGGTCTCCATCCGAATCCCATCGCCCGTGCCGCAATCAACCGAACGGACGATGATGTCCTGCGAGACATCGATCAACCGGCGAGTCAGGTAACCCGAGTCCGCCGTGCGCAGGGCCGTGTCCGCCAGGCCCTTGCGGGCGCCGTGGGTGCTGATGAAGTACTCCAGCACCGTCAGACCTTCCCGCAGGTTTGCGCGGATCGGCATCGGAATGATGCGGCCCGTGGGGTCGGCCATCAGACCGCGCATCCCCGCCAACTGCTTGACCTGGGCCGGGTTGCCTCGGGCGCCGGAGGTGGCCATCATGAAGACCGGGTTCAGACGGTCCAGATGGCGCATCATGGCCATCTCGACCTCGTTGGTCGCCTCGCTCCAGATCGCCATCAACTGATGATAGTGCTCGTCCTCGGTCAGGAACCCCCGGCGCAGGAAGTCGTCTGCCTGCTGGACCAGCTTGTCCGCACGCTCGAGGATGACGGGCTTCTCGGGCGGGATCTTGATGTCATCCACGCCGATGGTCGTGCCCGAGCGCGTCGCGAAGCGGAAGCCCAGCGCCTTGAGGTTGTCCAGGAAGGCCGCCGTGCGGGTATTCCCGTGATCCGAGTGGACCCGCTTGACCAGCTTGACCAGATCCTTCTTGGTGAAGGTCCGGTTCAACTCGGCGAAGCGGAGCAGCCGCTTTTCAACGTTTGCCACCTCTTCCGGCGCGCAATCCTCAGGAACCTTCACGACGTCCGGTACGGCCCGCCACATGTAGAGCCGACCCACGGTGGTGGCGACCCGGTGCCCGAAGACGCGGACCTTGATGGGGGCCTGCAGCTCGACGACGCTGGCGTCGTAGGCCAGCAGGGCTTCATCGATGTCGGAGAACTGCTTGCCCTCACCCTTTGAGTCGTGCTTCTCGATGGTCAGGTAGTACATCCCCAGGACCATGTCCTGCGTCGGCGACATGGCCGGCGTGCCATAGGCAGGCAGCAGGATGTTGTGGGCCGACAGCATCAGCAGGCGGGCCTCCGCCTGGGCTCCTGCCGACAAGGGCAGGTGGACCGCCATCTGGTCCCCGTCGAAGT
>DIWH01000078.1 GCA_002423485.1 Candidatus Xenobium occultum | reverse complement strand
TTCGCGGCCTACGGCTTCAACAAGTCCCACTCGGCGGCCTACGCGGTGGTCACCTACCAGACGGCCTGGCTCAAGACGCACTACCGCCCGGAGTACATGGCGGCCCTGCTGACCAGCGTCATGAGCAACATCGAGAAGGTGTCGTTCTTCATCGCCGAGTGCTCGCAGTCGGGTCTGGAGGTCCTGCGACCCGACGTCAACGAGTCGGGGCCTGAGTTCACCGTGGTGCCGGCGGGAATCCGCTGGGGCATGGCGGCGGTGCGCAACGTCGGCCGGGGGGCCGTGGACTGCCTGGTGGCGGCCCGCGAGAAGGAAGGCCCCTTCCAGGACCTGGCGGACCTGTGTGCCCGGGTGGATCTGCGCCAGGTCAACAAGAAGGTGCTGGAGGGCCTGATCAAGGCCGGGGCCATGGACGGCTTCGGCGAGACCCGGGCCACCCTGCTGGCCAACCTGGACTGCTGCCTGGACCACGGCCAGAGGGTCCAGAAGGAGGCCCAGAGCGGGCAGTTCGGTCTCTTCGACGAGGGCGACCTGGGCCGGACCACCTTCGCCGAGGTCTGCAAGCTGCGCGAGAACGAGTTCGACAAGCGGGTCCTGTTGGATATGGAGAAGGAGATGCTGGGTATCTACCTCTCCGACTCGCCGCTCTCGGAGTACCGTGAGCTCCTGACGCGCTACTCGACCCACCGCATCGCCGACCTGAGCTCGCTGGGGGCTGGAGCCAGCGTGGCCATCGCCGGGATGGTGACCTCAGTCCGGAAGATCGTGACCCGCTTCAAGACCCAGATGGCCTTCCTGCAGGTGGAGGATTTCTCAGGCACCACCGAGGTCACCCTGCGCCCCCAGGCTTACGAGAAGTTTTCCTCCTTGTGTGTGGACGGGGCCATCGTGGTGGCCAAGGGCGTGACGGAGGTCCGTCAGGCCCGTCAGGCCCGGGACGAGGAGGAGGACGAGGAGGCTCCGGCCGAGGAGGTCAAGCTGACCGCCGACGAGATGCTCTCGGTCGAGAAGATGGCCGCCAACTCCGCTGGCGCCCGCAATCTCTCGGATTTGGAGGGCCGCTTCCGGGGACTCAATATCCGGGTGCAGCTCTTCCAGGGAGACTCGCTGTCGCGTCTGCGGGACATCCTGCTGCGCCATCGGGGAGCCCGGGAGGTCTTCCTGCACCTGGAGAGCCCCCAGGGCACCACCGTCCTGCACTTGCCCGAGGCCTTCGGCGTCGAGGATGGCCCCCGTCTGGTGGGCGAGGTGGAGGACCTGCTGGGCCGCGAGACCGTCTGGGTGAACTGAAAGCCAGCCCCGAGCGCCAGGATGCGCCCGGGGCTGGCGGGTCAGACCCTCCGGTTGGGTGGGCGGATCAGTACGCCAGGGCGAAGATCGCCTGTTCGGATGTCTCGCGGCCGGTCACCACGCACTTTCCGGTTCCCCCTGGCTGCTGGAAGGGGATCACCCGGACCGTGGCCTTGGTCTCCTCCTTGATGCGGGCCTCCACCTCGGGGTCTTCGCGGAACCAGCAGCGGACGAATCCGCCCTTGGCCAAAGCCGCCTTCATCTCGTCGTAGGACTCGACCACGACGGTGTTCTCCTCCCGGAAGGTCCGGGCGCGCTCCAGCATCCGGGTCTGCACCAGGTTGGCCTGCTCGCGCAGCCAGTCGGGGCTGGCGGATCCCTTCTCGTGGAAGGTCTTGGTCCCGTCGAAGCGGGTCTTGAGGACGAAGGCGGACTTGTCGACGTCCCGGGGACCCACCTCCAGGCGGAAGGGCACGCCCCTCTGCTCCCAGTGGTAGTGCTTCTCGACGGCGCGGCCCTCGCGCATGTCCAGGACCACCCTCTGGCAGGCCGACTCGTCGGTGAAGACCGTCAGCAGCTCGCGTCCGGCATCCCGCTTCTCGGCCGCGGCCAGGCGCTCGGCCCCGCACAGGGCGCCGGCCAGCTCCCGGCAATAGGCCAGGACCTTCTCCTTCTCCTCGTCGGTCTTGAAGATGGGCACGATGGCGGCCAGGGTCGGGGCGACCCGGGGCGGCAGGATCAGGCCCTCGTCATCGGAGTGGGCCATGATCAAGGCGCCGATCAGCCGGGTGCTGACCCCCCAGGAGGTGGTCCAGCAGTGCTGCAACTGGTTGTCCCGGCCCAGGAACTTCACGTCGAAGGCCCGCGCGAAGTTCTGGCCCAGGTTGTGCGAGGTTCCTGCCTGCAGGGCCTTGCGGTCCTGCATCATGGCCTCGATGGCGTAGGTGGTGTCGGCGCCCGGGAACTTTTCGCTTTCAGTCTTGCGTCCCTGAACCACCGGCACGGCCAGGAAGTCCTCGGCGAAGGAGGCATAGACCCCCAGCATCCGCAGGGTCTCCTCCTGGGCCTCCTGGGCGGTCTCGTGGGCGGTGTGGCCCTCCTGCCAGAGGAACTCGGCGGTGCGCAGGAAGAGTCGCGTGCGCATCTCCCAGCGCATCACGTTGGCCCACTGGTTGATCAGGACCGGAAGGTCGCGGTAGCTCTGGATCCACTGGGCATACATGTGCCCGAAGAGGGTCTCGGAGGTGGGGCGGATCACCAGGGGCTCGGGCAGCTCCGAGCGGGGCTTGAGGTGCCCGGTCTCGTCCTTCTCAAGCGAGGAGTGGGTCACCACGGCGCACTCCATGGCGAAGCCTTCGACGTGCTGGGCCTCCCGCTCCAGGAAGCTGACCGGGATCAGCAGGGGGAAGTAGGCGTTGACGTGCCCGGTCTCCTTGAAGCGGCGGTCCAGGTCGCGCTGGATCGCCTCCCACAGGGCGTAGCCCGCGGGCCGGATCACCATGCAACCGCGGACGGGGGAGTAGTCCGCCAGTTCGGCGGCTTTGATGACATCCAGGTACCACTGGGGGTAGTCCTGGGCTCGGGAAACGATGTTCTTGGCCATAGGGGCCACGCTTTCGGGCCGGGCGCCAGGGCTCCTCTCGCCTGTCGCGCCTCTCCCGGTCACCTCGCTTCGGAGTTCCCGCCATGATTCTGTGGAAATGCCGCAGATTCATGGAGGAAACCGCACACGGTGCGGCGTCGGCCACAATCACGCGCTCAAGATGGCGCCTGCGCTGTTTGGGCTCTTAAGGCTGGAAGTCGGCCACCCACTCGGGGTGATCGATGAAGGGGTTGCGATTGCCCTGCGCCTTCTGCACCTCGGAGTTGCGGTGGCGCTCGCGGGCATCCGGCGGATCCTGGGCCGACCAGTCCTTCAGCATCTGGATGGCCTTGCCCTTGTAGGGAAGCCGGACCTCGGGGTAGCGCAGCATGAAGTAGAGCGTGGCGCGCGCGACCTCGCCCTTTCCGCCCTTCGGGACGAACGATCCGTAGGGGGTGGCTCCGCGGGCGCTGTTCTCCTGGATGTCGCAGGCATACAGATGGTGCAGGTCGCTGCGCATCGGTTCGCGCTCGTCGAAGTAGCTCTGGGGCACCACGTGCTCGCAGTTCATGGTGGCGGCGCCCCTCTGGAAGGCCAGCCAGGCACCGATCACCTCGGGGGCCGCCGAGCTGGCGCCGGCGATGGCGCTGAGGTCCTTGGTGGCCAGGGTCTCCAGGGAGATGTCCGGGTAGGTCAGGACCTTGATCGGCTCGCGGCTGTAGACGCTGCGGACGGTGCCGTCGGGATGGCGGTCGACCTCGGAATAGAGGGTCTTGGCGACCACGTAGTGATACCCGCGTGGCTCGGGGGTGTGGGTCGACGCGACCAGATCGCGCAAGAGCCGCATGCGCTCGGTGGGCTGGGACTGGTCGGCGATGGCGCCATAATACGCCTTCGCCAGGGCTGCATCGGCTGCCTCATCGTAGTAGGCGGGGGCCGGCTCGGGATGGGGGACCTGCGAGGCCGCGATGAACTTGTCGTAGGTCTTGCCGAAGTTCGGCTTGCTGCCCGTGAACAGGTCGTCGACGTCGGGCAACTTGAATTCTGGCGAGGCCTGGGCGGCTTCGGGGCGAACGCTCTTGATAAAAGACGGACTTGGACTTGCAGGATGGATCGGGATGCTCACTGCAGACTCCTTGGTCCCCCGCGGATGGAGCAAGCCTGGATCGAAACCCTGAAAAAATCCTGAAATCGAAGTCGGTGGCTTGGGCGAGCAACGAACCTCCTTCAGGTTTCCGCCAAGATTGTGCGGAAATGCCGCAGATTCATGGAGGAAACCGGGGGGGCGGGTTCCGCACGGCGCATATGGAACTCCTGCGTTGATCTGATGTCCGTCTAATCCGAGGCGGTGCATGATCGGCTCGAAAGGAGGTCACATCATGGACAGCAACAAGACCAACCCCAGCAGTCTCGCTCCCTGGAGGGAGCCCGTCAGCGGTCTGGCCGGGTGGGATCCCTTCGGCGAGATGCGGCGCTTCCGCAGCGTCTTTGATCGGATGTTCGACACATTTCTGGATGTCTCTCCGTCTCAGGCGTGGAATCCGGCCATGAACGTCTCCCGTGAGGAAGGCAACCTCCTGGTGGAGGTGGCCTTGCCCGGGGTCGACAAGAAGGACATCGAGGTGCGCCTGGAGGGCCAGGACCTGACCATCTCCGGGAAGACCAGGAAGGACGAGGAGGTCCGCGAGAAGGAGATGTACCGCCGCGAGATCTTCACCGGAAGCTTCTCGCGCACGATCCGCCTGCCCGCCGGCATCCAGGCCGAGCAGATCCAGGCGGAGTGCAAGGATGGGGTGCTGAAGGTGCGGATCCCCGCGCCTCAGGAGAAGGATTCCTCGACCCGGATTCAGGTCCAGTAACTCCGCCGGTGCGGCTCAGCCGCACCGAGTGCCCTGGAAATCCAGGCGTCGCCCCTCACCGCACCGTGAGGGGCGGCGCCTGTGCGCGTCCTGGCGACGCCCCCCCGCCCCTGCTCCTCTGCGGCGCGGGGCAGACTCCTCCGGGTCGGCCGGAAACAGGATGGCAACGACATCTGGTCGCAGTGGAGGTAGACTCGAGGTTGCAACGATTCAGTCCCCGAGGGAGCCTCCATGAAGATCAAACCGACCGCCGTCGATCTCAAGACCCTGGCCCCGCCGGGAGCCGGTTCGGTTCGTCAGCCCCCGGCGCGTTCGGCGGAGGGCTCGGGCGACCGGGTCGAACTCCTCGGCGTGGACCGTCGGGCCGAAGCTCCCGAGGTCCCGACAGGGCACCTGAAGGGTTGGGCTCGGGCAGGTCTGTTCGTGGCCGCCGCCCTGGCGGGGCTGGCCGGGCTGGCCGGTTGCGTCGCAACACCGCCGACGCCTCCGCCCAGCAGCACCGTCTGCCCCGTCGTCCCCGTGACCGAAGGGAACCAGGCGGCACTGGCCATGCAGAGACAGAGCCACCTGGACAGCTTGGAGTTCCAGGTGGTGCCCGAAGGCCTGGGGCGCATCGACCTGATCCGCCAGACCGAGTCCAGCACCACCACGGATTCGGACGGGAGCACCACGACCACCGACGAGGACGCGCCCTATTCGCCCTTCGGAGTCTACCTGGGGCACGGTCTCTTCCACGACACGAACGGGAACCTCTCGCTGGTTCCGGGTCTGGCCTTCCAGGAGGGATTCGCCCCGGCTCCCAGCAGCACCATCCGCTTTGACGGCCCTCTGGGCGCCGACTACGAGGTGGCTCCCGCGGGGCAGGGAGTCGAGTTGGATGGTCCGTGGGGGGCGGACTTCATGGTCACCCGCAACGGGCAGGCCACCCATGTGGATGGGCCTTGGGGAGACGACCACACGGTGACGACCGACGGGGAGACGGTGGAGGTGGACGGGCCCTGGAAGCAGGACTACACGATCACCCGCTCGGGCGACACGATTCAGTCCGACGGACCGTGGGGTGACGACTACACGGTCCGGAAGGACGGCGACCGGATCCAGGTGGACGGGCCTTGGGGGCAGGACTACACCCTCCAGAGGGACGGCGACACCCTCGAGGTGAGCGGCCCCTGGGGTGCCTCGGTCCACATCGTCCGGGAAGGCGACACCCTGACCGTGAAGGCCCCCTGGTCTCCCGACTACAAGATCATCCGGGAAGGGGACTCCGTCCGGGTGGACGGTCTCTGGGGCATGGATTCCACCACCACCTGGGAGCGCTAGGAGGGGCGTCCGTCGCGCGGTCCGGCCCGCCGGTGAAGCGGGCGCCCTCCTCGACGCCCCCGGCTTTCAAGCCAGGTGGCGGATTCAGGCTTCTCGTCGGCGTTGGTGAAGCCCGGAATCTGCAGGGTCGCCAGGGAGGACTCCTTCCGGGCGTCGGAAAGTCAGACCGATGGACGTCGCACTCCGATCCTATGCCAGAGCCCGGGCCCAGCGCCTGCGGCGCCACCGAGGGCCGACGGTCTGCCCCGAGCGGGAGGCCCGCACCCCCGACGACCGCCAACCCCTCCTGCGGGGACGGAATTCCGCGCCTGAGGGGCGGCCGCAGCTCGCCATCACGAGTTGCACCCTCGCCGGGCGAGAGGGCCGATTCACGGTGTCGCTCCGAGACGGCGTGATCCAGGCCGTCGAGCCGGCGGGCGTGGAAGTGGACGCCGAGCAGGTCCGGGATGCGCGGGGGGGGCTGCTCCTGCCAGGCTTCACGGACTCCCACGTCCACCTGCTGGTCGGAGCCGAGCGCCTGGACGGCTGCGACGTGGGCGACGTGCGGGACGCTGCAGAGTTGGAGCTGCGCATCCGCAGGTTCGCCGAGGAGAATCCCGACCGGCCGATGATCCAGGTCCACGGGCTGAACTATCTGGAACCTCCGCTTCTCGACCCTGCCCGAGCCCGATCCCGGCTCGACGAGATCGTGAAAGATCGGCCCCTCATGGTTGTGGCTCACGATCTCCACACCGTCTGGGCCAACACCAGGGCCCTGGAGGAGAGCGGCCTGCTTCGGGCCATGCCTCCCTATCCGCGGGAGATCGTGGAGATCGGAGCCGAAACCGGGATCGGGCTCGACGGCCAGGGCCTTCCTGGGGGAGAACTGCGGGAACCGGAGTGCTACTGTCTGGTGGAGGGCGCCGTCCGTGCCCTCCATCCCCTGAAGCAGGAGCAGAAGCTGGCCTCCCTGCGCAGGGCCGCCGCCGAGCTGAACCGCCACGGCATCACCAGCGTCCACAACATGGGCCTGGCGATGCCCGAGGAGGACGTCGAGCTGCTCCTCCTTCTGTTGGAGCTTGAGGAGAAGGAGGAACTCACGATTCGGGTCGAGAGTTCCCACTCGGTGGTGCCTGACGAGCGCATGCTGGAGGACGTCCACGACGCCGCCGAGATCCGGGATCGGCTGCGACGGTATCGCGAGGGCGCCCTGACCGTGAGCGAAATGCACCGGTTCCTGGTCGGACGCCTGGAGGCACTGGCCAAGGTCCGGCGCCTTGAGTCGGAGTTCGTGGCGAACCACGACGAGGTGGCCAGGATTCACGTGCAGCCCCACCTGGAGGGGCTCGAGAAGAGGCTCCGAGAGGCCCGGTCCCGGACAGCCGCGACCCAGGGAATGGTGACCCTGGACGCCGTGAAGCTCTTCCTGGATGGAGTGGTCGAGAAAGAGACGGCCTGTCGGACTGACCGTCCTCCACAGAACGGACTTCCCAGCTTCCCCCCGGAGGACCTCGAGGAGACGGTCCGGATCGCCGATCGTCTGGGCTTGCAGGTTCGCGCCCATTGCATCGGCGACAAGTCGGTGAGCCTGATGCTTGACGCCATCAGCGCGGCCCGCCGGGCCAATGCCCAACCCGACGAACGCCGAGGCCACCGGATCCGGCATCGCATCGAGCATGTCGAGATGTGCCGCTCCGAAGACCTCGTCCGCTTTCAGTCGGAGGACGCGGTGGCCTCCATGCAACCCTTCCACGAGCGTCCCCCCCTCACCCTGTGGCACAAGCTCGTGCCGGAGTCCGAATGGGGCACGGCCTTCCCTTGGAAGAGCCTGTCTGAGGAGGGCGCCGCACCCGTCTTCGGCAGCGACTGGCCGATCGTGTCGTGCGACTGCCTGGGCGCTGCCCGGCACGCGGCGACGCGGACCCCCTGGCGCCCGGGACTGCCGGAACAGGGCTTGTCCATCGAGGAAGCGTTGGCCGGTTTCACTTCGGGGCCCCCTCGGGCGGTCCACCGCGAGAACGAACTGGGCGCCGTGGAGCCAGGCATGCTGGCAGACCTGGTGCTGCTCACGCCGGGGGCGCTCCTTCCCGAGGACGGAGCCCGGGTGTGCTTGACGATCTGTGCCGGGAGGATCGTCTACGAATCCTGAAGGAGAGGGCCGCGCCCAGGCGCACGCGCCGGGGGCCTCACCACGCCCCCCCCCAGCCGCAGCCAGGAACGCCGCCACCGGCTCGGCGAGCACCTCGAGGCCCTTGGGTCGAAGTCCACGGCCAACGGGATGCGGGCACCGACGAGCGTGAGCGCGACGCGCGCTTCGCGGGGCGCGAGGCGCTAGGGGCCCGGTCGGAAACCTCGACCGAGCATCGCCGAGGGATTTCCGTCTGGGTTCCTAGGCCAGCTCGGCTGCGGCGCGCAGGCGGCCGAAGGCTCCGGAGTCGATGAAGCGCTGGGCTTCCTGGATCTCGGCTTGGTGCCGGGCGTCATACTCCGCCTTCATCTTGGTGGCTTCGGCGTGGAGGCCCTCCTTCTCCAGCCACTCGTAGGCGATGAAGCTGTCCTGGGCGACGCCCAGGCCGTCGACCAGACGCGTCATGGCCTCCACGTCCTCCTTGGGCCAGGCCAGGATGTCGGCGCTCGCGCCCACGGCGTTCAGCACGCGGCGCAGGGCCTTTCGGCCCCCGTGGAACTCTTCCGGGTCCTGGTGCACCAGGCCCCGGTTCTCGGCCTTGTCCAGGAGCTCGAGCGCGCGGTTGCCCAGCAGGCGGCGGTCCTCGGTCTCGATGCGGGCGGGGGAGCCCTCCTCCAGCCGGTGGGGCTGGCTGAAGGTGTCCAGGACCGTCTCCAGGCCCTCCTTGCGGAAGTGTTTGTAGGCGTCGCGGAACAGTTCCGCTTCCTGATTGTGCGTCTTCTCGAGGCGCTTGGCGATCCGGGGGGGAATGACGCCGTCGGGGTAGAGCGTCCCGACGGTCGTCTCCAGGACGGCGACGTCCTTGAACTGACCGACGGCGCTCACGATGGTCCCCAACTCGCCGGCAGCCTTCTTGTAGGCCTTCTTGGGATAGCAGTCCGAGTAGGCTTCCAGGACCGGCAGCATGGCGCGGATCAGGCGGCGCACGTTCGAGCGGTCCAACTCTTCGGGTGTCGGGTGCTTGCCCAACTGATCCATCGTGATCTCGAGCGCATCGAGAGCCGGGAACAGCCGGCGGCCGAGAGTGGGATACACGGGCCCCGCCCCTTCGGTGAACCGGCTCTCGGCCGGGATCACCGTGTCGAGGTCCTTGGTCCCCTCCAGGAGGAAGGTCCGTTGTGGCCTGGGGGGGGCCGTCTCCCCAATCCTGAAACCCTGCGTATTGATCCTCATATGCAGTTCTCTTCACTCCAGGGGAGGGGGCTGTCAAGAGCCGGGGGGCCCCGAAGATCGACCGTTCATCTGGATGCGGCCTTCCACCTGGCGTCGCGTGGGAGGGCGGTCGAGACCTCGCGCCGCCATGACGTCTTCCACCACGATCCTGTGCGAATGCCGTGGGATCACACCGGAACCGGTTGGTGCGGGCCTGACCGCTTGACCTGGTTCCCCCCTTGACTTCTGGGCCCGGCCGCGTGATCTTTGATTCAAGGCATCATAGGAGGTTTTCAACCTTGCTCGGATTCATGAACGGGATTCAGCCTCTTGCCGGGATGGGCATGAACTTTGCGGGCGGCTTCTCTGGGCTCTCCCCGCTGATGTCGATGTCGAACCTGGCCACCATCTTCACCTCCCCAGCCACGCAGAACGCCGACGGCGGGATGAGCTGGGGCGGGATGTCCGCGGGCAATGCCTTCACCCAGATGTCCGGGGGCATGTTCGGCTACATGGGGGGAACTGAGGGGCCGGCACAGGCGGTCTTCCGCATGCCGATCTACCAGGACCGCTACGAGCAGAAGGCGGTCTACGAGTACACCGAGCACAAGGCTTGGGACTACAAGTTCCAGACCGGCCAGAAGATCCATCAGACCGAGCAGACGGCTTCTCAACGCATCGAGATCCTGCCCAACCGGGACCCCGTGATCCTGGACCTGAACGAGGACGGAGAGCTGGGTGTCACGGGGGCCGACAACTCCCAGAAGCGGATCAACGAGAAGCAGACCTCCGCCAACTCGGTGGCGGTCTCGGGCGATCGGCGCGTCACGACCACCACCACCCAGAAGGAGTGGGACCTGCTGGTCAACTGGGACAAGAAGATCGACTTCGACGTCAACGGCGACGGTAGCACCGACCGCACCGAGTGGCTGAAGAAGGGCGGCGGGGACGGCTTCCTGGTCATGGACGCCGACGGCGACGGCAACATCAACGGCCGCGAGTTGATGAACGAGACCGGCCTGGACGGCGAGCAGAACAAGTACCAGAGCGGCTGGGACAAGGTCCGCTCGCTCTTTGACGGGAACGAGGACGGCGTCCTGGAGGGCGACGAGCTCAAGAGCCTGAAGATCTGGGCGGATGAGAACGGGGACGGCAAGACGGATGCCGGCGAGCTCAAGAGCCTGGACGAGCTGGGCATCGTCAAGATCGACACCCAGACGGGTTCGTTCACCAAACGGAAGCTGGTCGGCTACGAGACCATCCACCATCGCGACGAGATCGGCTACGTCGAGCACGGCACCTATGCCGGTTCCAACACCTACGGTGTGGGCTCGCGGATGGTGATCGGCGGGCAGGTCCTGCAGGACTACCAGTTGGGCTGCTGAGACCCGGGCCTGGAACCATCCTGAGCGGGGCGTCTCCTTCGGGGGGCGCCTCCTCGTTTGTCGCCGCTTCAGGACGGCCCGACGGACCGAGGAATGGGGCTCTTCCTTGCGAAAGACCCCTCATCATGACACTTCTTGCTGCTCCCCTGGTCCGCATCCTGGACGTCGCCGAACGCCTGGCCCAGGGCCGGGCAACCCCTGCGGAGGTCCACGAAGCCCTTTCCAGAGCCCGGGACTTCTGTCTTGAAGGGCGCTCGCTCTTCGCCCTGGTGAGCCCGGGTCTGCTGCGGACTCCCGAGGTGGATCGCATCCTGGAAGAGTGCCGCCAGGACCTGGACGCCCAGGAGGAGGCCCTGACCGCCCTGGAGGAGGCCCTGAAGGGCTCGGAAGAGTTTCGAATCGGGCGGGCGGCCCAGCGCCTCCGCGAGGCGGCGAGTCGCCTGGCTCGGGGCTATGGGGCCTTGCACGAGGAAGAGAAGAAGGAACGGATCTACTCGCCCTTCCCCGCTGTGGATCACTTCCTGAAGGTGGGCCTGAACGTCCTGGAGGGGCACGTGGGTCGCAGCGAACTGACCGAGCGCTTTCCTCCGGTCGTCGCGCTGGTGGGGCGCCTGGAGCGGGACCTTCGACGCTTCGAGGTCCTCTACGGGGCGGTCGAGGTGGCTCGGCCCATGGCGGGTCTGGTGAAGTCCATGCAGGCCGGGTTGGGGGCCCTCGTGGAGTCCTTCGAGTCCGGGCGGCAGAGCGCCCTGGCTGACGGGTTGAAGCTCCTGGGCCGGGGGAGCGCGGCCGCGCACGAGCTGCTGGCGGAGATGGATCGCGTGGCGGCCGCCTCGCGCCTCGGCGGGCATGCCTACCTGGATGAGCTGCGACGCGCCCTGGATTGTCACTCGGAGGGACGCTTGCCCTGGGCGCTGGTCCGGGACGCCTGGCAACTGGTCCAGGGGGCGGAGCGCCATTATCGCCAGGAGCTGGACGCCTTCCGGCGTTTTCCCCTGTACCCCTTCCTGGAGGCCGACGAGGCTCCCGCCCGGGCGGCCCTGGACCGGGTGCGGGCCGAGCTGGACCGCCTGCAGCCGGCTCTCGATCAGGAATCGGCCCCCGATGTGGCGGCCCTGGAGCCGGCCTTCGACGCGCTGGCCTCCCAGGTTGCGCACCTGTGGGACCGCACCGAGGAGGAGATGGGGCGCTACTCCGAGGCCCCGGCCTTCCAGGAACTCCGCGAGCGGGTGGGGCGGGCCCTCTCGGGCGAGCCTGCCGGTCTGTTGCTGCGCCAGCAGTTGTCGAGCTTCCACGAGGCCCAGCAGGAGCTGGCCCATCAGGCCGCTCTGGGGGGGCTGGAAGGGGGATTGGGGAGCGAGATGGTCTCGTTGCTGGCGGTCCAGGACCAGGCCTGGCAGGTGATGATCTCTTCCCTGGAAGGGCCGGACCTGGCGGTCCTCCGCCGCGGGTGGGATTTGCTGGAGGCCACGATGCCCAGGATGATCGAGATCGTCCGGGGCATGCGAGAGGCCTTGGAGAAGGCACGCCCGGCCGCCCCCACGGGGATGGCCTGCATGCGCTGCGGGCATGCCAACCCTCCAGGCGCTCGTTATTGCGGTGGGTGCAGTGCGGTTCTGCCCGAGGTCTTCCAGGCTCCCACGGATTACACCGACATCCTGGGAGGCGGCGCCTCCGAGGCGGGGACCCGCCTGTCGAACCTGGAACGATTGCTGACCGGGTACGAGGTCGGGCAGGTGGAAGGCGAAGAGGTGCTGGCCGAGGTGGTGGCCTCAGAGCAGATGTCAGAAAGGGTCCTGCGTGCCCTGGAGCAGGAAGGGGGCAGGGTCCAAACGGACCAGGAAGCCGCCTTCGCCCGTCGTTTCCGTGAACTGGCCTGTGACGATGCGCAGGGTCTGGCCCTGCTCCGCAAAGGCCTGGAAGATGGCGACCTTTCGGCAGCCTGGCAGGGCCTGGAGGTGTGTCGGGTTGCAGAACAGGCTGTTCTCGGGCTGAAGCAGCAGATCGAGGCTGTGATGGTCTCCGAGGCGGGCTGAGTCTTCAGGTCGAGGGGGGAGCCTCCTCGCTCTTCTCGACGATGAAGTCCTGCACCAGGACCGATTCGGCCCGCGGCAGGTTGATGAACTCCACCCCGTGCTCGAAAAGACCCCCGTCAAGCGGCCGGGACCAGGCCACCAGGGCGCGCAGGGGGACATCGACCGGGAAGTGGTCCAACAGGATCCGGACCAGGCTCTCGGGTGAAAACTCCCGGTCGGATTCGAAGCGGGCTCCCGCCGTGGAGATGTCCAGCAGTCGGATCGGGTATTCTTCGTTGTTCCTCTCCAGCACGAGGATGCCCTCGATGGGAAACCGGGGCAGCCCCCGCCGTTCGTCATTTTCCTGCGCCACTTCGGCTCCTTTCAGTTGGAACTGGCGGTGCCGGCGCCCCGCCAATGGGTCCGCATCGCCACCTCCAGGAGGCTGACGATCTGGTCGTATTCCCGGAAGACGTAGCTGGAGACGACGATGGCCCGGGTGCCGTCGCTGATGAAGGCCTGTCGGAACCAACGCTTGCTCGGGGGGTCGGCATCGAACTTCATGACCGCCTGCCAGGGCACGGTCACGGTCTGTCGGCCCGTGTTCCAGGTGACGGCCTCCTCGGTGATCTTCAGTGAGGACCGGTGAGTCGGGCCCAGGAAGAACCCGGCCAGGATCATCAAGACCAGACCCAACCCCATGAAGCCGTTGCCGGCCGAGGATCCCGCCACATTGGCCCCGATCCCGTAACCGATCATGGCGATGCAGGCCAGGCCGACGGCGCAGAGGACGAGCGTTCGCTCGGTGGTCAGGGACGCATGGTACACCCGGGTGCGGAAGGGCTGATGATCATTCGCAGGTTTCACGACCGCGGCATTTCTCAGTCCGGGTTCAGGTTCCCTGCAGCCGGGGGGCCTCGGCAGGGCGCCCTGCCGCGTCGCCGAAGCCGGTCGGCCTTGCGGCCTGGAAGACCGGGCTGACCTCGTCTTGGAGCGCGCCATGCAGGGTTATTATCACAAGCCGAGTCTCTGGGGAGACCGGGTCGTCTTCGTCTGTGAGGACGATCTCTGGGAGGTGTCCGCCAGCGGAGGACTCGCCCGGCGGCTGACCGCCAACCCGGGTCGGGTCTCGGACCCCTGGTTGTCTCCAGATGGCGCCTGGTTGGCCTGCACCTGTCGCGACGAGGGGCATTCCGAGGTGCACGTGATGCCCGCCGAGGGAGGGGCCAACCGACGTCTGACCTTTCTGGGCGCCGAGACGGCCGTGGCGGGCTGGACCCCGGATTCCCGGGAGATCCTCTTCGCCACGACGGCGGGCCAGCCGTTCCGCCGTTCGACCGTGCTGGGCAAGGTCGCCCGCGAGGGCGGACCGTCGCTCACGCTGCCCTGGGGACCCGCCGCCGCCCTGAGCTTCGGGCCCGGAGGAGGGCAGGTCCTGGGGCGCTTCACCGCCGATCCGGCGCGCTGGAAGCGTTATCGCGGGGGGACGGTGGGCCAGCTCTGGATCGACCCCGAGGGGACGGGAGATTTTCGGACCCTGCTGGATCTGCCGGGGAACGTGACCCGGCCTCTGTGGGTGGCCGGGCGGATCTACTTCGGATCCGACCACGAGGGGATCGGCAACCTGTATTCGTGCAGCCCGGATGGTTCGGATCTGGTGCGCCACACCCACCACGCCGATTTCTACCTGCGCCATCCCAACAGCGATGGACGGCGGGTGGTCTATCAGTGCGGGGCCGACCTGTATCTGCACACTCCCGGGCAGGAAGGCTCGGATCGGATCGAGGTCGACTTCCGAAGCCCTCGGGTCCACCGTCAGCGACGTTTCGTCCGGGCCGCCGACTACCTGGAGGACTATGAACCCCATCCCGAGGGGCACTCTCTGCTGCTGACGGTCCGGGGGCGCCCCTTCACGATGGCCTGCTGGGAGCAGGGCACCCTCCAGCATGGCGAGGCGGACGGCGTCCGCTATCGCCTGGGACGTTGGCTTTCAGGAGGGGAGGCCTTCGTCTGCGTTTCGGACCGTTCGGGGGAGGAGCGCCTGGAGGTCCACGCTCTGGATGGCTCCGAGCCCCGGGTCGTGGCCTCCGAAGTGGACCTGGGGCGGCCGGTCAGCCTGGAGGCTTCGCCCCGGGCGCAACGGGTGGCTCTTGCCAACCATCGACACGAGCTGATCCTGGTGGATCTGGAGGAGGACTCGGTCCGGGTGCTGGATCGAAGCCCCTTTGCCCGCATTTCCGGGCTGGCCTGGTCGCCGGACGGGGCCTGGCTGGCCTACAGCTTTGCCGAGACCCCCAGAATCCTGCGTCTGAAGATCGTGCGGGTTGCGGATGGAGAGGTCTTCCCGGTCACCCGACCGGAGTTCCGGGATGTGGCCCCCGCCTTCGACCCTGAGGGACGCTATCTATATTTCTTGTCGTATCGGGACTTCGACCCGGTCTACGACAACCTGTTCTTTGACCTGAACTTCCCTCGGGGAATGCGCCCCTTCCTGGTGACGCTGCGCGAGGACGTGCCTTCGCCCTTCGTGGCCGAGCCCCGCCCGCCCCATGAGGGGACCAGCCGCAAGAAGAAGGGCCGCAAGGCCGAGGAGGAGGGCGCCGAGGGCCCCGAGCCCAAGACCGTCAAGCCGGTGGAGATCGACCTGGAGAATCTCCCCGACCGGGTCCTGGCATTCCCTGTCGAGGAGGGACGCTTCGGGCGGATCGAGGGGATGGCCGACCAGGTGCTCTTCACCTCCTATCCCGTCCTGGGGAGCCTGGGTACCACCCAGACCTCCGAGCGGGAACCGGGCGGGCGGGGGACCCTGGTCTCGTTCGACCTCAAGACCCTGGAGCGCAAAGAGTTGCTCAATCGGGTCAGCAGCTTCCGGTTGTCCGGGGACGCCAAGACGCTGGTCTATCGCTCGGGCCGACGTCTTCGCGCCCTCCCCGCCGGGAAGAAGCCAGAAGAGAAGACCGACGAGCGCCCCGGGCGCAAGTCCGGCTGGATCGACCTGGCTCGGGTTCGACCGTCGGTGCTGCCGGGCCGGGAGTGGGAGCAGATGTACCGCGAGGCCTGGCGGCTGATGCGAGACCAGTTCTGGAGCGAGGACATGTCCGGGGTGGACTGGGGCCAGGTCTCGCGTCAGTACCTGCCCCTCTTGGAACGGGTTGGGACCCGGGCCGAGTTCTCCGACCTCCTCTGGGAGGTCCAGGGAGAGCTGGGAACCTCTCACGCCTACGAAATCGGGGGAGACTACCCGGGGGACCCGGACCACACCCTGGGCCTGTTGGGGGCCGACTTCGAGTATGACCCGGCGACCGAAAGCTACCGGATCGTCGGGATGGTGCAGGGGGATTCCTGGGACCCGGATCAGGACTCTCCGCTCCGGCGGCCCGGCTCGGGCCTGCGCGTGGGAGACCGCCTCCTGGCCGTCAACGGGCGACGCCTGGGGCGGGATTTGGGCCCTGCCCAGGTGCTGGTCAACCAGGCGGGGGTGGACGTGCAGCTCCGCGTGACCCGGGAGGGTGAGGAGAAGACCCGGGTCGTCTCGGTCCGGACCCTCTGCGACGACACCAAGGCCCGCTATCGCCAGTGGGTTGCCGCCAATCGCCGCCGGGTTCACGACCTCTCCCAGGGCCGCGTCGGCTATCTGCACATCCCGAACATGGGCCCCCAGGGCTATGCGGAGTTCCATCGGGGCTATCTGGCGGAAGTGGATCGCCCGGGCCTGCTGGTGGATGTCCGATTCAATGGGGGAGGGCACGTCTCGCCGCTGCTTCTGGAGAAGTTGTCCCGGCGCCGGTTGGGTTATGATGTCCAGCGCTGGGGCCAGCCGATCCCCTATCCCCAGGATTCTCCCCAGGGCCCCATGGCCGCCCTGACCAACGAACTGGCGGGCTCCGACGGCGATGTCTTCAGCCACGTCTTCAAGATGATGAACCTCGGCCCCCTGGTCGGCAAGCGCACCTGGGGTGGCGTCATCGGGGTCTGGCCCCGTCACCGCCTGGTGGACGGCACGGTGACCACCCAGCCCGAGTTCGCCTTCTGGTTTGAAGACGTCGGTTGGGGCGTCGAGAACCACGGCACCGAGCCCGACGTGGTGGTCGAGTTCCCTCCCCAGGAGTCCGCCCGGGGGCGTGACCCTCAATTGGAGAGGGCCGTGGAGATTGTGCTGGAGCAGATCCGTCAGCAGGAGTCCCGGGGGGTGCCGGAGCCGGATTGGGAAACCCGGCCCCATCGCACCAGGCCCCCCCTCCGCTGAGGAGTTCGACCCCCGGCCCTCCGCAGACCGGGGAGCGCCTCCAGGGACCGAACGTCGGGTTCGCGAAGGGGAGGCGGACTCTCCCGAGGCTTGGAGGAATGCCCCCCCATGACGCTCGAGCCCGTCTTCGACTGGCGCCAGATCGCCTGCACCAGTTTGGCCTCCCGCTTCCTGGACGAAGCCGAGGAGACGACCAATCGCCGCCGGGGCCAGGTTCCCCGCGAGCACCTGGTCCTGTATCAGTTCTCGGCCAAAGGCCACGAGGTCTCCCAGGCCCTCCTGGCCCAGGCCCTGAGCCATCCTCGTGACGCTGCGAGCGTCTACTACCGCTGCCGCCCGCTGATGCTGGGCCTGGGGGTGGACCTGGAGGAGGCGGCGGCCAGTTCCCTGGCTCGTTCGGGAGGTTTTTCGGGGGGAAGGGATGCCGGCGTGGCCTTCAACCTGCCCGGGCCCGGGCCCGTGGTGCTGCCCATGGCCGGGGATGTCGGTTCGCAGTTCACGCCCGCGGTGGGGTGGGCCCAGTCGATCCTCTACCACCAGCAGACCCTTGGCGACGCATCCTGGGAGGGGGCCCTGGCGGTGGCCCTGGGAGGCGACGCCTCGGTGGCCTCCAACGGTTTCTGGTCGGCTTTGACCGTGGCCACCACGCTCCGTCTGCCGGTGCTCTTCTTCATCCAGGACAACGACCTGGGCATCTCGGTTCGCGGCCAGTGGCAGACGCCGGGGGGCAACATCGCCCGGAACCTGGCCTCCTTCAACCACCTTCTGGTTCGCGACGGCGACGGGACGGACGCGAGAGCCACGGCGGTCCTGCTGAGTGAGTGTGTCGGGCACGTCCGCGGCGGGGGTGGCCCCGCCCTGCTGCGTCTGGAGGTCCCCAGGCTGTGCAGCCACTCCGGGCCCGACAACCAGGCGGCCTATCGCACCGAGCAGGAACTTCAGGAGGAGGCGCTGCGGGATCCGCTGCCAAGGCTTCGTGAACACCTGGTCCCGGACCGGTTCTCCGAGAAGGAATGGCAGGATCTGGAACAGGATGCTCGGTTGCAGGTGCATCAGGCTGTGGATCGGGCTCGCTCCAGGCCGGCTCCGGACCCGGGAGCGGCGGGCCGCCATGTCTGGGAGGAGGACCCCGCCGACCCGGCGACTCGAGGAGGTCTGACCCCCCAGCAGAGGACTTCTTTGAAGGGCCGGACCTCTCCGGAGCCTGGAGGGCCTCGGGTCCGCTTCGCCGAGGCCCTGCGGCGGACCCTGGCTTCGGAGTTGGAGCGCAACCCGCGCCTGCTGGTCTTCGGGGAGGACGTGGGCCACAAGGGCGGGGTCCACCTGGTCACCGAGGGGTTGCAGCGCCGCTTCGGGGAGACGCGCGTCTTCGACACCTCGCTCTCGGAGGAGGGCATCGTCGGTCGGGCCGTGGGGATGGCCCTGGCCGGCCTGGTCCCGGTGGCCGAGATCCAGTTCCGCAAGTATGCCGACCCGGCTACCGAGCACCTGAACAACCTGGGCACGCTGCGCTGGCGCACCTGCAACCGCTTTGCCGCCCCCGTGGTGGTGCGCCTGGCCGGGGGCGTCGGCAAGGACGTGGGCGATCCCTGGCACTCGGTCTGCGACGAGGTGCGCTTCGTCCACACCTGCGGCTGGCAGGTGGCTTTCCCTTCCAACGCCGAGGATGCGGTGGGTCTGCTGCGCGCCGCCATGCGCAGCCCCAACCCGACGCTCTTCTTCGAGCATCGATCGCTGCTGATGACGGGCGAGGGCAGCGCCGCCTATCCGGGCGACGACTACCTCCTGCCCTTCGGCCGGGGCCGGGTGGTTCGCCCCGGGGATGAGTTGACGGTGGTGAGTTGGGGGGCCATGGTCCACCAGGTGGCCGAGGCGGCCGAGCGCTTCGGGAGTCGGGTCGAGGTCCTGGACCTGCGCACCCTGGTCCCCTGGGATCGCGACCTGGTGCTGGCCTCGGTGCGCCGGACCTCGCGCTGCCTGGTGGTGCACGAGGATACCCGGACCGCCGGCTTCGGGGCCGAGGTGGCCGCCGTGTTGGCCCGGGAGGCCTTCTGGCACCTGGACGCCCCCATCGAGCGCCTGGCCCCTGACGACTTCCCTCCGCCCTACAATCCCGGGCTCCTGCGGGCCATGATGCCTGGCGTGGAGGCCATCACGGAGGCCATGGAACGGGTGCTCTCGGTCTAGGAGAAACGATCGGACGCATCCTCGTTTCGTGGTCCGTTCGGCCCAGCCGGGGGGGCTCGAAGCAGATCTCTCCCGTCGGCAAGCGCTGGCGTCGTCACGGGCCGATCCGGATCGTTCCGGCCAGGGACGGCACAGTTCTTCTGGGGCGAGCCTTCCGACACGAGGACAGGACTGAACCGTCGCGAAGGAAGACCAGGTGAACCACAATCCCCTGACGTGCTCGGAGTATCAGGTCCTGGTCGAACAGGCGCCGATCATGATCTGGCGCGCCGACCTCTCCTCGGGATGCGACTATTTCAACCACCGCTGGCTGGAGTTCACCGGTCGGACCGTGGAGCAGGAACAGGGAAACGGGTGGGCCGAGGGGGTCCACCCGGACGACTTCCAAAGGTGCCTGGACATCTTCTTGGGGGCCTTCAAGCAGAGGGTCGTCTTCGAGATGGAATACCGCCTGCGCCGGGCCGATGGGGAGTATCGCTGGCTTTTCGACCGGGGCGTCCCGCTCTTTGCGCCAGACGGCGAGTTCGTTGGCTACACGGGAAGCTGCATCGACATCCACGAGCGCGTCGAGGCCCGCGAGGCGCTGAAGAGAGCCCACGAGAGGGAACTGGCCCAACTCAAGGGGCTGCTCCCCCTCTGCGCCTGGTGTCGCAAGGTCCGTGATGACCAGGGGTTCTGGACCCAGGTCGAGGTCTACGTCTCGTCGCACAGTCAGGCAGACTTCAGCCACAGCATCTGCCCGGATTGCGAGAAGCGCCACTTCCCCAAGACCTGAAGGCCGGTGCTTCTCATCGCCTCAGGGTGGTTCCGGCGCTCATCTGGCTCGTCCTGCGCCACAGGCAAGCACGGAGATCTTTGCACAGGTGCGTTCACGCCTCTCTCAAGTCTGCCCGGAAAGACTCGGAAGATCCCTCCTCTGGCAGGCGTGTTGGGAACCGCTCAGGGTTCCGGTTCGGCCTTCGTCAAATCCAGGATTCGAGCCTCGGGAATTTCGCGGGTGACGGCCAGGGAAGCCAGGTTCAGCCAGGCTTGGCAGCGGTCCAGGATGGCGCTGTCCGCGGTGGCCACTACGCAGGTTGACCGCGCCAGCAGTGGATCGGGGTCGGGGACCAGCTCGACCTCCCAGGTCGAGGTCAGGTCCTTGCCGACCTCTCGGAGCCGGCGGGCCAAGCGACCGCTGTTGGAGACCGGGCGATCCAAATACCAGACGCACCGCGATGGTTTCAGGTGCTGGGTCGCCCGGGCCGCGATCTCCAAAGCCGGCAGGGTTTCATCCACCCCGTGCCAGGTGCCATGCATACTGGCCATGTCCCGCAGGCAGCCGTCCCTGCCCCGAATCAGGAATCCGCGGGCCAGGGCGGCCTCCAGGGTGGTCAGGACGTTGTAGCCGTCCAGGAGGAGTGGGCGCCCTGCGCAGTCGGCGGGGGAAACCTGTCTGGCCAGCCGCCCGGCCAGGGCCTGGTCCGAGCAGGAGCAGCGCAGGACGGCGGTGCGCTGGCGCTCGGTGAGTTGATGGTGGTTGCCCACCAGCAGCAGCGACGATTCACAGGGATAGCCCCGGCTCAAGAGCCAGGAGAACTCGAAGACCGCCCGGCGCAGAAGTGGGACGGCCTGGCTGCTGAAGAGCACCCGATCGCGCGGGTGGGGTCCGCGATGTCGGCGTCGATCCGGCATGGACTGCTCGCGGGCCTCGGCTCAGGTCCGCTGGCCCTTGACCTGGATGGAGAGCCTCAGGCGGACCGAGACGGCCATCAGGATCATGACCAGGCTGAAGGGCAGGGCGGAGGTGAGGGCCGCTGCCTGCAGCGGTTCCAGGCCGCCTCCTCGCAGAAGCAGGCCCGTCACCGCAGCCAGCATGGCTCCCCAGAAGACCTTGGTTCCCAGCTTTGGGTCCAGGTCTCCTTCGGTGGTCAGCATCCCGATCACGAAGGTGGCCGAGTCGGCCGAGGTGATCAGGAAGGTGGCCAACAAGACCAGGGAGATTCCCGAGACCAGGTGGTACCCCGGGTAGTGGCTGAGCATGGCGAAGAGGCCCACGGTGGGATCCTCCAGGATGGCGGGTCCCATCTGCCCGGGGTTCTGTTGTTCCAGGAAGAGGGCGTTGCCTCCGAACACCGAGAACCACAGCACCGAGAACAAGGTGGGCACCAGCAGCGAGCCCAGGATCATCTCGCGGATTGTACGCCCCTTGGAGATGCGGGCGATGAAGATTCCGACGAAGGGGGCCCAGGCGATCCACCAGGTGAAGTAGGAGAGGGTCCAGTCCGCCATCCAGGCGTCGTAGGCCGGGGTGAAAGGGGCGACCTTGAAGCTCAACTCGAAGAGGCTGGAGGTATAGCGCCCCAGGGTCTCGACGAAGATCTTCAGGACCAGGATCTTGGGGCCGACCAGGAACACGAAGAGCAGGAGCAGCACGGCCAGGGCCATGTTCACATTGGAGAGGATCTGGATCCCCTTCTTCAGGCCCGTGGAGGCCGAGACGATGAACAAGGCGGTGACCACGCCCAGGATCGCGAAATAGCCGGTCGGGTTGTTGGCGGGGATTCCGAAGACGTATTCCAGGCCCTGGGCCAGTTGTCGGGTGCCCAGGCCCAGGGAGGCCGCGACCCCGAAGATGACGGCCAGGGTGGCCACCAGGTCCGAGAAGATCTTCAGGGCCTGGTTCAGGCGGGGGCTCTCGAAGAGGTCCACCACGCTGGAGGAAACCAGGTATTTCTTGCGCTTGCGGAATCCGAAATAGGCGACTCCGACGGCACACAGCGTGTAGATCCCCCAGCCGTGCAGACCCCAGTGGAAGGAGGTCAGCACGAAGGCCTGCTGGGCCGCCTGGACGCTTCCCGGTTCGGCGGTCGGCGGAGAGAGGTAATGGGTCAAGGGCTCGGCCCCACCCCAGAAGAGAAGCCCGACACCCATCCCGGCCGAGAAGAGCATGGAATACCACGACAGGTTGGAGAATTCCGGCCGGTCCTGAGGGTCGCCCAGCACCACGGTTCCGAAGCGCGAGAAGGACAGGTAGCCCAGGAAGACCAGGAAGCCGGAAGAGAGCAGGATATAGAACCAGCTCAGGTTGGTGGACACGAAGACCTTGGCGATGGCCGCCAGCTCGGTCAGTCGATCTCCCGCCAGCCAGGCCCAGGTGGTGAAGGCCAGCATCAGCACGACGCTCAGCACCATGTTGGCGCTGATGTTGAAGTGCTCTTCGCGGCGGATGTCCTCAAGATTGCGTTCTTCATCCAAGGCCATGCGTTCGGCCAGGTGCTTCTTGAGGCGCTCGGCCTTCTTCAGGGCCTTCCCGGAGGTCGGTTCCTGGGCGAAGCGCTGCACCAGTTCTTCTTCGTATCTTTCGACCCGGGCCTGGATCTCGGCCAGGGCCTCGGTCGAAAGTTCCGGTTTGTTCTGCGGATTCTCTTCAGGCAAAAGCAGTCTCCATGGGAAAGGTCGAGCGGATCTTCCAGGGCCTGCGCGCGTCTCCCCCCCCCTGGCGCTGGCACCCTCCCGATGAGCTACGGCGCCGGGTGTCCGCCCTGGGCCGGGCCCAGCACTTCCAGGACCCTCTTCTTCACGTTGGAGGCTACCTGTGCGTTCCCCTTCTCGGTGCAGTGACCGTCGGGCAGGAAGTATTCGGCCTCCGGCAGCGGGTCGAAGCTGCGCTTGTTGTCCACGAAGGGCACCGAGAGCCGACGAGCCACCTGTTCGTACAGCGCTGACAGGCCGGAGGGATGGTCACCGGGGTAGTTCATCAGCACGACCGGCACGCCCGCCGATCGGCAGATCTCAACGGTCTTCTCCAGGTCATGGACGATCCAGTCTTGGATGCGGGGCCGCTCCGTGGCTGGATTCTGGACGCGGGCGAGCAAGGGTTGTAACGCGGGCCGGGGCGCTGCCACCGCCTGAAGGCGGTCCGCCATCCGGGCCAGCTCCGTCTTGTCCGCGTAGCTCAGCAGATGCTGCATGACCCGCACCTTCTCCTCGGCATCCAACCGGTCGTCTCCCCGCTCCAATCCGGACACATAGCAGTCCAGGGCCTTCTGGCGTTGATGGGTCATGCTGTAGAGGCGGGCCAGATGGTCGTAGTACTTTGTCGCGGTCGGAGCCAGGCGGAGTGCCTCCAGGCTGGCACGGATTCCCTCGTCATGTCGAGCGGTCTCGATGCAGGTCATGGACAGGCCGTCCCAGGCCTCGGGATCGTCAGGGATGGCAGCCAAGGCCAGGCGAAAGTGTCTCTCGGCCTCCAGATAGTCCATCCTGGCCAAGGCCTGATGGCCTGTCCAGGTGTCGGGAGACGACTGGAAGCGACGCCCAGGAGGGGGGGGCGTGGCGGGCCTGGGTTGCAGGCTGGGCCTGTCTCCCCGGAACTCGATGTCGACGAGCCTGGCCAATTTGACCACGCGAATCCTGCCCATCCAGTCCGCCACCTGTGCGCCGATCGAGGTGTTCTTCTTGAAGGACCGATACCCAGAGAAGTCCCAGGCATTCGCTCCGCCCGTCAGAAGCACCACGACCTCCGGCCTGAACTTCTTCAGGTTGGCCGGCAGCTCGCTCTTCAGGCTGGTGCTGTTCTGCCCGTTGAGTCCCAGGTTGAGGACCTGGAACCTTCGTCGTGGCTGGTCGGCGTTGAGTTGCCGCTCGAGGTGGGCGGGGTAGGTCTGTTCACGAGGGACTCCCGGACAGGCGGTATACGAGTCCCCCACGCAGAGGACCACGCAGGACGCCGAGGACGGGCGCAAGGAGGCCTGCGTCAGGCGCTGGGCCAGCCCTACGGCCCGCAGCATGACCTCCAGGCCCAGCACGGCGAGGGACAGACCCATGCCAAAGACCAGAACCCGCTGGGCAAGCCCCCCACGCAACTTCAATCGACCTCACCGACGATCCAAGTGGTCCAGCCACAATTCGACAGCGCCCAGTGCCGTCCTGTCTGGCAGTGCCCAATGGCTGCCGGTCAGGCGCTCTCCTGAACGGGGGCCGAGGTCCCGGTCGGCAGGGGCCTTCGAGGTGGCGTGCCTCCTCCCGAAACGGGCTCGATGGCCCTCAGTCGCGCAGGCCCGCAGCCAGGCGCTGGAGCTGGATCAACTCCTCTTCCCAGAACTCGCGGCTGGCGGCGTCGGGGTAGTAGCGCCGGACCGCGGGGTCATCGCGGCGGGCCGCCACCCAGGCGGCGTGACGGGCGGTGCGCAGGGCCTGCAAGAGGCCCACCAGGCGCAGGCTCTCCAGATCGAAATCGCGGACCTCGCGATAGCCCTCCAGGATCGCCTGGCGAAGTCCTCGGGCCTCTTCGTCGTTCCCGGGGGCCATCATCCACAGGTCGTGGACCGGCGGCCCCTGCAGGGTGTCATCGAAATCGACGACGTAGGGACACGAGCCCCACAGCAGGTTGGCCCGGTGGAAGTCCCCGTGGATCCGGATGGATTCGGTTCGGGCCAGGAGGGGAGCGGCCCGGGCAGCCAGTTCCTCGGCGCAGGCCAGATAGCGGTCCAGCAGGTCGGGTGCCACGACGCCCTCGCGGCGCAGGGTTCGGAGGGGTTCCAGGGTCCAGGTCTCGGGCTCCAGCCGGGGGCGCTTGCGGAATTCCTCGCGTTCGCCCACCCGGTGGATCCGGGCCAGCACCTGTCCGGCGGCCTCGGCCAGGCTCCAGGTGATCTCATCGGGAATCCGTCCCGGGACGGCCGGAAAGATCCCGAAGAGGAGCCCGCCGATGCGCCCCACCGAGCCGGCCAGTGCCCGGTCCACCCTCAGGGGAGCGGCCACCGGCAAGCCCTCGCGCGCCAACTGGCGCAGGAACCGGTGCTCTTCGGCCACCTGCCCGGGAGTCCACCGGCCCGGTCGGTAGAACTTGCCGACCCAGCGGCGGCCCGCCGGGTCTTCTCCCAGGACCACCCGGTTCTCCAGCGAGTTGAGGAAGCGCTCGCCGGGGCGAAGGTCGACTCCCGCCGCCGCGAAGGCCCGGTGGATCCGGTTGGGGTTCAGCGCCCGGAAGGAATGCATGGGCCCGGGGTTCCCGGCTTCCCGGCGCTCACCTGCCGGGCGCCTGGAGGCGACACCCGGGGCGGCCGGGTTGCGGCGTTTCCCTCGGGCCGGTCCGGGAAAAATGAATCTATGAAATCCTCTCCGGTTGAAGGCAATCGCGAGCCCGATGGAGGTGACGAGGTGAGCTCTCCAAGACCGACCCCTGGCGAGGAGATCGCCGACTTCGTCGCAGGGAACCCGTTGTTCTATTCGCTCTCCAGACCCGTGCTGCGCTCCCTGGCCGAGAAGCTGCAGCCCCAGCGCTTCGAGCCGGGCCAGACCATCGTGCAAGAGGGCGACCCCGGGGATTCCTTCCACGTCATCCGCGAGGGGCACGTCCACGTGGTCCGCAACGGCGAGGGGCGTGAGCTGGTCCTGGCGGAGCTGGGACCCGGCGAGGGCTTCGGCGAGATGGCCCTGATGATCGATCAGCCCCGCTCCGCCACGATCAAGGCGCTGGATTCGGTGGAGACCCTCCGCCTGACCCGCGAGGACTTCCTGGTCCTGTATCGCCGGATTCCGGAGCTCGCCATCCAGATGAACAAGCTTCTCGAGCAGCGGGTCTCGCTTCTGGAGGCTGAGGGCGGCTCGGGTCCCGAGATGGAGAAGTTCACCGCCGGCCGGCGCCTGGAGCTGGACTACTCGTATCTGGATCTCTTGATGAAGCTCAACGAGGCGGCCGGTGGGAACGAGCAGGTCGAGCACTGCAAGGAGGTTGGGCAGTTGGCCCGGGAGATGAGCAAGATGCTCTGCCCGATGGTCTCCGAAGAGATCCTCTTCGCCGGGTACCTGCACGAGATCGGCAAAGTCTCCTTACCCCTGGATCTGGTCCTCCGGCAGCGCCGCGGCGAGGCTCTGGGCGAAGAGGAACAGCGTCGATTTCAAAGCATCTTCCAGATGGCCGTCGAGATCCTGGCGCCCAACAAGAGCCTGCGCGAGAGCCTGGACTTCCTGCAATACCTGGGCCAGGTTGACTATCGGGAGATGCCGTTGGAGGCCCAGATCCTCCGGGTGGCCGATGACTACCTGGAACTGCGCTCACCGAACTACCGAGGCCTGGAAGATGAGGAGGCCCTGCGTCGGATCCACGCCGGCTCGGGGTCGCGGTACCACCCCCGGGCGGTCGCGGCCCTGGAGAAGAACGTCGCCAAGTTCGGGGACTTGCGGGTCGAGGCCCAGCTCAACGTCATGCGGATGATGCTGATCGCCCTGGACCGCAAGGACAACTACACCTGGCGCCACTCGATGGACGTGCGCGACATGGGCCTGAAGATCGTCCAGCGCCTGGGCCTGGGCCGGCGCGAGTTCGAGTTGATGCGCATCGGCGCCGAGCTGCACGACGTCGGCAAGATCTACATCGACGAGGCGATCCTCAACGCTCCCCGCAAGCTGACGCCCGACGAGTTCGAGATCATGAAGACCCACGCGGCCCGCTCGGCCGAGTTTTTTGCGGACATCATGGGGATGGACGAGCTGACGGCCATCATCCGGGCCCACCACGAGAAGTACGACGGCTCGGGCTATCCCGACGGGCTGGCGGGGGAGGCCATCCCCTACCTGGCCCGGGTCATGACCGTGGCGGACGTCTGGAGCGCCCTGACCACCCCGCGGGTCTATCGACTGGATGCCTCGGGCAAGAGCAAGGCGTTCTCGGCCCAGAAGGCCCTCTCGATCATGGAGGAGATGGCACCGGGGCACTTCGATCCGGAGATCTTCCCGCTCTTCCGCGAGATCGTCTTGGCCATGATCCCTCCGGCTGAGCCGGCGTCCGCCCAGGAGGGGCAGGCGGCCTGAGTGGGACTCGCCGGTCGAGGCTGCGGGGTCCTTCGGGGCCCAACTCAGGGAAGTGTGAGAGTCAGGGAGAGCGGCGCTGGAGGGCCAGCTCGCGGGCTTGCCCCAGGTTGTCGTTCCCCTCCTGCATCTGGGCGATGGCCACTTTGAGGGTCTCGACGTCGCCGCTGGCGACGAAGCTCTCCATCTTGTCGAAGCCTTGCTGCATCAACTGGACCCCCTGGTTCAGCAGGTAGGGCATCTGTGTCCAGTAGTCCTCATGGGGCGACTTGGACTTCTCTTCGCGCATCCTCTCCAGCATCTTGGGAAGATCGCGGGTCTTGAACTGCTCCAGGGCGGAGCGGACCACGTCCAGGGCCTCGAGAAGGGGTTCGCCCGGGGCCTCCAGGTGGATGTACTCGTAGGCCCGACAGGTCAGGTCGTGCAGGTATCGGGTCGGGAAGGAGCGCTGGGGGACCACGTACTCCCGCCCATCCTCCACGTCCAGGGTGTGCGAGGCTCCGTCCCTGAGTTCCATGCGCGGCAGCAGGGCGTTGCAGCGGGCGCAGCAGTTGGAGAAGGGCGGGCTGTCGTGTCCGCAACGAAGGCAGAGCATTCCTGGGCTCCCGTGAATCAAAATAGGGCCCCCGCGGGCCCTATTCCTGGCGCTTGCGCGCGATGGACCGCTTACAGTTGCGGATACTGCTGGTTGGAAGGACCACCCTGGGCGCTGCCGATGCTCTGGGCCGCCGCGGCTTCTCCTCCACCCTGCTGGGGCTGGGTGAGCTGGGTCCTCGCTTCGGTGACGCGTGCCTCTTGGATTCTCTTGAACTCGTCGAGGTTGCCGCCGCCGCCGGATCCGATGCCTTCGATGCTTGACATGGGGGGGTTGTCCTCCTCAGGGCCTCTGGGGCCTGTCTCCACAGTAGCCGCTCGCCCCCCCCGCGTCCAGTGCGGGAGATGTTGTCATTGTGTGACATTGTTTCCGTGATGTTGCCAGGGTGTGAACGCGCGGGCCGAAGTCGTCGCGCGCGAGGCCTTCTGTCGGGCGAGCCAGGAGGTGGGCCGGCGGCAAGCGCCGGGAGAGGATCGACGGGCAACCCGGCCCCTGCGCCAGGGCCTCAGCGCGGCGCCGCCTTGATCTTCTCGAGGATCTCGGCCAGGCGGGCCGGATCGATCAGGTGCCAGTAGCCCAGCAGGGCCTCCAGGCCCGTGGCCACCTGGTAGGTCACCACGTCGGCGTTGCGGGCCTGGCTGCGGGTATGGCTGTTGCGGCCCCGTTTGTAGATGTCGAGCTCGTCGGGGGTGAGCAGGCCCTCCTCCAAGAGCGAGTGCATGAATCGGGCCTGGGCGTGGGCGTTGACGTAGCCGATCGACAGCCTCTGCAGCTCTCCGGCCCGGGTATGCCCCTCTTCCAGAAGCCAGGCCCGCACGTGCAGGCTCAGGACGGCATCCCCCAGGAAGGCCAGGTTCGAGCCGCTCAGTTCGGACGGCTTGAGGCGAGGGCGGGCGCTGGCTTCGGGATGGGGGTCAGGTTGGGGCACGCAGGGTTCCTCTCCAGGGAGGGCGGTTCCCGGAGATCCAGGGACCCTCCTGCCATCTTGGCTCACCGGAATCCGGCCACCACCACGCGGTTGCGGCCTCGGGAGCAGGCGCGGTACAGGGCCTGGGCCGCCCGCTTCAACAAACCTGGGACCTCGGCCAGGGGGGCCAGTTCGGTCGTGGCCACCCCCATGCTCAGGGTGACCGCCAGTTGCGTCCCTGCCTGGCATCGGAGAGGCTCGGAGGCCACAGCCAGGCGCACGCGCTCGGCCACCAGGCATGCGCTGGCCGCTGCGAAGCCGGGGGCAACCACCACCAGGCGGCTGGGGCCATGCAGGCCCAGTCCATCCTCTTCGCGCAGGGCGGTGCGAATGCGCGCGGCGACCAGGCTCAGCACCTCCCCCTGGGTCAGACCAGCAGGAAGTCCGCCGGACTCAGGGTCGAACTGGTCCACCTCGACCAGCATGACGGCCAGGGGTTGCTTGGACTTCCGAGAGGCCTGGAACTCCTCCTCCAGGATCTCCAGGCTGGCAGCCTGGCTCATCAGGCCTCGGCTGGGGTCCTGGGCGGATTGCAGCAGGGCAGCCCTCTGGGTCTTTTCGGTCTGTCCCCCGCCCTGGGTGAAGGCCAGCCCGCCGGCGTAGGCCATGGCCTCCATGGCCATGGTGGCCAGGATCCCGGCCGGGCCCAGGGTCATCGCCGTCAGGGTGCAGCCGGCGATCAGGCTGCCCACCGCCAGAAGGTCCCCGGCCAGAAGCCAGGACTTGGGCACGCCGGGCAGGTCGCCTCCGCCCAGGACCGAGCCCAGCAGGCTCAAGGGACGGCTGGCGCGGGCAGCCTGGCGGAGGTAGCCGGCCTGCTCCAGGAAGAAGGCCGTGGCCGGGTCGTGCCACTCGGCCATGCGATCCAGGTCATGAGAGCGGATGGTCGTCCCCGTCGGCGTCGCGCCCGCGGCCCGGGCGGCGGCCTTGCTGGGGCCAACAACGGGCTGCGGGCCCGCAGTGAGCTCGGCGCCCTCCACCGATTGCAGCCCATGCACTCTCTCGACCGGGTGATCCTGGCTCATCTGGAGCGAAGGATTCGCCGCCCCGGCCCGGGCGCCTTCGTTCCCGGCCTACAGGCGGACCAAACGGTCATCCGGGTCGTTGCGCCAGGGGGAGCCGGCCGAGAAGGCCTCCATGAACATCTCCTGGCTGGAACCCAGGTTGCGCACCTCCTTGGCCTCGCGGAAGGTCTTCTTGCGGGCCATGGTGATGGTGGTCCCCACGGTGTACTCGCGGTCGGGGTCCATGGCGCTGCCGTTCGCCAGCACCACCTCGGTGAGCCGTTGACCGCTGGGGCGGGACGGGTCGTAGGTGTAGCGGAATCCGGCCGGAGTGGCGGGCCCTCGGCCGCCGTCGCCGATGCGCTCCTCCATCTCGGCCATCAGCATGCGGCCCGTGACCTTCATGACCACGGCGTCCTCTTCGGTCATCGGATAGGCGCTGAAGAGGTCCTTGTAGGTCACCTCGCCCTGCGGCAGGTTGCCCCGGGGGTTGCGGGCGCTGCACAGGGCGATCTCCGCCCCGGTTGCCCGGAGAACCGAGTCGGCGTGGATCTGGTTGATCTTGGCCGCCGCCCCGTGCGAGTAGTGCAGTTCCTCCTCAGCCCGGCCCATGACGCGGGCTCCGATCGGCTCGACCTCCGCCACGGCCCGGTTGATGATGGCCTGCACCTCGGGGTCGGGGGGCACGTCGGCGCCCACGGGGATCAGTCGGGCCTCAGCAGAGACGATCTGCCGGCTGGAGAGGTCGAAGCCCAGATCCACCGAGCCGACGAAGCGGCCCTTGGTGCCGCTCTGGACGATCAGGGTGTCGCCTTCCCGGTGCCCCTGCTCCAGGACCGTGTGGCTGTGCCCCCCCACGATCACGTCGATCCCCGGGAACTCGCGGGCCAGTTTGCAGTCCTCGTCGAAGCCGTGATGGGACAGGACCACCACCACCTCGGCGCCCTGCTCCCGCATCTCGGGCAGGTAGCGGGCCACGGCGGTCGACGGCGGCTGGAACTCCAGGCCCTCCAGCTTCTCGGCGCTGACGTAGCGCGCCATGTCCTGCACGTCCAGCCCCAGGATCCCGACCTTGACCCCGTCGAGGTCCTTCATCAGGTAGGGGGTGGCCCAGGGGGTTCCATCTTCCGAGTGGACGATGTTGGCGCTGAGGATCGGGGCGTTCAGGTCCTCCAGCATGTCCTGCAGGGCTTCCTGCCCCCAGGCAAAGTCGTGGTTGCCTGGTTGAACGGCGTCGAACCCCATCGTGCCCAGAGGCTCGGAGACGACCTGCCCCTTGGTCAGGTAGGCCACCATGGTGCCCTCGGCCAGGTCGCCGGCGTTCAGGGTCAGCGTCCCTTCGGGGTTCTCCGCGCGCTGCTGGTCCAGGATGGTGGCCACCCGGGCCAGGCCACCGGCATCCTCCTCGGGCTCGACCGCGCCGTGCAGGTCATTCAGGTGCAGGATCCGCAGAGGTCGGATTTGTCCGCTCTCGGGGGGCTGGCCCTCCAACTCCACGCCATCCACCGGTCCGGTGGGTTTGGCGGCCGTCGTCGCGACGAAGGGGGTCTGGACCTGAATCGGGGCCGCGTGCTGGAGGCGCTGGATTTCCATGGGAGGGGGCCTTTCCTGGAGGACTTCAGTCTCATCCTACACCCCCCCGGGTGAGAGGACGTGACAGAATCGTTACATGGTTTCTCGGAGTCGGGAGGCGGAGCCGCCTGACGGCCGAACCGGCCCCGAGTGGTGCAGCAAGAACGAGCGGGCAGGGACGGTTGAGCCTCGGACCGGAAGCCTGGGGGATGGCCTTGGGCCTGGCCGCCTACCTGCTCTCCAACGTCGGGATGGGGGTGCAGAAGGCGGGGGCTGGTGTTTTCGTGGCCGGGGGCCGAGGGCTCGGGACCTGGCTGGCGGGGACAGCCATGACCCTGGCCGGCGCCGTTCTTCTCTTCCCAGCCTACGGTCTGGCTCGGGCCTCGGTGGTGGCTCCCCTGGAGGGATTGGGCCTGGCGGCCCTGGCTCTCTTTGCCTCCCGGGTCCTGCGCGAGCCCTTGTCGAGACGCCACCTGGGGGCGCTGGGTCTGATCATCCTGGGAACCGTCCTGACGGGCCGGGTCGGGGCTCTTCCGAGGCAGGCGTCGGAAGCCTTTCGCCCGGAGGCCTTCGCCTGGGGGGCGAGCGTTCTGCTGGGGGCCGCCTTGCTGGTGGCCGTGCTCCCGGCCCTGTCCCGAATCCGCGCCTTCTTCAGGCAGCGGGCTCCCGGCACCCTGGGGATCCTGCTGGGGGGGGCCGCGGGCACCTGCGCGGGCGTGGCGATGATCCTCCAGAAGGTCGTAGCAGGCGCCTTCCTGGACGACCCCGCCCGGGCCCTCCAGGAGCCCTACCTGTTCCTTTTCTTCCTGGTGGCGGGGGCTGGCTTCGTCACCCAGCAGGTCGCCTGGCTGCACGGGACGGCCGTCGAGGTGGTGGCCACCTACTCCAGCATGGCCATCCTGGTGCCTGCCGGTACGGCCTGGGCCGTCTTCGGGGAACCCTTCACGGGCGGACTGGCGTTGGGATTGGGCATGGTGGTCCTGGGGGTCGTCTTCCTGGCGGGCCAGGTCGCCGCCGTCCGGGGCCTCAGGGGCGCCCCACCAGACAGCGCGCCTTCTTGAGGAAGAGGTAGAACAGGTTGCCCAGGCCGTCGCGGAAGGAGCGGATCTTGGCGCGTCCGATGCGGGCGGTGTAGGCGCCGGGAATTTCCAGGGCTCGGAAGCGCGTGAAGGCCTCGATCTTGATCTCCTCGGAGAAGGCCATCCCCTCGGCATGGAGGTTCAGGAAGGGAAGGATCTCCTGGCGGAAGATCCACATCCCGCTCTGCGAGTCCTTCACCTCGACGTGGAAGAGCCATCGCATGGTGAGGGTCAGGACGGCATTCCCGAAGCGGTGCATCCGGGACATCGCCTCGGGAGTCATGTCCTCCATCCGGCTGATGGACAGGAAATGCAACTCCCGGCCCAGGAGGAGGTCCACGAACTCGGCGATTCGCCCGGCAGGGTACGAGCCGTCGGCGTCCAGGGTGACGATCACCCCGTGGGGGACCTCGGCCAGGGCGGCCTGGTACTGCCGCCCGTAGCCCCGGCGGAAGCGCAGCACCCGGGCTCCGTGGGCCGCGGCCACTTCGCGGGTGCCGTCGGTGCTGCCGCCGTCCACGACGATCACCTGGACCTGGTGGCCCTGCTCGCGCAGGTCTCTCAGGGGCAGGGCCTCGAAGACGCGAGGAAGCCCCTCCTCCTCGTCCAGGGCGGGAATCACCACGGTGACCAGCACGCCTCCGCGCTTCGGGCAGGCTGCGGTGAGTCCTGCCGTGTTGAAGTGGCGCCCCTGGTTGGGCTATCCTTCAGGGAAACCCCGCAAGGAGACCTCCCGGTGCGGATCCTGATCCTGAATCCTCCAGCCTCCGACGGGGCCTCCTATATCCGGGAGGGGCGCTGCATGCAGTCGCGCTCGTCCTGGACCGAGCTCTTCCCGCCGATCACCTTGATGTACCTGAGCTCCAGCCTGCGCGAGCGTGGGTTCGAGGTCCAGCTCGTGGATTCGGTCGCGCAGGGAATCTCCTGGCAGGAAACCCTGGAGCACCTGCTGAGCCGTGCGCCGGAGCTGCTGGTCCTGAACACGGCCTTCCCCTCGATCCGCTCGGATATGGACTTTGCTCGTCAGGCCAAGGAGCTCGTTTCGGGCATGAAGACGGTGGCGGTGGGGGTCTTCCCGACGCTGCTGCCCCGGGAGGGCCTGCAGGCCTTTCCCTGGCTGGACCACGCCGTGGTGGGCGAGCCCGAACGGGCCGTGGTGGCCCTGGCTGAGCGTCTGGCCCACGGCGCCGATGGGGCCGGTCTGCCTTCGCTGGCCTGGCGGGAGGATGGCCAGGTCCGCGTGTCGGAGGAGCGGGACCTGGTCCAGGATCTCGACAGCCTGGTCTTCCCCGACCGCGACTCGATCCCGTCGGACCTGTTCCGCTTCCCCCTCACGGGGGACCCGCTGACCATGATCAGCCTCTCGCGGGGATGCCCCCACTCCTGCATCTACTGCCTGGCGCCGTTGTATTACGGGCGGCGTGAGCGGCGGCGTTCGGCCGAGAGCGCCCTGGCCGAGATCCGTGAGTGCGTCCGGCGTCATGGCATCCGTCACTTCATCTTCTGGGGCGAGATGGTCTCCTCCCGGCGCTCGGTGCTGGTGGACCTGTGCGAGGCCCTGGTGCGCGAGGGGCTGGACATCTGCTGGATGGGCGCGGCCCGGGCCGATCAGTTGGATGACGAGTTGCTGGCCCTGATGCGTCGATCCGGGTGCTACATGCTGACCCTGGGGCTGGAGAGCTCATCCCAGGCCATCCTGGACGAGGTCCGCAAAGGCCTCAAGGTGGAGGACGGGATCCAGGCGGCCCAGGCCATCCGGAGGGCCGGAATCAAGGTGATGGGACACTTCGTGGTGGGCCTGCCCGGCGAGACCGAGGAGACGGCCCGCGCCAGCCGCGTCTTTGCCCGACGCCACTGCGACTATGCCCAGTTTTACTGCGCGGTGCCCTACCCCGGGACCGAACTGGCCGAGAGGGGCCGCGCCCATGGGTGGCTGCGGGAGGCGGACTGGACGGAGTATGACTTCCCCCGGGCCCTGCTGGACCTGCCGGGATTCTCCGCCGAGCGCGCCGAGGTCCTGCGGCGCCGGGCCTTCGTCGAGTTCTACTTCCGACCCGAGGTGGTCTGGGCCAACCTGCGGCGCATGAAGCCTCGGGAGGTCCTCAAGCGATTGGACTTCCGGAGCTGGATGAAGGGCTGAGGAGGCCCGGGAGCCCCGGTGGACCAGGGCTCCCGGGAGGGAGGGGCTACTTCCCGGCGGTCAATGCGGCTTGAGGCTGCCGGGCCTCCATCTCCTCGGCCAGGCAGCGCGCAAAGATGCGCACCCCGTGGCGGATCTTCTCAGGAGGCAGGTTGGAGAAGTTCAGGCGCGCGGTGTTGCGCCGTCCCTTCTCGGGGTAGAAGGCGAAGCCCGGCACGAAGGCCACGAAGGCTTTCAGGCAGCGCTGCAGCAGGGCATGGGCATCCACAGCCTCGGGCATCTCCAGCCAGACGAACATCCCGCCGGCCGGCCGGGTGAATCCCATGCCCACGGGAAGTTCTTCTTCCAGAGCCGCCACCATCGCGTCCCGTCGGACCCGGTAGGTGTCGCAGATCCGCTGGAGGCGCTGGTCGAAGTCATAGGCCTTCAGGAAGCGATAGACCAGCATCTGGTTGAAGTTGGATGTCTGCAGGTCGGTGGACTGCTTGACGACGATGTAGCGAGCCAGGACCTCGGGAGCAGCCGCCACCCAGGCCACGCGCAGCCCGGGGCACAGGACCTTCGAGAAGCTGGCCAGCGAGATCACCAGCCCCTTGGGGTCGAAGGACTTCAGCGAGCAGTACTCCACCTCATCGAAACGGACCTCGTAGTAGGCGTTGTCCTCGATGACGGGGATCTCGTACTTCGTCATCAGCTCCATGAAGCCGCGGCGGCGCTCCATGCTCCAGGTTCGGCCCGAGGGATTCTGGAAGGTGGGGATGACGTAGACGATCTTCGGAGGCGACTTTTTCAGGCGCTCTTCCAACCCATCCAGGATGACGCCGTCCTGGTCGGTGGTCATCTCTTCGTATCGGGGCATGGCCACGTTGAAGGCGCCCAAGGCAGCCAGGTAGGTCGGGCTCTCGCACCAAACCAGATCGCCCTCGTCCAGGAAGACCTTGGCGGTCAGATCCAGGCCCTGCTGCGATCCGCTGGTGATCAGGATCTCGGAGGAGGTGACCTGGGTTCCCCAGACCGTGTTCATCCGCTCGGTGATCCAGTCACGCAGGGGCAGGTAACCCTCGGTGGGGGCATACTGCAGGGCCCGGACGCCTTCCTCTTCCAGGAGGGCCCTGGCCTGGACGGCCAGCTCCTCGGTGGGGAAGAGCTCAGGAGCCGGCAGCCCGCCGGCGAAGGAAAGGATTTCGGGACGCTCGGTGACTTTGAGGATCTCGCGGACCTCGGAGGTGCTCATCCCCGCCATCCGGCGGGCAAATCGGTCTTGATTCATCGGAGGCTCCCTTGTGTTGGCTACCCGGCAGGCCGGGCGGACGGGCCCGGTGTTCAGATCAGCGGTTGGTGGGTCTCACCCTGGATGTCCGCCTCCCGATGGTGGGAACGGGCGGCCCGGAGCGCTCGGGAGAGCCGGGCGACTCCCTCCCGAAGGCGTTCTGGAGGCAGGGCGGTGAAGTTCAGGCGCAGGTGGCGGGTCGTGCTGCCGTCCGCCGAGCAGACCGTCCCGGGCAGGAAGGCGACGCCTTCCCGCGCGGCTTCGGCAGCCAGACGCGGCAGCGAGATGTCGTCCGGCAGGCGGCACCAGACGTAGTAGCCGCCTTGGGGACGGGTCCAGGACAATCCCAGGCGGGCCAGGGGGGCCAGCGCTTCCAACAGGGCATTGCGGCGTGCCGCGTACTCCGGGCGGATCTTCTCGACATGGCGGGCCAGCAGGCCCTCGGACAAGAAGCGCTGGACCACCCACTGGTTCATGGTGGCTGTGTGCAGATCGACCGTCTGCCGGGCCACCGCCAGTTGTCGGATGGCCGAGGCGGGACCGTTCAGCCAGCCGATTCGGAGCCCCGGACACAGGGTCTTGGAGAAGCTGCCCACCTGAAGGACCTGCTCGGCGGGGTCCAGGGCCCGCAGGGAAGGCAAGGTCGGGCCTTCGTAGCGGATGTCGCCGTACACGTCCTCTTCCAGGATCGGCAACTGGTGGCGTTGAGCCAGCTCCATCAGGCGCTTCCGGCGCGGCAGGCTCATCTGGGCCCCGGTCGGGTTCTGGAAGGTCGGCTGGGTGTACAGCAGCCGGGGGCGCACCCGGGCCAGGAGCGGCTCGAGCAGCTCCACCCGGAGGCCCTCTTCGTCCACGGGAACGCCCACCAGGCGCACACCTGCGCGCCGGAAGACCTGCAAGGCCCCCAGGTAGGTGGGTTCCTCGACCAGGACGGTATCCTCGGCTGCCAGGAAGACCCGGGCCACCAGATCCAGCCCCTGCTGGGAGCCGGCGGTGATCAGGATCTCCCGCGGCAGGGCGGGAATGCCCCGGTCCACCAGGTAGCTCGCCAGGGCCTCTCGCAGTTCCGGGACCCCTTCGGTCGGGGAGTGCAGGGCCAACTCGTTGCCCACCTCGGCAGGCAGGCGGGCCAGGATCTCCGCCAGGGTCTGGACGGGGACAAGCTCGGGGGCCGGGACTCCCAGCGCAAACGAGACCGTGTCCGGGGTTTCCGAGTCCAACAGGTCGCGGATCAGCGGGTCCGAGATGGCCGACAGGCGAGGACCGGGGCTGGGCTGCCAGGCCGAAGGCGGCTGCAGCGGGGCGGACGGGCGCGGCAAAACCCAGGTTCCACGCCCCACGTGCCCCTCGACCAGGCCGTCGTCCTTGAGCTCCCGATAGGCCGACAGCACCGTGCTGCGGTTCACGCCCAGGGCCGTGGCCAGGAGCCTCTCGGGTGGAAGGTGCAGGCCCGCTTTCAGCTCGCCGGCCAGGATCCCCCGCCGGATCCCCTGGCTGATCTGCCGGAAGAGGGGGACCTCCATGCCCCGGTCCAGGCGCAGGCCCAGAGTGGGGTTGTGGGAAAGGTCGGCCATCCAATTCCTCCTTGGCGAGCAGCCAAGGATAGTATCGCCCCAGGGATGGCCCGAGATCAAGTGCCAATTGGATGGTTTGAGGCCAGCCAATCGGGTTTCCTGGACGGGCCGCGCGGGGGGATTCCCTTCAGTGGGCCTGAGGACCCGGGCTGCAAGGGATCTCCAGAGGAGTGGCCAGAAGCAGGTCCACGGATTCCACCTCCAGGCGGACCCGGTCCGTGAGGCGGTGCAGGGGAGGGAACTGCAATCCGTAGAGGTTGCCGCCTCCCCCCGGCAGGGTGGCCCAGGCCTGGCCCTGGCAGGGATAGATGTTTCCCTCCAGATCGCAGATTCGGCAGCGCGCCGCCCAGGCTTCGGCGACGGGGCCCTCCCGGACGGCCACCCGCGGGGCCAGCAACATGAACTCCTCCTGCCAGTACAGGGGCTCGACCCAGAGCTCGGCCTGGAACTGGAAGGGAAGGTCGGGGCCAAGCACCTGTGAGCGCGGGTCGTCGACCAGTTTGGGGTGGAACTCGTACACCCAGGGCTCCGGGAGGGGCAGGCCCAGGATCTGGTCGGCCACGAGCGATTCCGGGATGGATGTGGTGGGGGCGAAGAAGTCGTAGCAGCGGTCGCGCAGGGGCCCCCAGGGCCCGCTGTGCCGCTCACTGCGGCAGGATTTGCCTGCCACCTTCAGGGCAACCCGCAACTGCGGGGTTTCACAAAGTGGAACCAGGCCCTCCGATTCCACCAGTCGGGCCACCATTTCGGGGCTCTGGGCCGAGCGCAGCCACTCCCGCTGATGCTCCCAGGGCGGCGCGTCCTGGTCTCTTTCGATCCGCGAGCACAGGCGCCAGCCGGTGAGGCCTCCCTCCAGGCAGACCAGCCGCAGTGCGCTTGCGCCCATCGGGTGGCGGACATCCAGGTTGATGGTGGTCGAGGCCTCCCAGGCAGGGCTCGAGCGAGGCTCCATCTCCACGGCCCAACAGCCTTCGGCGCATCCCATCGGCACAGGATCCAGGGGATTCTCCGGGGTCTCCCAGGCCATCAGCCGCAGGGCCAGGTCTTCGTCCAGCGGGCTCCAGGGGTCCACCTGGCTGGGGCACAGGGCCAGACCTGGGACCGCGGTCTCGATTCGTTGCACCTCCAGGCGCAGCCGCTGCGCCTCGGGTGCGACGGCGCTGAAGACCAGCACGCTCCGGTGGTGGGGCGAGCCGGTGGGCTCGGCTCCGGACTCGGAGAGCTCCAGGACTTCCAGCAGGGGATGGGCCTGGCCATGCTCGTCGGTCAGCCAGGCCCGCGTGGCCTGCAGGTCGGCGGCCAGGGGGTGCAAGGCGACCCCCAACAGGGTGCGGATCGAGTCGGTCAGGATCCAGGCGACCTCCAGGCGGATGCCCAGGTCTTCGGCCCAGCTCTCGACGACCTGGAAGACCCCCGCAGAACGAGCCCGCTCCAGCCCTGGGACGCATTCCAGGAATCGCACGCGGGCCTCTTCTCCTTCCGGGGGGCAACCTCCTCGAAGGGCTCAGGGCACGGAAGGTCCGAGGCGGCCCGATCCCTTGAGGGTGGGGTCAGGGAGGCAAGGGCTCCTCCTGTCCGGCGACCCACAGCGATTCTTCTTCGGACCAGGTGTAGGGAGTCTGGGTGTGGTGCGTCAGGACCAGGATCTCCTGGACCTGCGTCCCGCCGTCCCCGGGGTCTCCGAAGAGGAACTTGGCGTAGCGCCTCTGGCCGTCCAGGGTGATCACGCCATGGAATCCGGTGCTTCCGCCGGGCTCGAGTCCTCCCTCGGAGTGCTCGAGGATCCGGAGCTGCTGGGTGCGATCCTCTGTCCGGAGGAGCAGGGCCCCGTCGCGTCCTCGGAGGCGGAGCATGTCCTGCACCGATTGTCGGACTGCGTCGGGAGCGTGTGGCGCCGCACCGTGTCTGGAGTAGGCCGGTGGGGCCACCAGTGGTTGGGGGCTGCCGGAATGGCTGGAGGATTCCGGGCTGCCTGGTGTTGTCGGCGAAGTCCGCGGATTCCCCTCCTGGGGAGGCGGGCCACAGGCCCCCAACGTCAACAGGGCTGCCAGGACAAGCGCCTGCGCCGCAACGCGCCAACCACGCCGGGGTCCCCACGCCACGGAACTGACCTCCCTGCTCGAGGTGGCCTGCCGGCGTCCCTCGCTTGGAAGGGCTTCCCGGGGCCAGGCCTCGTTCCTCTCGACCACGGCGCCGTTCGACGCGTTCCCGGCCGAGCACGGAGGACCCCACTCCTGTCGGGCGAATCCGCGCCCATGTCCAAGCCTTCGTCGTCGAGGGCCCTGGTCGGGGTGCTGTGTCTTCTGGCCGCCGCCTTTCTCTTCGTGCACCTGGCGTGGGAGCGACACGACGGTCTGGCCTTTCCGGATCGCCACATCCCCCTCTTCTTGAAGAGGGCGGCCTGGTGCCTGGAGTGGTTCGGGGACATGCAGGGCCGGTTCGGGAAGGACCCGGGAGCCCTGCCCGCCCCTCTCCTGAAACTCCAGCCCCGCGCCCCGGACTATCCCCTCCCAGGCTGTTTCGATGCCAAGGCCTCCGGGCGCCGCGGAGAGCTGATCCCGCCCTCCCTGGACTATCCTCCCCTGGTCTTCCTGCTCTCGGCGGCCTTCATGGCTGTCTTCGGTCCCGAGGTGGCGGTGGCGCGCTGGAGCCAGATGGTCTTCGTGGTCGGGCTGATCGGCCTGATGGGGAGGATTGGCTGGCAGGTGGCTGGACTCCGCGGAGGCGTCCTGCTGGCCCTGGGAGTGGCCACGGCCGTGTGGACCGCTCACTTCACCCGCCTCTTCTGCATGGCCCCTGCCCAGATGTTCATCCTGGCCCTGATGCTGACCTTGATCCTGGATTCGGAGGGATTGACCCGTCAGCGCACCTGCGTTGCCCTGGGATTGGCCTTCGGAGTCGGGATGCTCATCAAATACTCGGTCCTGGCCCTGGGTCTGCCCGCCGTGCTTCTGGCCGCCTCGCCCCGCCTCTTCCGGTCCGCCCGATCAAAGTGGGCCCTGCTGGCGCTGGTCCTTCTTCTGGCTGTGGTGGTGGCGATGACCCTTCAGGGGCTCCGCTGGGCCGAGGCCGATTCCTCCGAGAGGCATTTCCTGCCCATGGTCCTGGCAGCCCAGGCCCTCTTCCTGCTGGCCTGCGGATTGGCCTGGGGCATGGGGCGCCAGGGCTCACCGGGATCGGGGGTGGGGCTTCTGACGGTGGCCTCGGTGGCCGGGGCGGTCTGCAGCGCCTGGTATTTCTCCCGTTTCCAGATCTGGAAGACGCTGATCCCCGTCCAGACGGAATTCGCCCCCACCCTCTCCCAGCACACGGAGTCCTCGAACGTGTGGATCCTGGTCTGGGTGGCGCATCTGAGGGTCACGGAGACCTTCTATTGGGGGGGGCTCCTCTGGCTCACCCTGGGCACGGTCCTGTTGAGGTTGTGGGGACGACGTGCCCCGCGAATCGCCCAGTTGCTCAATCTCTGCCTGGTGACGGTGCTGGCCCAGTATCTCCTGCTCTGGCCTGACGCGCGCTATCAGACCCCGATGCTGCCGGCCCTGGTCATCCTGGCCTTCCTCTGGGCCGCCCGCTGGCGCCCCTCCTTCGTGGCCTGCGTGGGCTTCATGCTGGTGCTCGGCACCGTGCAGGTGGCGGGCTGGAATCCCGGGATCCGACAGGCTGCCGAGCGGCTCAACTTCCGGCTGGTCGCTTTCTCTGAGGTCCTTCCCGATTCTTCGGCGCCCGCGGATCCGGGCTCTTCCGGGCCAGGTCTCCGGGTGATCCCCATCGCGGAGCCCCCCAGTTGGACACCCCCGCTCTTTGGCGTGCTGTCTCCCGGGGCGCGGGTCGGCTACCTGAAGGTGGACATGGCGCCCTGGGATGAGCAGGATCCGCTCTTCTTCAGGGCCTGGATGTCCCTCAAGCAGGAGGTCGTCCTGCTGGACCCCGAGGCCCCCATCCCGCTTTCGGAGCTCGACGACCTGGTGGCGGTTTCGTGGTCCAGGCTTGGCCCCGAGTTTGCGGCGGACCGGGGCCTGGAGGTGGAACCCCTGTGCATCCCCGTGATCTTCGGGGGGCGAACGCTCTACTTCCATCTGTTCCACCTCCGGACCGCGGGGGCGGGTGCGGCCGGGGAGGGCCTTTCGGGCCCTGAGGGCTTCGCTGGCCCCTCGATGTCCTGAACCAGGGCTCGACCTCTTCCAGCGGGTCGGCCCGAGAGGGCTCAGCCACCTGCCGTGGAACCTCTGGGGGCAACGCTCTGCGGGTTCTTCCAGGCAGGGAGGTCGGCCCGCTCGTTCCAGCCCTTTTCAGGGCAGAGCGCCGTCTGGCCCGATTCGCGCCCCGGATCTTCGGCGCGGGTGCCCACGGGGCGAAGTCTCGGATCTCGGAGGCTGGACCGTGTCTCAGGCGAAGATGGAGCGCGAAGGCAATCAGAAGACTCCCCGTCGGAGGGGATGGGTTCGGATCGCCCGGAACGGGGCAACCCTGGGGGTGTTGGCCCTGGCGGGGCTGTGGACAATCTCATGCGCAGGCCCGCGGCCCGACTCGCCAGACCAGCCTCCCCCTCCCGGCCAGGCCTCGGGATTGGAGGCTCCTGGGCTTTCGCAGGGGCCCTCGACGTCCATGCCACCTCAGATCTATCGGAAAGCAACGCCCGTCCCCGAGGGCCAGGCTCGCATGATCCGAGGTTACTGCGAGGCGATGTACGCCCTGCAGGACGAAGGCAAAGTGGATGTTCGCGAGCTGGAACGCCTGGATTATGCCGCCATGGGAGCCAAGGATGCCGGGGAGTATGACAAGGAGCTGGCTTTCAACAAGCAGGCCTACACGCTGGCCCGCAGGCTCCTGAAGGATTCCTTTGCTCAGTACCTGGCCAAAGGCCTCCAAGGCGCGGACCCATCGGTCCAGGCGGAGTTGAAGAAGATGGATGGGGACTTCCAGGCCAGCCTCGAATCGGAGGATCTGGTCTCGGCAGCGGCGCAGCATCGCAACCTGCGGGCGTTTCTGAGCCGGACCTGAGCGGTGGTCCGCATCCCATCGGGGCACGTTGGGCGGGAGCGTGCCGCCTCAGGCAAGGAGGGAGTTCGTGCGCATCAGGCGGCAACTCGGGCTCTTGTTCCTGGCAGTGGCCTTGCTGGCCCTCCAGGGCTGGATGCTCAGAACCCAGGACGGCTCTCGGGTGACGCCGGAAGGGCCTCTCTCCAGCCCGGAGGGCACCACTCCGCCCACCTTCGAGCGCCTCGATCGGGACACCGTCCGCAATCCCAGGGATGGCTCCATCCTGGTGCGGGTCCCCGCCGGTCCCTTCCTGATGGGCTCGGAGGATTCCCAGGCCTATGCCGACGAGGCCCCGCGTCACGAGGTGGACCTGGGGGAGTTCTGGATCGGCAAGCACGCCGTGACCAACAGACAGTTCGAACGCTTTGTGCTGGAGACGGGCCACGATCCGGGTGAAGGATGGAAGGAATCCGTCTCGGAGTGGGGGGCGGACGCACCGGTTGTCCACGTCACCTGGAGCGATGCGATGAGCTACTGTCGCTGGGCGGGGCTCACCTTGCCGACAGAGGCTCAGTGGGAGAAGGCGGCCCGAGGCACCGATGGGCGGAAATTTCCTTGGGGTGATCAATGGGAGGTCGATCGTGCCTGGTTCTTCGAGAACAGCGAGGGGGGGATTCATCCGGTGGATTCCCGCCCGCAGGGGGCCTCTCCCTATGGCTGCCTGAACATGGCTGGGAATGTCTGGGAGTGGACCTCGTCGGTGTACCGGCCCTATCCCTACGACCCCTCGGATGGGCGCGAGGATCCGGAGTCCCAGGACCCTCGGATTTCGCGTGGAGGCGCCTGGTATACCTACTCGCGATCCTTGCGCTGCTCCCGCCGCTGTCCGGAGATCCTGACGGTTCGCAGCAACAGCTTCGGTTTCCGGGTCGCGACACCCGCAGCCCCTCGTTGAGCCTCCCCTTCCTGCCTTCCAGCGAGGGCCAGGCCCGGGCCGGCCACAGCGGGGGGGCGCTCCAGCCAGGGCAGGGCTCCTCACAAGCCCTTCCCCTCCATCCTCTCGAGATTTCAGAAGACAGGAGTCTCCCATGGGGCGAATCGCCTTTCCGGTCCTGACGCTGGTGATGATTCTCCTGAGCCTTGCAGCGTGCGGGCCCCGGGTGCAGGTGCCCTCTGCAGCAAGCGAGGTTCCGCTGGAACTCGTCGAACTGGGAAGGAATTCACAGGGATTCCAGCAGTTCCGCAACCCTCGAGATGGCTCGGTGTTGGTGGAGATCCCTGCCGGGGAGTTCCTGATGGGGGACGACCACGATCCCTCCACGGCCCCCGCGCATCGGGTGCACCTCCAGACCTACCGGATCGGCAAGCATGAGGTGACCAACTCGCAGTTCAAGAGGTTCCTGGACGAGACCGGGCACGAGGTCGTGGCTCCGCGTTGGGACGTCCACGGGGTGGAAGGGCGCGACGAGTACCCCGTGATCTACGTCAGTTGGTTCGATGCGCAGGCCTATTGCCGATGGGCGGGGATGCGTCTGCCCACCGAGGCTGAGTGGGAGAAGGCCGCTCGGGGGCCCGAGGGGTTGAAGCATCCCTGGGGTCCGCAGTGGGACCCCGAGCGCTGCAACAACATGGCGATGTCGACGCCCGAGCGGATCCCAGAGATGATCCAGATGGACGCGGGACGTGGGACGACGCCAGTGGGCTCCTTCCCATCGGGCGCCAGTCCCTATGGGGTCCTGGACATGCTGGGCAACGCCGTGGAGTGGTGCTCTTCAAAGGATATGGACTATCCTTGGCGTGCGGACGATGGCCGGGAGGACCCGGGCGACCCCGAGGCCTTCCGGGTCCTGAGGGGGGGGTGCTGGTTCAGCCAGCCGGAAACCCTGACCGGCTTCCATCGCGAGAAGTCCACCCCCGAATACTGGTACTACTTCCACTACGTCGGCTTCCGGGTGGCGGCGGATGCGCCCACGCCGGCGCTCACCCCGAGGCCACCGGCAGGCTCACCCGACCGATCCGCTGCCGGCTCCTGAAGGCTGCCCGTTCCGGCCCTCGACCCCTCTTCAGGAGTCGTGCAGCCGGTGTTTCAGGCTGGCCAGCCGATGGATCCAGGTCGGGGGCAGCAGGCGGAGCAGGGCGTTTCGGCTCTTCCACCAGGTGGAGGCGAAGTCGCGCAGGGGCTCTCCGGGTCTGCGCTCGGTGGCGAGAAGGCCCTCCAGTTGAGGGAGCGGCGCCCCCCTGCGGACGAAGAGCAGGGTGTTGAAGCGATACCACGGTTCGACCCGGCGCGCCTGACGCAACTGCGGTCGGACGGCATCGAAGCAGCGGAAGCCGAGGGTCTCGAAGCGATCCGCCCAGTGCTCGGGGCGACGCTCGTTGACATGGTGGGCCCCGCCCTGCCCGGGCGTGGCCGCCGAGAACAGGATGTGGTCGCCGTGCCGGGCCAGGTTCTCCAGCAGCGTCTGGGACCGGGACTCGGGGAGGTGCTCGGCCACTTCCAGGCACACGACCAGATCGAAGGTCCGGCCCAGGTCGAAAGGGAGCTCGATGTCGTGAGGCGCGAAGGCGCCGCGGGGGATGAGCAGGGTTTCCGGGTCCAGGTAGGGGACGTCGACCCCGAAGACCTCCGGGATGCCTGCCTCCAGCCAGGCCTGGAGCCAGGCCCCGCGGCCACAACCGACGTCCAGCAGGGTCTCAATCCGCAGGCCGAGGTCAACCCGGGCCAGGAACTCGGGTGCCGAGGAGGTTGAAGAGCGCTGGACGTGCTGGAAGAAGCGCTCGTCGTAGGGGACGGACGGCTTGGGTCCGGAACTCTCCTTCCTGGAACCCGTGCGGTGGGAGAGGGCGCTCAGAACAGGCACAGGTGCAACGTGTCGCCCACGAACTTCAACTGCTGGGGCGAGAAGTCATCCCAGTCGCGGCCCGAGTACTCGCCCTGGACCGTCTTGGAGCTCGGGACCAGCTTGAGGTCGAGGTCGGTGAAGTAGTTCAAGATGTCCACCGTTCCCTCTTCGAAGCCCAGGGCCCGCATGTTGGTGTCGCGATTCCAGAAGAGCCCCGGGTAGTTGCTCTGGTGCGCCTGGTCGAAGTAGAGCGCCATCCGGGTCACCCGGACTCCAGAGGTCGCTTCGTAGGCGCGGACCTGGTCCTGGATCTCCAGGGCGATCTCCTTGTCCCGCCGGTTCATGGCGTAGTGGTCCCGAAGGATCGTCTGGAACCGGACATGGACCAGTCCCACGAAGATCCCCACGCAGACCACCAGGATCCAGGCCTTCGGACCGCGGATCTCGCGGCGGGTCAGAAGCCAGGCCAGCAGCAGGCCGGGCAGGCAGCCCACCGCGTAGACGTTGCGGGGGACCACCCAGATGATGTCGCTGGCCACGCCCATGTGGGGCGCCATCGCCACGGCCAGGCAGCCCGCCAGCAGATAGGCGACGGTCAGGACCTCCCAGGGCCGGGCGATCCGGGCCGGCCCCGAGTCGGTCGCGTTCGGGGGAGGCATCACCAGCACGGCCAGAAGCACCAGGAGCGCGACCAGGCCCAGGACGGCCAGGAAGAGGTTCGCTGGCAGCAGGCCGAAGGTGTTGAAGAGGGTCTCGTGCAGGCCGGCTCGCACGGCCTGAAGGGTCTCGTGCCACACGACGGGTTGGGTGACCCGCTGGTGGACCAGCAGGAAGCGCAGGGTCAGATAGTTGACCAGGGCCGGAAGGCCGAAGGCCAGGGCGGTCCAGGCGTGGTTGCGCAACCACGCGCGCCAGTCCTGGGACTTCGAGCAGATGAAGACCAGGGCCAGGCAGGGGAAGAGGGCCAGGGGACCCTGGTAGGCGAAGTTGGCCACCAGCAGCCAGCCCCAGGTCTGGAACAGGGCGCCCGGCCTGCCCTCCAGTCCCAAGACCGGAAGGAAGGCCGAGAAGGCCAGCGTGCACGCCAGGATCGACAGCATGTGCGTGCTCTTCTGGGTCCACAGGACCAGGTCCAGCAGGAAGGGGTTGACCAGGATCAGCACGGCGACCGGGGCCAGCAGAAGGCGGTTGGCCTCCAGGCACTCGCGGCGCAGGGCCCTCTCCAGAACGAAGAGGCTGGCGGCCGTGCAGAAGAGCACCGCCAGGAAGCTCCAGGCGTGGAAGACCGGGTCGGGCAGACCCAGCGCCTTGAAGACCCACCATTCCAACGCCGGAATGAACCGGCCGTGGGTGACGTAGAGCGCGGGCGCGGTGTCCACGCCCCCGCCATAGAAGGCATAGGCCTCGGCGACGAACTGCATGGGCGCCAGGGCGCCGAAGAAGAGCAGGGCGACCAGGAAGTGTCGCCAGAAATCCCGGGCTTTGAGCATCTCCAGGACAGGGGAGCACACGGTCGCCATCATCGCCTGGGCTGATTTCCGGCCCGGGGGCGGCTGGCCCTGCCGGGTCGTCGCGCAGGAAAGCCTGGTCTCGGCTGGCGGACTCCAGGGAGTCCCGGTTGCGCCCGGGGGCTTCAGGCGGCAAGGATCTCCGACCCAGAGGTGGCAGGCCCGCACCGGGACTCAGGTCTGGCCTCGCAGACGAGGTCGTCGCCGCTCTGGGAGGTCGCCGCCAGGGGCCTCGAGCCATGGACAGGCGCTTCATTCGGGGCGCGTGTCAACGGACATCCACGGCGCAGGCCTTCCCAGGATCTTGAACGGGGGCTCGCGAAGAGGACGAGTCGGGCATGGGAGGACACTGCGGAGCGCGCCTGTGCGGCCCCTGAAGCCGGGGTGCTCCAGGAGGACCCTCCCTGCCCACCCGTGTGGAGTGCCGCTGTGACAGGCAGACCCGACACGCCCGGGGTGGGGCGTCGGCACTCCCGGATTGGCGGCTCAGGAGATGGACCCTCTTTCGAAGACCCCGATCGTGGCCCGGCCTTCGGTGCCCTCGCGTTCCATTTCAGCCACGCCCGCCCCTGAAGGCACCCACGAGCCGCAGGATACGGTCGAGGTTCGCTCCGGGCATGTCCCCCGCCGGCGCATCCTGGGCGACTGGTTGCGTCAGACGGCACGCGGCGGCCTGGAGGTGGCGGCCTACATGATCGGCGCCGGGCTGGGTGACGTCCTTGTCCGCTTGGATGAACTCAATCGGAAGGGGAGCGGGAAGGACCATCCGGCCGCGCCTTCAGAGCGGATGGCTCCGGTGGCCACCCGGCTGAGCGAGGGGGCGGTCCTGGGGAAGACGGCTGTGCAGTCCGCGCGAGCGGCGGCCCGGGACCTGCTCAGCCCCCCGTTGACCTTCGCCGCCCGGGCCCGACTGGCAGACCAGTCCCGCAGCACCTTGGACCTCCCCCAGGCCCGGACTCCCGTGCAGAGCCTGGACCAGGCCTTCTGTGAATGCATCGAGGGATCCGGCTGGCAGGGCCAGTCGCTGCTGGTTTCAGGCGAGGTGGAGGATTGCGCCCTGTTGGCCTGGGTCGAGCATGGTGAGAAGGGGCGCTCACTGCACCTGAGGGGATACCTGACCGAAGAGGGAAATCGCCGGATGCAGGACTGGATCTCCGTCCAACCGGAGGTCTCGCCCCGCCGCTCGGGATTGGAGACGCCTCGGCGTCACCTGGACCGCGGGATCCTGCATGAGGGGGAAGAGACCCTCCGCATTCCCGGGGGACGGCGCTTCGAACTCCAAACTTCCGAGGGAGTGGGGGTGCGCTACTTCCCCAGGGTCCCGGGTTACGTGCCCTCGGATGCCCTGGGCGCGGCCCCGCCGGCCTCCGTCCAGGGGCTGGTGGAGTTGCAGTTGCCCCTTGTCGACGTGAAACCCGACGGGCTTCAGCGCTTGCTGGACCCCTTGCGGGCTGCCGGTGTGGTGGAGGGGATGGCCGCGCCTCAGGACCTGGAACTGGCCTACCTGCAGCGCATGGCGCGTGCCCTGGGCGTGGAAACCCAGGCCTTCCAGCCCGACAGGACCGGAGAACCCGCCGAACGGATCCTTCAGGCCCGGCAGGACCTCTCGGCGGCTCTGGGCCTGCAGGACGTGGCCCGGTTGCCGGACTACGACTGGAAGCCGCGCTTCGACGAGCTCTTCGTCGACGGACCCCGGCCCGGGCAGACCGGGGGCTGGCCCCGTTGGGATCGTTTCGACGCCTCGGTCTACCTGGACCAGGAGCTCCGGGACTGGCGGCTGACCCACCACGTCCACGGAAGTCAAGGGGCCAAGGTGGCGGGGATGATCCGCACCACGGGCGGCCTGCAGTGCACCGAAGAGCGCCTGGGTCGTCTGGGCTCGGGCGCCCTGGGCATCAGTTCCATGAAGGATCGCCGCAGCGGAGGCGCACGCTACGTCTTCACCCACCTCGAGCACCGGCCCGAGGATGCGACCCTGGTCTTCAATCAGGATCTCCTGCGCCGTTCCGACCAGATCGGATTCCGGCCCGGTCGCTTCGGACACGTCTACGACGGACGGGAGGCCTTGAGGACCCCCCTGGAAGCCTACCACCGCACGCCGATCTACGAGGTCATGCTGCAGAACTCGGTCTCCTTCCTGGACTATCTCGAGCAGGTGAACCTGCCTTCCCAGGAGGATCGCGCCCAGGTCCTGGAGGCCTTCCGCGAGGTGGGAATCCGCGAGATCCGCGGGGTCCCCGTCGAGGAGCTCGTCCGGGTGGTCGAGGACTGAAAGACCCGGCAGGCTCAGCCGACCAGGCGCTCCCAGGCTTCGGGGAGTTCGCGCAGGCTGCCCAGGACGGCTTGAGCCAGGGCAAAGCGGGGGTCCCGGGCCACGGCGGGTTCGGGCACGGCCAGCACCGGCATGCGGGCGGCGAAGGCGGCCACCACGCCGTTCAGCGAGTCCTCGATGGCCAGGCACGAGGTGGGCGCCACGCCCAGCTTCCGGGCCGTCGCCAGGAAGACGGCGGGGTGGGGCTTGCCGAACTCTTCGTGCTCGGCCGAGTGCCAGATGGGGAAGGCGCTGGTCAGGTCCAGGGCGTCCAGGGTCGCCCGGATCAGGCGGGAGGAGGACGAGGAGGCCAGGGCCAGGGGCAGGCCCTTCCCTTGAAGGAACTCCAGGGCCTCCCTCACCCCGTCCAGGGGGCGGCCCCGGGTCTGGATCAGTTCAGCCACCCGCTCGACGATACGCTCGGCCACCTCGGGACACGAGGGCGAGGACCAGGGCTTCTGCGAGTGGCGCAGGGCCACGACCTCGTCGATCCGGACCCCCATGGTCTGCATGCAGTCCTGCTCGGTCAGGTGCAAGCCGACGGTGGCGAAGACCTCCATTTCGGCCTGACGCCAGAAGGGCTCGGAGTCCAGCAGGACCCCGTCCATGTCGAAGATACAGGCCTGGAGGGGAGTCTGGAGCATCTCAGGGGAGGCTAGACTTCCGGGGCCCAGCCGAAGAACTCTGCCCGCTCGCGATACACGTCGCTGTCCGAGGGCAGCGCACCGTGTTGGAGGGTGGGGCGCCCGCGCAGGATCTCCACCTCGACGCCCGGCATCGTCAGGCTTCGGGTCTCGACCATGCCATCGCCCTTGCGCAAGGGAATTCCCCCGGAGCTGGGGGTGGGAAGTTCGGCAGAGCCGACGATCTTGAGGCTCTCGGTGCGCTCGACCTGCTTCTCCCAGCGAGAGTTCAGGTCGGCAAGATGCGGGTTGGCCCCGGCGGCCAGCCACTCCATGGCCGGGAGGTCGGCGACCGTCAGGTTGGCCAGGCGCATGGCCCAACCGATATCCCGTTGGATGACCCGCTGCGAGAGCTCCGAGAATCGCGAACCGCGATTGGGGACTCCCAGCAGCATGACCTTGCCGACGCCCTGGCCGCCCTGGTCCAGGAAGACCCGGGTGGCCAGGCCACCCATGCTGTAGCCCTCGACGTCCACCTTCTCGGAGCCCGTCGCCTTCTGGATGGCGGCGATCGAGTGCTCCAGTTGGGGGGCCGTCTCGGAGGGCGGCTGGAGGGTGTGGTGGAAGACCTGCACGAAGACCCGTGCATCCGAGGGCACGGTCTTCAGGGGCTGCGTCATCGCCCCGTCGGCGAAGAACTGACCATCCCGGACGTAGTAGGCCTGCCCGCCGTTGCGGCCTCCCTCGGTCAGGCGGCTGACCAGGGCCTCGAACTTCTCGGGACGGGTGGTCCAGCCCGGCACCATCATGTAGGGACGGTCCATCTGGACCAGGGGCACGTCCTGCAGGGGAGGTCTCTTGGCCATCCAGGACTGGGCTTCGGCTCCGCCGGCGCGATAGAGCAGTCCGGCCGTGGCCAGTTGCGAGCAGGCCACCATGTCGGCCACCGGCTGGCCCAGAGGGGCCGGTTCCACGGGCTTGCGGGCAACTGGAGAGGGATGGCTGGTGGGCAGGGCAGGTTGGATCTTCACATGTCCGATCCTGTCATCCGGTCGGTCCCGGGTTTGCAAACTTCAGGTGAATTCTGCGCCACCCGACTTGATCCGCGCGTGGGTTCTTGGTCTGCCGGGGTGTCTTTGCGCTGAGGCAAGGACCGGCCGGAGGAGACCTGTCAGAATGGGCGGCATGAAGGCTCGTCCGGCGGGAAGGTCCCCCGATCTGGAAGGACGCTTCCGCGATCGGAGCGTGGCGCGCGATCTGCAGACCCTGGCCGACATGATCGAGATCTGGTGCGAAGGGCACCACGCGGATCGGGAGCGGTCTCCCTTGCAGAGCGAAGCGGCCGGGTTGGGGGTCTATCGTCGCAGGGGCCGGCTCTGCGAGGAGTGCGCCGGGCACCTGGGCTACGCCGAGAAGAGGCGGGCCCTGTGCCCGAAGGACCCCAAGCCCTTCTGCGCACACTGCGAGATCCGCTGCTACCGTCGCGAGGAGGCGGCCTGGCAGCGCCAGGTCATGCGCTATTCGGGCCCCCGCTCGATGTGGCGTGGTCATTTCCTGGACGGCCTATGGCACATGCTGGCGACCTTCCGGCATCGCCGACGCCGGTCCCGAGGTCAGAGCGACAAACCCGCGGGCCTGGCCGGAGAAACCGACCGAGGAGTCCTTGGCCAGACCCCCCAATAGGAGAGAAGAGCATGTCAGGAACCGTCACCCGCCAGATCGTCCGCATCGACGAGGAGCTCTGCAATGGCTGCGGCCTTTGCGTCACCCCCTGCGCCGAGGGGGCCATCGAGATGGTCGATGGCAAGGCCCGGGTTCTGCGCGAGGAACTCTGCGATGGTGCAGGCTTCTGCCTCGGCGTCTGCCCGACCGGGGCCCTGACCTTGGAAACCCGCCAGACCGTGGCCTTTGACCATTCGATGGTCGAGCGCCTGGCCGCCGAGCGCGCCCCCGCCTACATCTCCCAGAGCTGCTTCCGCTGCCAGGGCAGCGAGGAGACCCGGGCGCTTCTGCCAGTGCGGATGAAGGGTCAGAGCCTGTGGGTCTGCACGCGCTGCCTGCCCGGATTGATCCACGGCTGAGGCCGAAGGCCCCCGGATGGCTCCTGGAACCGGAAGGACTCTGGCCTTCAGGCTCAGAAATGCGCGGGTCTTCTTCGGGCCCCGTGGACCTCGTCGCCCCCCGGACCCGAGACCCGGCCCCTCGGGCCGGGTCTTCTTCTTGAGATCCTGGAGTGTGCGTGTCCATGCATGAGAACTGGTCCGATCAGAACTATGCCGCCCACTACAACCGGCTGTATGCCACCCCGGCCGAGGAGTTCCAGGCTTGTCTGGACCTGCTCGCCTTGGGGCCCGAGGACGCGCTGGTGGACTTCGGCTGCGGGAACGGCGACTTCCTGGCCCTGGCTGCGGATCGGGTGGCCTCGGCCCTGGGCGTGGACCTGTCCGGTCCGCAACTGGAGATCGCCCGCGACCGGCTTTCGGGTCGACCGGGGGTGGAGATCCTCCAGTCCACCTTTCTGGACTTCGATCCCGGGGCTCGCCGCTTCACCCGTGGCTTCTCGCGCAAGGCCCTCCATCATCTGACCGATCCCGAGAAGGAGCTCTTCCTGGCCCGGATCGGCCCGGCCTTTCAGCCCGGGGCCCTCTTCCTGCTGGAGGACGGCATGTTCTTCGGCTTCGAGCGCGAAGAGCTCGAGCAGAACTGGGATGCCTTGCTGGCCGAGGCACAAGCCTTCTACGGAGACTCGTGGGAGGCCAAGAAGCCCGACATCCTGCACAGCTTCCGCAACGAGTTCCCAACCGGGGTCCGCCGCTGGGAGCGGATCTTCGCGATGGCCGGATTCACCGTCACCGAGCGCCGAGCGCGCTGTTCGTTCTACGGCACCCTGCTGGCGGTGAAGCGCCAGTACCCTGAAGGTTGATATCGACATGGAAGACAAGGTTCAGCTCTTTTCGCCAGGTTCTTTGGGGACGTGCTGGTACGGCAAGTACCACTACATGGAGCCCTGGGTGGGTTGCGCCCACGCCTGCCCCTACTGCTACGCGCGCACCCGCGGGGCGGTGACCAACTCCCTGGAAGAGAGGGAGACCACGTTCGAGAAGCCCGCCCTGCTCATGGAACGCTCCGAGCTGCTGCGGGAGATCGAGCGCGAGGCCGGCTCGGGGCGCCTGGAGATCCTCAAGCTCTGCCGCTACACCGACATCTTCACGCCCGAGTTCGTGGCCGACGGCCTGGCGCTGGAGATCCTGCGAATCCTGGCCTCCTCCCGGGTCCGGCGCATCATCCTGACCACCAAGGGCCTTCCCGATGAGGATCTCATCCAACTGATGATCGCCCATCGCGAGAAGTTCTCCTACAACCTGGCGGCCCGGCCCTCCTGCGTGGTCGAAGGCTCGGTCCTGGCCGGCTTCGATGCAGGGCTGACGCCCCTGGAGCCGCGCCTGGAGGCCGGGGCACGCCTGGCTGCGGCGGGGGTGCAGACCACGGTCCACATGGATCCCTTCGTGGCCGGTCTCGACGATGCCGACCAGGCCCTTCTGCCCTTCCTGGACCGGCTCAAGCGGCACCGCCTGCATCGGGTCATGTTCTCCTACCTGCTGTTCTCGAATCGGATCATGCCCACGATGGAGGCGGCCGTCCCCGCCGAGGCCCTGGAGGAGATCATGGCCTCCTATGATTTCTCGGGCGCCCACAAGGTGCTGCCCGGACAGGAGGACACCGCCTCCTACTCGCTGCGCAACGACGTGATCCGTGACTCGGTCGAGAAGACCGCCACCATCCTTCAGGAACGCGGCTTCGACTTCGTGCTGTGCTCGCTGAAGAGCGTGCGGGGGCTCTCGACCCGGAAGTTCAGCCGCTCCATGCTGTGCGACGGGAAGTTCTATGCCTAGGCTCTGGCTGGCCAACGCCGAGGAGGTCCTGCCCGAATCGGACCCCTTCTATGACGAGTTCGTCCGGACCCGGACGATGCGCATGTTCCCCCGCTTCCTGCTGGCCTTGGAACCCGGGGACTTCCTGGTGGCTCCGCTGCCGATTCCCCGGGACTACGCGGAGTACGTGGCGCGGCTTCTGGACCTGGGCGACCCCGGGGGGTTGAGCCTGGAGGTCCGCGGACGCACCGCCCCCTACTCCCTGGTGGAGGGCCTTCTGGCCGACCCGGAGGCCCTGGAGGGGGTCCGGGAGAGGACCGCCCAGGGGCCCTGGGTCCTGGAACCCTTCGTCGAGAGCCCGCGGGTTCTGCGCCTGGCGGAACAGACCGGGATCCCGGCAGGTCGCTCCCGGGCGGAACTGGTTCGCTCGGGATGCATCGGCGAGCTCAACGACAAGGCCTGGTTCAAGGCCTTCGCCGCCTCCCGAGGCCTCCCCACGGTCTCCGGGGAGGTGGCCTTCTCGCGTGAGCAGTTGCAGGAGGCCATCGCGAGGATGTCTGCTCGCCACCCCGACCTCATGCTGCGCAAGGGGGTCTTCGCCGGTGGGGCCGGGAACACCCATGGGTCGGGGCCCGAGCTGCTTGGCCGGATCCCGACCTGGTACGCCGGGGGGAGCGTCCTGGTGGAACCCTTCCTGGACATCGCCTCGGTGGCGGGCTCGCTGGCCTGGCTGGGAGCCACCGCGGTGCGCTTCCTGGGAATCGATCTGCAGGTGATCCGGGACGGGAGCTGGTCGGGCTTCGACTATCCCCATCCCGCGGGCGCGGGGGCCGACCGGATTCGCGAGGGGACCCTGAGCCTGGCCGAGGAGCTTCATCAGCAGGGGGCTCGGGGCTACCTGAACCTGGACTGGGCCTTCCTCCAAGGCTCCCCCGAGGCACCCTTGATCCTGGAGTGCAACTTCCGACACAACGGGTTCGGCTACGTGACCGAGCTGGCCGAGAAGTTCTTCGGTCCGTCCTGGGAGAGCCTGGTGATCGCCAGCCGTGAGGGCCTGCCGACCAGCTCGAGGAATGCGGCCGAATTGCTGGAGCGATTGTCCAACCTGCGCCTGGAAGGCCATCCGGTCCTGCTCTCGGCTCCCGGAGGGGCGCGCGGGGCCGTGCTGACGTCCCCTCCGGAGGCCGGGGCCTTCTCGGTGGCCATCTTCGCCGAGGACGCCGCCTGGGTGAAGCGGGCCCTGGAGAAGGTCGAGGAGGCGGCGTGAACCGCGAACGCCTGGCGATCCTCTTCTCCTTCGTCTTCATCTTCGCGTTCAACTCGATCGACAACGCCATCGCCCCCCTGGTCAAGCCGATCAGTGAGTCCTTCTCGGTCACCAGCGAACGCGCCCTTTGGTTGATCTCGGTGTGCACGGCCGGGACCGTGGTCGGCCTGGTCGTCGGCCCGGCCCTGCTGACGTTCGGGCGCGTGCGCCGGCTGCTCTTGTGGGTGCTGGTGGCGATGGGCGCGGCCCAGGCCCTCTTCGCCCTGGCCCCCACCTTCTCGGCGGCGCTGTTCTTCCGCGCGGTTTCGGGCTTCGCGGCGGGCCTGGTGGCCACGATCATGTGGAGGCTGACCTTCCACGGGATCTCCAAGGCGAACTATCCGGCCATGGTGGCCGTCCTGATGTCGGCCCGGCCCTTGGCCACCGCGCTGGGCGTCCCGGCCGCGGGGCTTCTGGCCTGGAAGATGAGCTGGCAGACTCCGGTCTGGGTGATCGCCGGGCTGACCACTCTCTCAGGTCTGGTTCTTTACCTCTTCTTCCCCGAGAAAGCCGAGGAAGCCCCCCGCGAGAAGCCGGGCCTTTTGACCCCCTACCTGCGGGCTCTGGCGGTTCCCCACGCGGGGCTGTACTACGTCGGCACCACCATCAACCGCATGGCCTACTTCGGCTTCTACGCCTTCTGCGGGTTGTGGTTCGACCACCACTACGGGCTGGGCCTGAAGGAGATCAGCCTGGCCCTGCTGGTCATCGGCCTGGCTGAGGCCCTGGTGAACTTCTCGACCGGGCGGATCCTCAAGATCTTCGGGCACAAGCCCACCTTCCTGGTCAGCCTGGGGCTCTCGGCGCTTCTGCTTCCAGCCTTCCTCTTCGGGGACACCTTCTACGGGCTGACCCTGATCCCGGCGGTGGCGCTGATCGCCGTGTTCATGCTGCTGGACCGGGTCTACTCGATGGCCCTGGTGATCTCGATTCCCCAGATGTTCCCCTCCACCGGGGACAAGACCGCCTTCGGTTCGCTGAATACCCTCACCGCTTGGGGGGCCATGATGGTCATCTCCTGGTTCCAGGGCCAGTTCCTGGGGGTCCTGGGCATGACGGCCGTTGAGGCGGTCCTGGTCGTGTGCTTCCTGGTCGGCTCCGCGATGCTCTACCTGGTGCAGGCCCGCACCGTCTTCCAGGCCCGGGAGGAGGGGTAGGGAAGGACCCCTCAGGGCAGACGCAGCACGTCCCAGACGCGGTCCCAGGCGGGGTCGGGGGTCATCTCGTCCTTCGAGACCCGGACGCGGTGGCCGTCCAACTGGGCCGAGATCCCCTTCCCCAACATGTCGGCTCCGCTGGCAGGATGGTCCTTCAACTCCAGAAGCCCGGCATCCACGGCGGCCTGCAGGATCCGGGCGGCCTGGGCCGGGTCGATGCGCTGCTCGGCGTGGGGCGTGGGCCCCTCGCTCAGCTCCACCCGGCCGTCACCGGACAGGCGGGTTCCCTTCCAGCGGCCGTCGATGCCGCCGCCTTCGCCCCAGTCGATGTAGTCCGAGGCGTCGACGTCCAGTTGGACCGTCTGGACGGGACTGGCGGGCGGAGGCACGGTGGAGGGGGCGCCTGGGTTGGGGGCATTCTCCGTGTTGGCCTGGGGGCCGCAGCCTAGCATCAGCATCAGGGCCAGCATCGTCGCGAATCGCATCGGGCCTTCTTTCGGGTCGCTGCACCGGCTCACGTTGGCGCGCGCGCCGGACTGCGCCATCATGCTCTGCGACGAAAATTCTGTCCGGCGAACCGGCTTCCTGGTCATTGGGGCCGAGGAGTTCCTGGACCGGCTGGTCCCGGACGACCGCCACCTGGACCTGTCGGTTCTTGCCTGCGGCTGTTTGCTCCCGGCCATTCAGGGAAGAAAGGCTACATGTGGACCATACTGTTGATCGTTCTGATACTGATGGCCTTTGGCGGTGGCTTCGGCTACAACAAGGGCACCTACCGCACCCCCGGTATCAGCCTCGGCACCATCCTCCTCATCATCCTGCTGGTGATGTTGTTCAGGGGCTGACCGCCGTCACCATGCCAATGTGACCAGGCGTCAAGAGTCCGGCCGTGAGCGCGCAGCCGACTGGCTTCTTTGCCTTTCGGTGCAACGCGCGAGGAAGGGCCGGAGCCGCGGTTTCTTTTGGCTTCGGTGTGGATCGGGGGCGGGATGGCGAGAGCCCGCTGTTGGCTTCTTCCGAGCAGCCAGCGGCGGGTGGGTTCGGATGCTGATTCCTCTCGCCTTCTCTCCCTCACATTTGCCGGTGGGCCCGTCGGATCCGGCCGATTCGGGCGCATTGGCGCGCGCGCCGGACTGCGCTATGATGCTCTGCGACGAAAATTCTGTCCGGCGAACCGGTTTCCAGGTCCCCGGGCCCTTCTGGAGCGTCCCATGACCTGCAACGGAATCATCTTCGATTTCAACGGGACCCTGGTCTTCGACATGCGGGTCCACGACCGGGCCTGGGAGGTCCTGATCCCCGAGATCCGCGGGCACGGCTTCACCCGCCAGGAACTCGACGACCACGTGAACGGGCGCAACAACCGCGAGATCTTCAGCTACGTCCTGGGCCGCGAGATCTCCGAGGAGGAGTCCCGCCCCTACGGCGAGCGCAAGGAGGCCCTGTACCGAGAGCTTCTCACGGCGACACCGGAGGCCTTCCGCCTGGCCCCGGGGGCCGAGGAGTTCCTGGACCTGCTGGCCTCGAAGGGCCTTCCCATGGCCATCGCCACGGCGGCCCCGCTCTCCAATATCCGGTTCTATCAGGAACACTTCGGTCTGGGCCGCTGGTTCCCCGAGTCCCGGATCGTCTACTCGGACGGGACGATCCCCGGCAAGCCGGATCCGGCCATCTTCAACCGCGCCCTCCAGAGGTTGGGTCTGCCCGCCTCCTCATGCCTGGTGGTGGAGGACTCGGTCCTGGGGGTCCAGGCAGCCCGGGCCGCCGGAATCCCGCGCGTGGTCGGCATCCACGCCGATGAGGCGACCCGGGTCTCGCTGGCGCCCCTGAACCTGGACCGTCTGGTCCCGGACTACCGCGACCTGGACCTCTCGCTCCTGGAGTGAGCAGGATGGCCCGAGCCCCTGTGCCGCAGGATTTGAGGGCCGATCGTGGAAATTGTCTGCGTTTCAGGCCTCACCCCTTGGGGGGAGGATGGGCACCTGGACGCCGGCGTGCCGCGGCCAACCGCGGGCACCGGTCATGCTTCGTTTGAGGTGGTCCAGGTTGACTCGCATGCCCTCGCGGTTGGCAGGAGCTGCTTGCCTGCCTTTGCTTGAGATCCTCGGGCTGGTCCTGGCCAGCCTGGTCTGGTTCCTGGTTGTGGTGGGCTTCCCCCTGGACCTGGAGTCCCTTCCCATCCGTCCCGACGAGGTTCGCCACCTGGGGTTCGGCTTCAAGACCTTCCCGGAGATCCGGGAGTTGTTTGCAGCCTCCTACCCGCCGCTGACCTACCTGTTCACCAACGCTTTCTACATGGTCGGGGGGACCACCCCGGCGACGGCCTTCCTGAGCGTCAGCGTGGTGACGGCGCTGATCGCTCCGGCTTCCTATCTGTTGGCTCGGGGGCTCTTCGGCCGGCCGGGTGGCGCGGTCGCCTTCCTCCTGGCGGGCACTTCGAGTCTGCTCGTCGCTCACTCCAACTCCTATCTCACCGAGCAGATGGTCGCCCTTTGGACCCCGCTCTTCCTGGCCGCCTGGTTGGCTTCGAAAGGCCTGACGCGCCCGTGGTGGTACGGGCTCAGTGGGGTCTTGTTGGGCCTCGGCCTCCTGTCCAAGCCCACCTTCGTCTTCTTCGTGTTCCCCGTCTTTCTCGAGGGCGTCTGGCGACGCATCTGGAGGAGGGGACCCGGTTCAGACCTCTCTGAGGCCTCGGGTCCGGCCGGAGAGCGATCCGGCCCATTCGGTCCATCCGGGAGCCGGGGGGTGGTGGCGGGCCTGGCCCTCCCCGCCGGTCTCAGCGTCCTGATCTGGAGCACCCTGGCCCACGGAGGAGGTTGGCTGGCCCTGCTGGCCGGTGAGATCCTTGTCCTGGCGACCCTCGTATGGCTGACTGGGCGCCCGGGGAATCGGACCGGGATGGAGGAACGCCGCTGCTTCGGAATCGGGATCTTCGTGCTCGTGGCCCTGGCCCTGGCCGGACCTTATTATGCTGCGGCGGGGCGGGCGGTCTCCAACCTCTTTGTCAACTACGCTCTTTGGATGGATTTCGGGATGAATTCCAGGTGGGCCTTCGACATCTGGGGCCTCGACGCGCCCCTGATCCCTTATGAAACCCTCCTGGTCCCCCTTGGACTTCTGGGGGCCTTCAGGCTGCCTCGGTGGGAGTGGCGTCGCCCTCTCCTGGTGCTGGCATGCCTGGTCTGCGGAGTCGGATGCCTGGCGGCCTTCTGCCTGGTTGAGGGGCCGGGCAACAGCCGCTTCCTTCTTCCCGCCATTCCCCTGGCGGCAGCGCTGGCGGGCGGGATGCCCAGGCTCTTGGGTCGCCTGGCCCCCTTGACCCCCGTGCTTTTGGCGACCCTGCTGCTGTTGCAGTATTCCCCGGACCGTTGGTCGGACCTGCGTCTCCAGAAGAAGGCACCAAACTTCCTGGAATTTCTCGGAGAGGCCCAACAGTCCCGGGTTCCCGCGGTGCTGCTGCGGCGCCTCCAGGCTCACGCTTTTCGTCAGGGCGCGGTCTGTCTGGTCCCGTGCCGTTCCGAGAAGGCCTGGGACGAGTTCATGGCGGTTCTGGGGCACGACAGGGGATTCTGGAACCATGTCGGGGGTTTTGCCGGCCTGCTGATTCTCGAACCGACTGAACTGGAGACCCTGGCGAGGGGTGGGCTCTCGGAGGGGGAACCCGAACTGGTCCTGCTGGGTACCCGCTCTGAGCAGGAAGAGGCCAGCCTGGCCCGGGAAGTGGAAGGAATCCTGGACGTCCGTTTGGAGAGGCTGGAGAGCCTGGGGGATCGCCGCTGCCGTTTCACCGTCTGCCGGATCCGCCGGGGACGTGGGAACCTCGTCACGTCTCACCTCCGCACACCGCTTTGGGGGCAGAAAGGTGGGACTTTGACGATCCTCAGCGCACTTCCAGCCGGACCTCGCCCGAGCCGGCCATGTCCTCCAGGGTCACCTCGTAGCGGACCAGGCCGTTTTCGGAGGGCAGCACGCGGGTCCGGTGCTCGACCGGGGCGTTGACCATGGGATAGTGGCCTGCGGGCAGGGGAGGCGTCAGGAAGCGGACGTTCGGGGTGGCCGAAAAGTCGCCGCTGACCCGGCCTGAGTAGGAACCTTCCGCCGAGTCGTAGGTGTGCTCGACCTGCCAGGCTCCCTTTCCGGCGGGATCGCGGTACTCCATGCGGACCGGTTCGCCCTCCATGGGCTTGGGCAGGTGCGGAGCCACGCGCAGGGTGGCCTCTCCAACCGCGGGCCTCTCGACGCGCGCGCCGCCCACGATCTCCAGCAGGGTGAAGGGGATCGAGGCGTTGGTCCAGCCGAAGCCGGGGCCCTCGCCCTGGGTCTCTTCGTAGCGGCCCTTCTGGACGGGGGGCTGGCCCCCCGTCTCGACGTTGTAGCGCTCGAGGATCACGCCGTCCTGGTCGTGGTTGCGCTGGATGGTGTCCAGCCAGCGGGTGGCGTTGCGGACCACGGCGTCGTAGCGGCCGCCCTCGGCCTGGGCCTCCAGGGTCATCATGGTCAGGGGAGCCCAGCCGCTGGGACCGTTCCACTGCATCTCGGGGTGTCCGTAGTCGGAGGCCATGGCCGCCGGGCCGTGCTCCTTCTCGAAGCGGGCCAGGTTGTCCAGGCTGCGCTCCAGCATCCGGGCTTCCTTGGGATCCTTGGGGTCCAGCATGCCGACCCAGATCGGCGCCACCGTGGGCGCCAGCGAATCCTGGCTTTTCATCAGGCCCTGGCCCTCGCCCTGGAAGACGCGGTCGCGGAACATCCCGTCCTCTTCGTCCCAGCACCAGCGGATCAGATCGGCCTTGCGGGTGGCCGCCTCGGCCTGCCAGCGGGTCGCCTTGGTGGTCCAGGTCCCCACCGCCTGCATGTCGCCCTTCTCGCGGGCGTGCTCGGCCAGGGTCAGGGCGCTGTCCTCCATCTGGCGGGCGTACTGCCACAGGAAGGAGTTCAACTCCACGGGCACCACGTCCAGGGCCCGGCCCTCGAAGCGCGAGGTGGTGTCAAAGCCCGACTCGTCCATGGCGAACTTCGAGTTGTCGCCACCATAGCGGGCCAGGCGCACCTGTTGTCCGTCGATCTGGTCGATGCCGCGCTCGCTGGGCCCGACCCGGCACCAGAACCCGTCGTAGTCCTGGGCCATGAGGTCATGGGCTTCGGAGAGCCACCGGTCGGTCGACTCGCGGCCCTCCTGGGCTTCGCGGACCGGGGCCGCCTCGCGGACCAGCATGGGCAGGATCGGGGGTTGGGACTTGTTGAGGTAGACCGAGCGCGCGGCGTTGGGCACGCGACCCGTGGTCTTCAGCAGGTAGAGCAGGTTGTCGGCCATGCCGACGACCGTCGTGCCTTGACCCTGCAGGTTCATTCCCCGGGCCATGAAGTAGCTGTCCCAGTTGAACTGGGTCTTGAAGATCCCCACGCTGGGGACCGCGGCGGGGTGGAAATACTGGACGTTGGTCTCCTTGGCCACCACGCTGGGGGAGAAGGTCAGGTCCGGCCAGTTGCCTTCCACCAGGTCGTTGAGGGCCTTCCATCCGGGGCGTCCAGGCAGTTCGCCGACCGAACTCGCCGGGGGGGAGGCCGGGAGGGCCTCCAGCCAGCTCCGGTTGACGTCGTAGAACTTCTCCAGGGTGGGGTTGCCGCCGGCCTGGGAGAAGTCTCCCAGGATCCCTCGAGGCAGGTCCAGGATCGGCGAACCGGAGGCGTCCCGGGGCAGCCCGGACAGGTCGTAGGCCCGGTCTCCCAAGATCACCTTCTCGCCCGAGAGGGCGACCGGCAGGTCGACTCCGCCGGCCCGCAGGACCACGGCGCCGTCAGCCGCCGCGTGCAGCCGTGCTCCCCCGACGCCAGCCTTGAATTGGACCGGCCCCAGCCGGACCGGCTCGTCGGCTCCCAGGGGACGACCCGGCCCCACCGGGCTCTGGATTTCGGCGGACCAACCTCCGTCGGGGTTCTGGCCGATCCCGTAGAAGAGGCTGAAGAGGTTCCGCTCGCGCAGGTCGCGGGCCACCTCGGGCTGGAGCATGCTCGAATGGAGCTGGCGAAGGCGCCGGTCCAGGGCGCCGGCGTCGGACGGGCGGACCGTGCTTCCCTCTCCGGCCAGGTCCAGCAGGCTGGCGCGGCCTTCCGGGGACATCCACTCGGAGAGATCGCTCACCGGGCCTTGGGGGGCGGGGCGAGCGGCTTGGGGAGGGGCGCTCAGCACGGCCCGGGCGCCCAGTTCACGCACATCCGCCTGGGGAGTGCGGGCCTCGAGGTCCTGCAAGGTGGCCTGCCGCAGCTCGGAGGCCTGGTCGGTTCGTCCGACGCGCTCCAGGCCCTGGATGACGGTCAAGAGGTCCGTGGCGTCCGCGGCCTCTTCGGGACCGGCGCCCGGCATGTTCCAGGCCGGGAGCTCGCCTGATTGAGGTCGGAACTTCTGGAGGTTTTCGGCCATCGAGTCGATCATGTCCCGCTCGCGGGGAACCGAAGGGTCCAGGACTCCGGCCGTCAGCACGCTGTAGGAGGCCAGGGTGGGGACGTTCGAGAATCGCTTCTCCTGGTAGTTCCAGTCCAGGAACATCCCGGATTCCGCGTCCCAGAGGGTGTCCAGGATTCTCTCCTTGCGGTCGGCCGCCTTGCGTCCCCAATCGTCGGCCTGCTCTGCGAACTCGGTGGCCTCGGCCCCCGAGCTGCGTTCGGCCAGCGACCGGGCCATGGTCTCGAGGTCCTTCTCGGTCCGATACAGCCAGGCGTTCAGGTCCACGGCGTTCCACGAGCCCGGGTCGCCCTCGAAGCGGGCGGTGTTCTTGACCCCGCCGGACTCGAGCAGGGTGGCCTCATGCGAGTAGTCGACGTCGGTGTAGCGGGCCAGTCCCGTGGGGGTCAGGTGGAAGTAGCGGTCGCTCCAGGTGTTGCGGTGATCTCCCGCCACCACGCCGTAGGAGCGCGAGAGAAATTGCGGGTCCGGGTGCTCCTGTGCGGCGTCCAGGAGCAGCGACGAGAGCCGGGGCGGCGCTGAGCGCCCCAACTCGTTCAGGCGGGTGGTGCCGGGCAAGGCCGAGAAGCGCTCGCCCAGATCCAGCCAGTTCTCCAATACGCCACGGGCGGTCCCTTGGGCCCCCAAGGCCTGAAGGCCCTGGACGGTGGCTGGGACGTCCCCCAGATCCAGTCGCCCCTTGCGGCTCGGGAAGGGGAAGGGGAGGTCCACCGCTTCCGAGTCGTAATCCTTGGCGTAGGCCCAGGTTTCGGACCAGGCCTGTCGGGTCTCGGCGGGGAGCCTGGACTCGAACGCGTGGCGGTGTGGAGCCGCTTCGGTGCCTGCCGGCGGGCGCGCCGAGGCCGGGTGCCTCGCGGGGGCCACCTCGGAGTCGAACTGCACCAGGAACTCGGGCGAGGAGGGGAGGACCCTCGGAGCCGGGGCGATGGACTCAGCCTCTTCAACCGGGGAGGGTTGAGGCGCGGGATGGACCGCGGGTGCCGGGGGCGGGGCAAGCCGCGCGCCGACCCGGAGATCGACAGGATCCGCAACCTCATCCCGCCTCGGCGTCTGGGCGGCGGCGTTGGTCGTCGGGCCGACGGGGCTCTTTTGGATGTGGATGGAATCGGGTCGAATCTGCACGTTACCAACCTCGGACAAAAGGATGCGTCTTCAGCATAGACCGGGACATCGCGACGGGCAACGAACGGCATGTTACGGTTTCGTCGACATTGCCGGGAGTTTCTCTGCAGGTGCCTCCCCTCAAGGCCGAGAATGCGCCCTGGCGCGTCTCGCATTCGGGGCGGGACGCCAGAATGACTCACTCGGGGACGAGGTGATGGCCGTGGCAGGTCCCGATCTCCGCCAGATGGGCGTCGTGGGTGCCGGAGGTGCCGGTTTCCCGACAGCCGTGAAGGCGGGTTCGCGCGTCGAGTTCGTGCTGGCCAATGGGGCGGAATGTGAGCCCCTGGTCCACAAAGACGTGCACGTGATGGAGAAGTTTGCGCCGCAGGTGGTGGGCGGCATGCGGATCATGATGGCGCTGACCGGGGCTCAGCGCGGTTACTTCGGCGTCAAGACGAAGAACCGCCATGCGCTGGAAGCCATCGCCTCCCGCCTGGATGGGACCGGGATCGAGATGACGCCCATGGGCGACTTCTACCCCGCCGGGGACGAGTACGAGCTGGTCTACCTGGCCACCGGGCGCCTGATTCCACCCGCCGGCCTGCCTCTGCAGGTGGGTTGCGTCGTCAACAACGTCGAGACGCTCTTCAACGTCTTCCAGGCGGCCCAGGGGCATCCGGTGACCGAGAAGTTCGTCTCCGTCACCGGACTGGTGGGGCAACCTTCGTGTTTTCGGGTTCCCTTGGGGACGCCGCTCCGTCAGGTCCTGGAGTGGGCGGGGGGGGTGACCCGGCCGGACACAGCCGTCTTCTTGAATGGCCTGATGATGGGGCGACTGCTGGAGGACCTCGACGAGCCCGTGATCAAGACCACCGGGGCCTTGATCGTCCTTCCGGAGGACCACGACCTGGTCGCCCGGCGTCGGCTCCCCCTGGAATCCAAGCAGCGGATTGGAAAGTCGGCGTGCGATCAGTGCAGCTATTGCACCGAGCTGTGCCCCCGCCATCTGTTGGGCTATGACGTCCAGCCCCACAAGGTCATGCGCAGCCTGGGCTTCACGGCCACGGGCAAGGAGTTGTGGAACCAGTACGCTTCGCTCTGCTGTGACTGCGGCTTGTGCACCCTCTACTCCTGTCCCGAGTCGCTTTATCCCAAGGAGGCCTGCGGCAAGGCCAAAGCGGACCTGAGGGCTGCGGGGATTCGCTTCACCCAGGAGAAACCCGTGCAGGTGCATCCTATGAAGGAGGGGCGGCGGGTTCCCTCTGCGATGCTTCGACGCCGACTGGGCGTGGAGGCCTTCGAGAGTGAGGCTCCCTACCGCGAGCGACCGGGCCAGCCCGCCCTGGTGAGGCTGCCTCTGCAGCAGCACGTCGGCAAGCCGGCAGTCCCTGTCGTGTCCGTGGGGGCACGGGTCGGCCTCGGCGAGACGCTGGCCCGGGTGCCGGACGGAGACCTGGGCGCCGACCTGCACGCCAGCATCGCCGGAGTCGTGCGTCGGGTCACCGACCGGGAAGTGGAAATCGAGGGCTAGAGATGGCGGGAAACTGTGTTGGACTGATCGAGTTGTCGAGCATCGCTGCCGGGTTCGAGGTGGCCGATGCCATGTTGAAGGCTGCGGACGTCGAGCTTCTGCTCAGCCGCACCATCTGCTCGGGGAAGTACATGGTCCTGGTCCGGGGCAACGTCGCAGCGGTGGCTGCCAGTGTCCAGGCCGGTGAGGCCATCGGCGGGGGGGCGGTCATCGACAGTTTCGTGATCCCCAACCTCCACGAACAGGTCTTCCCGGCGTTGGCCGGGACGGGCTCGCGCGGGCAGATGGAGGCTTTGGGGATCCTGGAGTCGTTCACTGTGGCTGCCCTCCTGGAGGGAGCGGACGCCGCGGTCAAGGCCGCCTCGGTGGAGTTGTTGGAGATTCGTCTGGCCGTGGCCTTGGGTGGCAAGGCCTTCGTGACCCTGACGGGAGGCGTCTCGGCCGTTCAGAGCGCCATCGAGGCCGGAGCCGAGGTGGTCTCCCGCAAGGGGGTCCTGGTCAACCGCGTGGTGATCCCCAATCCGCGCGAGGAGTTGCTGGCCGAGGTCCTCTGATTCTGGGCTCGACGGGGCCCTGGAGGTCGGATGAGCGAGACGGTTCGGCTGCAGGAGATCGAGGCACTGCTGGACGAGTTGCGCTCGGGCCGGCTCTCCCCGATCTTGTTTCGGGAGGCCCTGGCCGAGAAGGCTTCGGGGCTTGAGGCCTTGGAAGAGGCGATCGAGCAGGTCGGCTTTCCGGAAGAGCTTGAGGATTCGCCAGGCCCCGCCCTGGCTCGGGGGCGGCACGGGCTGGCCCTGTTGAGAGAAGGGATGGCCAGGATGGCCACCCCGGGAGACGAGGCCCTTCAATCGGGTCTGGACCTGGTTCGCCTGGGGGGCGCGGAGGTCGCCGAGGTCGTGGCTTGCCTGCGGAAGGCCCGCGTTGAGCTGGAGCGCCGGAGGCTGGAATCAGGGCAGGCTTGAGGGGAGGGGCGGGTTGGTCTTCGACCCCGGCAGGACCAGGATTCCAGCCTGCCTCAAGTCGTCGCGAACCAGCTCCGCCAGGATCTTGTGGCCAGCCCGGTTCAGGTGGATGGCGTCGTCGAAGCAGGCTTCCCGATCCGGCTGACTCATCCGGGCAAAGGGCTCGAAGCCATCGATCAGCGGGATGTTCTTTTCCCGCGCCAGCTCCCGGGCAGCCTCCATGTGCCACCTGGTGCGCTGCCAGTCTTGAGGATCCCGGAGGGGCTCGAGCAGGAAGACCACGCGGAAGGAGTGCTTCTCGCCCAGGTCGAGGAGGGCTTGCAGGTTGCGCTTGAACTGCTTCGGAGGGACGCGCTGGACCTGATCCTTCTCGGCGGCGGCATCATTCAGGTTGGCCTGGCGGCGCAGCATGAGCGTGCGGAGCAGCAGGAACACTCGGCTCTGGTAGAGGACGGTCCGGGTTCTCCAGAGCGCCAGGGAGTCGGTCAGGACTTCGTGGTCATGGGAGAGCGCCCAGTTGGAGTCGTGGTAGCCGAAGGCCTCGACGAGGACGTCGGGCTGCAAGGGCAGGACTTCTGAGCGCAACAGCATCAAACCCTGCCAGGAGGTGTGCCCCGACATCCCGGCGTTGATCACCTGGACCCTCTGGCCCTGGGGCCCCCTCAGCCCCGAGGTCGCCAGGTCCGATTCCAGCATCTTGGGGTAGGTACTCTTGCCCGCGTACACGTCGGAACCGCTGGAGATGACCTGGGAGTCGCCCATGAAGGCGATCCGGATCGTGTCGGCAGGCTTGGCCCCGGTGTGGTCCTGGTCGAAGAGGCCGGGCTGGGGGGCGCGGTTCAGTCCCACGACCCCCTTCCGGGACGCGTTGGCCGTTGCCGCCAGTTTCGGATTGGCCTTCCAGAACGCGACCGGGTCTGGGATGTAGGTCTCCTGGATGCGGTCCAGCGAGACGTGCAGGGCGACCTCCCAGGTCAGGAAGAACCCGAGGAAGAGGATCACCCGCAGCAGTCGAGCCCGAGATCGGCTCAGGACGTTTGCCTGGACGAGCTGTCGGATCTTCAGGCTGGCCAGCCAGGCCAGGAGCAGGAGCGCCAGACCCTGCACCAGCCCGATCAGGGCCCGGTCCGCCTGCAGGAAGGGGACGTTCCCCGACATGAACTGGTGGGGCAGTCCCATCTCGGCGCCCTGGACCAGCGACCATTCGAAGAGATCCTGTTGGGTCAGCCAGAGCATGCCGGACTCCTGGGAAGTGCCTTCCTGCCGGGGCGCCAGAGGTTCACAAGAGCCCGGTACCCTCCGAGGAGGGCCGGGCCCTTGCTGCGAACGGCCTGAAGCAGGCTATTTTGTGATCTCGAACTCCGCGGTGATCATCAGGTGGTCGGAAGCCTGGGCCGAGACGTTCCGGATCGTTCCGTCGGTGGACTGATCGTAACGGTGGATCTTGGACTCTTTGAGCTGCTCGTGCTTGGAGTCGGGGTAGATGATGTGGTCGAACTGCTCTGGGGCGTGGCGGCCTGCACGCTGTGGGCTGGATGGCCAGGTGTTGCGATCGTCGGCCGGCAGGTGCTCCAGGCTGTCACGCCAGGGCTCGCCCCCTTCGGGCGGGTTGAGAATCGCCTGGACCGAAGCGTCGTCCGTGTTGTCGTTCAGGTCGCCGGTGACCACGAAGAGCCGTCCGGGGTACGGACGCATCTCCTTCTCGGCGATCTCCCGCATGGCCTTGGCTTCGCTCAGGCGCCGGACGTCCGCCGGGGTCTCGCCGGGCGGTGAAGGACGGCGGGACTTCGAGTGGGTGGTGTAGACCGTGACGTCGGCCCCGGGGACCCCGTCGACGTCGACGTCGGCTCGCAGGAAGTCGCGGCTGAAGCTGGCCTGCCCCGAGCCGTCCGCCAGAGGGAAGGTGGAGTCCTTGTGGGTGACGATGGTCTCGAAGGGATACTTCGAGATGATGGCCACGTTGATGCCCCGCTCGCTGTTCCCGGGGACGTGGGCCACGTGGGGATACATGGCTGCCAGGTCCTGGGTCTTGAGGAACTTGTCCAGGGTCTCTTTGGAGGAGACCTCCTGCAGGGCCACGACGTCGGCGTCCGCCTGGCGCAGGTTCTCGGCCAGCGCCGCCTGGGAAGTCTCGCTCTTGGGACGGGTCCGATTGCCCGGAGCGATGTCCTTCTTGGCGAAGAGGTTCTCGACGTTGTAGCTTCCGATCACCACCCGAGTCTTGTCCATCACCGCACCACCTTCTCCAGCCACTTTGCCTAGTGTCTCTTTGATTCTAGCAGCAGATTCTGGCAAAAAAGTGACAGGATCATTGCCGGTTCGTCGGGCCCTGTCCACCCGGATTCAGGATGCCGGCTTCAACCAGGCCCTCGAGGACCACCGCGGCCATGCGGGCGTGACCTTTGGTGGTCAGGTGGATCCGGTCGTCGAAAAGCGTGGTTTTGAGGTCGGGGGGCAGCCTTTCGAAGGCTGCATGGACGTCCAGAACCTCGACCCCCAGGTCCCGGGCCACCTCTTGCAGGGCCAGCCGATGTTGAGCCGAGTGGAGCGACGTGCTGGCTTCGGCGAAGGGTTCCAGCAGGAAGACGACGCGGAAGGAACGTCGTCGCCCCAGGTCGGCGAAGGTGCGCAGGTTCTGGGCGAACTCCTGGGGGCTGACGCGGGGTTGGAGTCTCTCCGGGGGGGTCCGGTCGTTGCGAAAGGCCTGGGCCCTCAGGATGACCGTGCGCAGCAGGAGGCAGAGCCGGCTGCGATACATCAGGGTTCGGACCCGCCAGGTGAGGGGATCGTCGGTGAGAACCTCCCGGTCCCTCGAGAGCGAGCGGTTGGAGTCGTGATAGCCGAAGGCCAGGACGACCAGATCGGGCTCCAGGGGCAGAACCTCCGAGCGCAGCAGCATGAGACCCTGCCAGGACGAGTGGCCCGACATTCCCGCGTTGATCACCTGGACCGGCTGCCCATCGGGACCTCCAAGCCCGAGCTTGTGAAGGCTTGTCTCGAGAACCTTGGGATAGGTCCATTTGCCCGCGTAGACGCTTCGGCCTGAGGAGATGACCTGGGAGTCTCCCATGAAGGCGATCCGGAAAACGCCTGGGGGCTTGGGCCCCACGTGTTCCTGGTCGAAGATCCCGATCTGGGGGGGGCGGTCCACGCCGGCGATCCCCGTTCCGGTGTCCATGATTCGGTCATGATGTTGGGGGTTGGCCTTCCAGAAGGCCCTGGGGTCTGGAAGGTAGACTCCGTCGGCTCTCAGGCCGGGCAGGGAGAGGGCGGCCTCCCAGGCCACGAAGAAGCCGACCAGGATCAGGAGCCTCAACCGGGAGACGCTTCGGGCAGAGAGCCCCCTTCGCGCGGCGGTCCTCTTGAGGTCAAGCGAGAGGACCCACGCCAGGACCAGCAGACAGAGCCCCGCCAGAAGTCCCTGGGCGACCTTGTCGCCCGAGAACCAGGGGAGGTTGCCGGACATGAGCTGGTGGGGCATTCCGGTCTCCATCCCCTGGACCCGGTAGAAGTCCAGGGGACCGGATTGGGCGAGCCAGAACATCATTTCAGGACTCCGAAATGGGAGGACCCGACGGCCGGTCGCGGGTCGACAGAATCGAGCAACCGCAGTCGTGGCCCGATTTTGGGTTCAAACCCCGCCCGGCGGGGTATTCTCCTCGCAGAGGAGGTCCCCTGTGCCCTTTGTCCCATCCTACTCGGAGAAGGAACCCTCGCGGGTCGAACTGGATCGATGCTGCGGTTTGCTCGTCGTCGAGTTCGGCGCCTCCTGGTGCCCCTATTGCCAGGCCATCCAACCGATCCTGGAGAGGGAGTTCGCGGGCCATCCGCAGGTGGACCACCTCAAGATCGCCGATGGGAAGGGCCGCAGGCTGGGCCGCTCCTTCGGCGTCAAGCTCTGGCCGAACCTGGTCTTCCTGCTGGACGGCCAGGTTCGCGGCCAATTGGCCCGGCCGTCCGCCGCCGAGATCCAGCGTGCCTTCAATGAACTGTCGGCCAAATCCACGCAAGGCGCTGAGCCGACGCGTTGCCAGCGGTTGGCCTGAGGCCTGGAGGAAGCGGCCCGCCACCCGGTCTCTCCGCTTCAGTCCAGGGGCCCCTGCAACGTGGACCGCGAAGCCAGGGTCGCCATGGTGCCCCGGGTCACGCCGAACTGCTCGTGGGCGCCCAGGGCCCGGGTCAGGTCCGCCGCCTCCACCTGGCCGGCCAACAGGTCGCGGTAGGCCTGGAGGACCCGTTCCGCCTCGGCCCGGGTCTCGCGGACGAACTCAACCCGCATCCTCTGGACTCCCGCCTCCACCAGTCGGGGAACCAGGAACGCCGCGCTCTGGGCGGCCGCGTTGAAGACGGTGTTGCGGCACTGCACATCCACCAGGACGGGGTGCTCGTTGCCCAACCGGTCGCGCAGGGCCAGGTCGTGCTGGCGGCAGGGCTGTCCACAGGTCCGCCGGTCCCGGCCCTGGCTGAGCAGGCGGGCATAGGAACAGTGCTGGGTGTGGAAGGTCGGGATGTGGTGGTGGATGGTCACCGCGACCCGGCCTGGCGGGGCCTTCTCCAGCAGCGCCAGAAGCTGCTCTTCGTCCAGGTCGTGGGCCGCCGTGACGGTCTGCAGGCCCAGGGCCAGCAGGTGGCAGGCCGTCAGCGAATTGGTGACGTTCAGCGAGAAGTCTCCGTGGAGGACGAGGGAGCCGGGGCCCTCGGAGAAGTGCATGACTCCGCCCCAGTGCCGCACCAGGACCGAGTCCGGGGCAAGCGCCTCCAGGCGGCGCAGCGTTCCCTCCTCGCCCGGCTTCTGGACCCGGAGGGTGGCCAGGCCGACCCGCAGACCCGCTTCCCGGGCCAGGCTCACCGCCTGCTCCAGGCCGTCGAAGTCCATCCAGTCCAGTTCCACCTCACTCTGTCCGGCCGCGATGGCGGCCTGCAGGTGCTGGGAGGTTCGGCACAGGGCCACCAGTTCAGGCTTCCCGGGCAGGTCCACCGGCCGAACCCGGGCCCGCAGTTCCTGGCGGAGGCTCTCGAGTTGCGGCTCTTCGGCGACGGGGATGGCGGGGGGCTGCGTCAGGGCTTCCACCAGATCGCGGCGCATGGGCTTGAGCTCGGAGAGCGGAAGGAAGAGGCCAGACTCCAACCCGTCGGCTTCGAGGGACTCCAGGAGGAAGGGCGTTCCCCCGAAGGCGCCCAGCTTCTCGCGTAGGGTCTCAGCGTCCAGGGCCCGCCCTCGGGCCTGGGCCAGCGGGGTGGCGCTGCGCGCCAGGGAGACGATCCCTCCCGAGCGGGCCTCGACCTCCAATGGCTCGCCGCAGCGGCCCCGGACCCGGAGCGCAACGGGCCGGCGTCCCGCGGGCTCCAGCCGCAGCGAGCGGCTGGCGCGGGTGGCCAGTTCGGGATCGCCGGTCACCCAGACCCGATCTCCGGGTCGGACCCGGCTCAGATCGGGGCCGGGTCTTCCAAAGCTCAGCAGCAGGTCCGCCCCCCGGCTCCGGACCGTGAAGATCGGACCGCCTTCTTCGGGCTCTTCGGGATGCCCCTGGTCGAAGACCACGCCCATGCCGGCCCGAATCTCCAACGGGGCCACACCCGGGCCGCTGGCCGAGCGGGGCGAGCCGCCCAGAAGGGGGAGGGGAGAGCGAACCTGGCCTGCGGCCCGGTCCTCGCGCGGCGGCGGGGGGCTGACCCGGATGGTGTCGCCCCGGATCTCGGCCACCTGGCCCAGAAGGATGCCTCGGTGCTTGGGAGCCCTTCCGTCCACCAGGGTCTGGTGGTCGGATCCCGCCAGGAATCCGTCGCCGAAGCCTCTCGAGAAGGTCAGGGAGAGGTCCCGCAGATCCTCGGCCAGGCGCCGCTCGTCTTCGGGGGTCGCCCCGCGGGCCACGGCATCGACCCAGCGGCGCACGGTGCTCGTGGCGGCATGCACGTAGGCGGGGCCTTTCTGGCGCCCCTCGATCTTCAGGGCGTGGACTCCGGACTCCAGAAGGTGCGGTACGGCCCGGAAGCCGGCCAGGTCCCGGGGACTCAGGAGGTAGCGCCTCTCTCCCGTGGGGAGGACCTTTCCGTCCACCACGGCTTCGTAGGGAAGCCGACAGGCCTGGGCGCACTGGCCCCGATTGGCCGAGCGCCCGCCCCAGGCCTCGCTGGACAGGCACTGGCCGCTCCAGGCGATGCACAGCGCTCCCAGGACGAAGACCTCGACCTCCAGGGTGGTGCCCCGGACCAGGGTCCGGATCTCGTCCACCGAGAGTTCGCGAGGGGCCACCAGCCGGACGAAGCCCAGGCCTTCGGCGAATCGGGCCGATTCCGGGCAGGAGAGCGTCATCTGGGTGCTGGCGTGCAGGCGAAGCGCGGGGCAGACGGCCCGGGCCAGCAAGGCCAGACCCGGGTCCTGGACGATCAGCGCGTCCACGCCGGCCCGGGCAGCGGCTCGGATCAGCGGTTCGACCAGCTCCAGCTCCGACTCGAAGACCACCGTATTCATGGTCAGGTAGGCGCGGGCTCCGGCCCGGTGCACCCGGGCGACCACGTCGGGGAGGGTCTCGACCGGGAAGTTGGTGGCCCGGGCTCGGGCGTTGAACCCGTCATCCAGACCGAAGTAGACCGTGTCCGCGCCGGCCTCGAGCGCCACGTGCAGGCACTCGGCGTCGCCCGCCGGGGCCAGGATTTCGGGAATTCTCATCGCCCCACAGTGCGGGTCGGGCCGGGTTGGTGTCAAGGGGCGAGGGCCGGCCTGAATCCGTCGCCTGGAGTGAGAACCGAGGGCGGGCATCCAGGTTCTCCACGTCTGGCCGGAGGGTTGGCCGGCCGTGTCGAGAAAGCCCGGCCCCATGTCCATCCAGATCCCTCCCGGCGTCCACCGCATGCCCCTCCTCATCCCCGCCAGCGCCATCGACGAGTTGGGGCACGTCAACAACGTGACCTGGCTGGCCTGGCTGCAGGAGGCGGCGACCGCCCACTCCGAGGCCTTGGGGTGGAGCCTGGACCGCTATCGCGAGCTGGGCGCTGGTTGGGTGGTGGGTTCCCACTTCATCGAGTATCTTCGGCCCGCCTTCCAGGGCGAGTCCGTCGAGATCCTCACGTGGGTGGCCACCCTGGAGTCCCGGCGCTCGCTGCGTCGATATCGCATCCTGCGCGACGGGCAGCCCCTGGTCCGGGCCGAGACGGTGTGGGTCTTCGTGGATTTCTCCAGCGGTCGTTCGCGGAGCGTCGCTCCGGAGGTGGCCGAGGCCTTCCCCATCCTGGGGGCCGACCTGGACCTCGGGGCAGCCGGCGCCGCCGCAGGAGGAACTCCCGCAATGACAGGAAACTTTTCAAACTGACCCAGGGCCTGAGGCGCATCCGGGAGGGCTTGAGGCCGCGGGTTCGGGATTCGTACCTTCGGCCCCCACAGTCGGGGCCTATCGCTTGAGGAGGCCGCCATGTCCGAGCCGGGAACGATCGCTTGGGTGGATCTGACCGTCGCCAACGCCGAGAACCTTCGGGACTTCTACACCGCCGTCGTGGGCTGGGAATGTGAGGCCCTCGAGGTCGGGGACTATTCGGACTTCGTGATGCGTCCGGCCGGCGGCGGGGCCGCGGTGGCCGGAATCTGCCATGCCCAGGGCGTCAACCAGGGGCTTCCCCCCCAGTGGATGGTGCACATCACCGTTGCGGACCTGGACGCCAGCCTGGCTCGCTGTCAGGAGCTGGGCGGGAAGGTTCGGGCCGAGCCTTTCCAGATGGGCACCTTCGGGCGCATGGCCGTGATCGAGGACCCCGCGGGCGCCGTGGCAGCCCTCCTGCAGCCGACCCCCTGATCCAGGGCCCGTCTTCTCGCGGAGGGGCCTGCTTCACAGAGGATGGAACTCGCCATGGACCCTGTCTTGTTGGCCCGGATTCAGTTCGGGATGACCATCGGTTTCCACTTCCTGTTCCCGCCGATCTCGATCGGTCTGGCCTGGTTGCTGGTGGTGTTGGAGGGAATGGCCTGGCGCACCGGGGACGCCACCTGGAAGAGCGCTGCCGGGTTCTTCGGCAAGGTCTTTGCCTTGATCTTCGCTCTGGGGGTCGCCACAGGCATCACCATGGAGTTCCAGTTCGGCACGAACTGGGCTTCCTACTCGCGGTTCGTGGGCGACATCTTCGGGGCGCCCCTGGCCGCCGAGGGCGTCTTCGCCTTCTTCCTGGAGTCCAGCTTCCTGGGCCTGTACCTCTTCGGACGGAACCGCGTCCCAGCCTGGTTGCACTGGGTCTCCATCCTGATGGTGGCACTGGGCGCCACCCTGTCGGCCTTCTGGATCCTGGTGGCCAACTCGTGGCAGCAGACCCCGGCTGGTTATATCCTGGACCCGGTGACCGGCCGCCCCGTCCTGACCAGCTTCACCGAGGCGGTCTTCAACCCCTCGACCTGGCCGCGCTTCTTTCACACGATCACGGCCTGCCTGGTCTGCGGGGCCTTCATGATGACGGCCCTTTCGGCGGAGCTGATCCTGAGGGGCAAGGCCGTGGCGGTGGCCCGCCGCAGCCTGGGGGTGGGCATCGTGGCCGCCGCCGTGTTCTCTCTTCTGGTGGCCTTCCCGTTCGGCGACGAGCACGCCCGCCAGGTGGCCCTGACCAACCCCGAGAAGTTCGCGGCTTTGGAAGGCTTGTATGAGACCCGGGAGGGGGGAGTGGGGTTGATTCTGTTCGCGATTCCCCGGACCAACCCGCCCCGTCTGGAAGCGCGGATCGAGATCCCCTACCTGACCAGCCTGATGGTCCACGGGGATCCCCACTCCCCCATCCCCGCCCTGGATTCCTTCCCGCCGGATCGCGTGGCCCGGGGAGCCGAATTGCCGCTCACCTTCCTGTCCTTCCACAACATGGTGGCTTTGGGGATGCTGTTCATCGGGGTCTCGTGGTTGGGGCTCTTCTTCTGGTGGAAGGGAACCTTGCATCAGAAGACCTGGCTCTTGCAGGGCCTGCGTTACTCCTGGCCCTTGCCCCTGGCCGCCTGCACCCTGGGCTGGATGGCCGCCGAGATCGGTCGGCAGCCCTGGATTGTCTACGGGCTGCTGCGGACCAGTGAGGCTGCCTCCAAGAGCGTCACGGCTGGAGAGGTGCTGGCCTCGATCCTGATGTTCGGAGTGATCTACGCGCTGCTGGGTGCCTTGTGGCTCTTCTTGCTGTATCGGAAGGTCCAGCACGGTCCGGAGGAGGTGGCCTGATGGAAGCCACAGGGTTGCAGGTGGCCTGGTTCGTGCTCTTCTTCGTCCTGATCGCGGGCTACGCGGTCCTGGACGGCTTCGACCTGGGGGTCGGCGTGCTTTCGCTCTTCAACCGCAGCGACGCCGAGCGCCGGCTGTACATCAACGCCATCGCCCCGGTCTGGGACGGCAACGAGGTGTGGCTGCTGACCGCGGGCGGAGCGCTCTTCGCCGCCTTCCCGCCGGTCTATGCCACCACCTTCAGCGGGATGTACCTGGCCATGATGCTGGTCCTGCTGGGCCTGATCTCCCGCGCGGTGGCCATGGAGTTCCGGGGCAAGATCGAGTCCGCCTCCTGGCGGCGGGTCTGGGACCGCGCTTTCGGGCTGGGCAGCCTCCTGCCGACGATCCTCTTCGGTGTGGCGGTGGGGAACGTCCTGAGGGGGTTGCCCCTGGACGCCCAGGGCGAGTTCGTCGGGACCTTCCTGGGCCTTCTCAACCCCCTGGCATTGCTGTGCGGCTTTCTGGCCCTGGCGATGTTCGTGACCCACGGGGCCGCCTACCTGGCCTGCCGCAGCGAGGGGGATCTTCGCGAGCGGAGCCTGCGGACGGCAGGGCGCATCTGGTGGGCCTGGGTGGGTCTGTACGCTGCGGCCACCGGCTTCGCCTGGTTCGACGCTCCGACTCTCTTCGCCGCCAGCGTGGGGCGTCCGGTGTTCTGGGCCCTGCTGATCGTCATGGCGGCCTGCCTGGGAGGCTTCCCGGTCGCCGTGCGCCAGTCGCATGCGAATCGTGCCTTGTTCCTGTCCGGGACCGCGATCGCGGCCACGATCGGTCTGTGCGCGGCGGCGATGTTCCCGGACCTGGTTCCGGCCCTGGCGATGCCCTCCCACAGCCTGACCCTGGTGAACTCCTCCTCTTCACCCCTGGCCTTGCGCACCATGCTGATCATCGCCCTGGTGGGGATGCCCATGGTCCTGGCCTACACGGTCTTCATCTATTCGATCTTCCGCGGACCCGTCCGCCTGGACGAGCACTCCTACTGAGCCCCTTCACTCCGGGGTGCGGAAGCGGGCGTCCGCGCGGATGGTGGTGGCCCGGTCCTGGCGCTTCTCAAACCAGCCGGCCCGAGAGTCGGGGAAGCTGTCGAACCGCGGGACGTAGGGTTTGACGTCCAGCAGCGGGGTGCCATCCAGCAGGTCCACCCCCCGCAGGTGAAGGATGTTGCCCTCCACCTTGCAGAGTTCCACAACCGAAAGCCCGATCGGGTTGGGGCGACAGGGGGCCCGGGTGGCGAAGATGCCCCGGGGAACCTTGTCCAGGAAGGGAACCACCTCCAGGCGTGGTTCGCCTCGGCCCTGAGGGTCGTGCAACTGGTAGACCAGGATGACCCGTTCGAACCCCTCCAGATCCCGCAACCCGGGGGCCAGGGATTCCAGGATCTCGGCCCGCCCCCAGGCCTGACCGGCTCCGACGGGTTGGATGGGCATCCCCTCGGGGCTTTCCCACGGAGTGCGGACGATCCCGATCGGCTTGAAGGTGACGGCTGGCAGCACGGATTCTCCTTGGGCTCTCAGTAGATGAACTGGCGGACGTCGTACAGGGCCACGGCCGGCCCGTGCGGAGGGGGATCGAATTTCAGCATGGACCGCAGTTGACGGCTCTGGACGCGGCATCCCATCCGGGTCATCTCGTGCATTCCCGCCTGACGGGCCAGGGTCTCGTATTCCGAGCCCGGGACGGTCATGAACTCCGAGACGTAGATCCGGTCTTCGGGCTCCAGGGGCATCCGGTTGAGCATGGCGGCCGTCTCGTGCAGATGCTCCTCGGCCATCTCCAGGCCTCCGACTCCGGTCATGACGATCGGGCCGACCCGCAGGCCCGCCTTTTTGAGCAGTTCGACCAGGTGGACCGAGAGATCCGCCGAGCCGGGTTTGCGCAGGAACTTCAGGACCCGCGAGGAGCCGCTCTCCATGCCCAGATACAGCCGGTCCAGTCCCGCATCGCGCAGGGCCCGCCACTCTTCGAGGGTCCGGTCGGTCGAGAACGTGTCCAGGAACGAGCAGACCTTCTCGAACCTGGGCGGCTCGGCCTCGGGGCATCCGGCCAGGACCTCCCGGACGATGGCCAGGGCTTCCATGAGGGCGGGGGTGGGAATGCCGACGGCGTTCGCTTCGCCCAGGAACACGCCCTTGCGGCCCCGCAGCGAGGGCCCGAAGAAGTCCGTGGCCCGGCGGACGTGCTCGCGGAACTCGTCGGGCGGCTTCAGGCGGAAGGTATCCTTCTTGAAGAAGTCGCAGAAGGTACACTTGTTGTAGGCGCATCCCCAGGTCAGTTGCAGGACCAGCGCGCGGTACTGGTCGGGCGGCAGGATGCCGACGGGGCGGAAGATGGACAGGAAGGCCTCGGCGTCGGCCTTCCAGTCGAAACGGGTCGGGGCCTCCAGGGCCGGATGAGGGCCGAAGCGCTGGCGGGCCTCGGCCAGGGCCTTTCCCACCCAGTGATGCCACTTCTCGGCCTCTTCCAGGCCGGTGACGCGGCCTTCGTGGAAGTTGCAGGCGGGCATGTCGGCTCGGGGGTCGTGGTCATGGATGATTTCCAGGACGCGACCATCCATGCCTCGCCTCCACACGCTGCCCTGGGCCGAGAAGGAGAAGAGCCTTCCGGCCGGGTCGAAGGTCAGCACCTCCAGGCGGTCCCGGATCAGGCGGGTCTTCTGGGGGTCCCACTCCAGGCGCAGCAACGGTTGATGGTGCCCTCGGGGCGACTCCAGGAAGCCGCCTTGAAACCCGGCCAGGCCCTCGGAGGTCGGGCAGTTGATGTCCTCAGGCCGGTTTGCAGTGCTCATCGATTTCCGCAGCACTCTCCGCCCAGACCGTGGCCCGAGCAGGTCCAGGCGCGATCCAGTCGTCGGACCTGACCTTCCAGGATGGCCTGCAAGGTCTCTTCGAGGTTGTCGGCGGCCGTCACGAAGACCGGGATGCCCAGGCTGGTCAGCGAGGTCAGGGTCGGTTGGCTCATCCCGTGGCAGAACACCACATCGACCGGGTGCTGGCCCAGACCGGACCCTTGGCCTGGGGCCTGGCGGGGCAGGAACTCCACCTCCAGGGTCTCGGCATCCAGCAGGGCCAGGAAGGGGGCGTCTTCAAAGGTGTCGTGGAGTTGACTTTGCAGTCCGTTCTGGTCCCGGGTGGGCAGGCAGATGTTCAAGTTCGCTCTCCCTGGTGTGGCTTCGGCGTGAAACCCGGATGGAGTTCCCAAGCCTACGCGGTCAGGAGCCGCCCTCCTGCCTGGAGGAAGGCCCGTCGGGCTGCCAGTCGCGTTTCAGGGTGCGCAGGGGCAGGGCGGCCAGGGCCGTCAGCAGGGCCACTCCCAGCAGGATGGCCAGCATCCGGGCGGTGGGCAGGCCCTCCTGCATCCGGGCTGTGGCCAGGACCCAGGCCGTGCGAACCCACTCCAGGGCGAAGACCCCCAGCATCCACTTCAAGGGCAGCACCACCGACGGGGTCCGCGTGAGCAGCAGCAGGGGCGCCAGCAGGGCCAGCAGGGCCTGGGGCCACAGGTCCCACCGGTACAGGTGGGCGGCCATCAGCACGCATGCCACCACCATGGGGAGGATGCGCAGCCAGGTCATGGGGGTATGGTAGCACGTTTCAGGAGGCGGGCGTCGTGATTCACACCCTCCCCAACTCCAGCGACGCCCGGATGCAGGCCTTTCCCCTCCTGACAGGCTTTCGTTGGTCCCCCCAAGGAGATACAATGAGAATGCAAGATGCCCAGGAAACTGCGAGACCTGATCCGCGAACTGACCAGGGCTGGGTTCGTCGAGCGAGGCGGCAAGGGCAGTCACCGGAACTTCGTGCATCCCAATGTGGCCCGGCCGGTCACTCTGTCCGGAAGCGACGGCGACGACGCCAGGCGCTATCAGGAGAAGGCCGTGCGCCTGGCCCTGAAGGAGGCCGAGATATGAAGCCCGGAGACAGGTACGTGAAGATCGTCGAATGGTCCGAAGAGGACGGGTGCTTCATTGGCAGTTCGCCTGAACTCTTCTACGGCGGATGCCACGGCGAGGATCCGGTGGCGGTCTTTGAAGAACTCTGCCAGGTCGTGGAGGAGACCGTCGAACTCTACCGGCAGGACGGCAAGCCCCTTCCCCCCCCATTTTCCGGCCGGGACTTCGTGAACGCGATGCAGAGGATCGCCTGACGCATCTCCACCACTTTCTGTGGCCTGATGCCGCCCGGTCCCGGCCGGCGGACTCCAGCCCCTCCTTCGAGGGCAACAACCGGGCCTGGGGCCCGCTCTCCCGAGCCCGACGGAGAATCGTCGGGCCCGGGAGGCAGGGCTCAGGCCAGGCGCTCGAGGGGGAAGGGGGGGCTGGAGAGCGGCCGCACGGCCAGGGACAACAACAGCATCTCGTTGTCGTCCGAGGCGATGCGGTTGGAGGACAGGGCGCCGCACTCCTGGCATCGGTGGATCAGGGCCCACTCGCCGTCGGAGCGGACCCAGACCGCCACGGGCTCCATCACCCCGGCACAGCAGGCCGCCCGGTCTCCCGGTCGGTTGTCCAGGTGCCGGCTGTGCAGGCATCGCGGGCAGTGGTTGCGGTGACGGGTTCCGCCCCCCGAGGTCGGCACCACCTCTCCGCACCGGGCGCACCGGAACGAGTCGGTCGGCTCGGCCTGCTCTCCCTCCACCAGACGCCGGTAGCTCTGGTAGCGGAAGCGGGGCAGGGTTCCTTCCCGGACGGCCCGGCGGACCGCACAGTCCGGTTCGACCAGGTGCGTGCAGTCGCGGAAGCGGCAGCCTTCAGCATGTTGAAGAACGTCGCTGAATCCCTCGGCGATCTCGGCCGTGCCGAGGTCGTCGGTCCCCAGCTCCCGCAAGCCCGGGGTGTCGAGAAGCCAGGTCCCCGGTCCCAACCGGGCCAGGTTGGAGGTGGTCGTACAGTGTCGGCCGCGTCGGTCTCCCTGGCGGAGCCGAGCGGTGGGGCGGGTCGGTCCTCCCAGGGCGGCGGACAGCGACGTCTTGCCGACTCCGCTGTGGCCCAGCAGGACCGCGGTGTGTCCCTCCAGGAGCGTTCGCAGTTCAGGAAGGCCCTGGCCCGTGGTCGCCGAGCAGGCCAGCACCGGGATTCCCTGCTGCCGATAGGCCTCCAGAACCTCCGGCTCCGGTTCGTCTGGATCCGCCAGGTCGATCTTGTTCAGGCAGATCGCCGGGCGGATGCCTCCAGCTTGAAGCCGGAGCAGGAAGCGGTCCACCAGGCGCAGCCGCAGGGGAGGCTGGGTGGAGGTGATGACCACTACCCCCAGGTCCACGTTGGCCGCCAACAACTTGCGCTTCTCGGGACTCGAGGGGGAGGGGCGCCACAGAGTGGAGGCCCGAGGGAGGACCTCCAGGACTCGCAGAGCGCCGGGACCTGGCGCCAGTCGCACGCGATCGCCCGGGACCGCTTCGAGCCCGGCAGGAAGGGGACAGAGGAATTCCTCCTCGTCCCGAAGCAGCCGGCAGTGGCCTCGGAGGATCGCCGAGATGGTGGCTTGGGGGTGTGAGGCGCCCTCCTCCGGTTTCCTGCCGGGAGGTCGGGGGCGAGGCCGCTCCGCTCGCCTGGGCTTTCGGGGTCTTCGGTCGCGTGCCCGGGGGGGCAGGGCGAACTCCTCCTCCGAGCGGTCCCAGTGGAGCAGGGGATTGTGGGAGACGGCGGGACCCGGTTCATCCGGGAACCCCAGTTTGCTGGATTCAAAGGTCTGCAAGGTCGGACACCCTTTCGAAGACGGGGCCTTGAGCCTGAATCCAGCCGCAAGCGGGGAACGCCACTCAAGAGACGGTTCGGAGAGCTGGAGGCCGGCACGGCGGGGGACCTTGCGGGTCCGCCTTCCGGCTTTCAGATCGGGGCCGCTTCCTGGGGGTGGAGTTCCACGGTCGGGCGGAATCCAGGTCGAAGGCTCGCGACAAACGGCGAGGTCCTGACAGGTGCGCGCGACGCACAGACCGGCTGGAATGCTGGAAAGAATCCAGGGCCAGGAGGGGTCGTCCCGGGGAGGGCGCAGGCAGGCGCCTGGGAACGGCTCAGGGCCGTCGGTCAGGCTTGCCTGGGGACCGAAACCTCAGAGAGGCCGGGCGGGGCGCAGGCTGGCAGGAGCGGAGTTCACGAGCATGGCAGACATCAAGCACCCCTTTCTTCCGCGGGGAGGTCCCCGGGTGCGCAAACTCTAGCGCCGGAGCGTGGGGTTGTCAAGGGAGTGGTGGATTCAGGGGCTCCGCTGGTCGCCCGTCAGTAGGGTTCGATGGGCTTGAGAATGAAGGTCTTGGTCATGTTCCGCCGGTTCTGGAAGTGGTCGAAGGCCTCGACCGGGTCCATGCGTCGGAGATCGAGGCGTTCGTAACCCTCTCGATCCAGGCGGACACTGTAGATGTAGTCGTCCTGCACCTGCCCCGTCGCAGGGTTGGACCTCTGCGTGTAGCCGGAAACGACCACATGCCGACAGGTGGGGACAGAGGCCAGAACCGTCCCCCCCAGTCGGAACGCGGTCCCGTGCACGATCCTGGCATACTGCTCGCGAAGCTCCTTCTGGGTCTTCTCGGTATTCTTGCTCTTCCCGGAGGACAAGAGCGTGGACTTGTGAGTCGGCAGGTCCTCGATTTCAGGCAGGTCCAGGTCGATCACGATTTCCGTCCCGCGAACGTCGAACGACGCGTTGGTCTCCAGTGGGAAGGGGACGGATTCCAAGACCCATTCGAGCTCCTGCTCGATGGCCCGCGTATCGCCGTCCAGGAGCCTCCGCAGGTGGGAGACCCTGGAGGCTTCCTGGGTCGCGAAGGCGGCTTCGTTCGAGCGTTCTCGGGCTTCGTGGTCTCGTCTCCGCTCCTTCCAGTCGCGTAGGGCTTGGGCGAGGAGCTCGTCGGCAACCTGAGCGCTGTCCCTGTCAAGTTTCTTGAGGAATTGCTTCTCGGTCAGGAGTCCGACAAGGACCATCAACAGTCCCGAACCGCCCGTGGCGGCGCTCAGGGCGGTCTCCGAGCCCTGAAGCAACGTGAGCAGACCGGCGCTGCACAGGAGGACTCCAGCCTGCCATGCACTCCGGCCATGATTCTGCCTCTGACGCAGGAGTGAATCCCGAGCTGCGGCCAGGTGATCCTTCAGGTGGGGCGCCGGGTCGCGAAAGGGGGATGCCTCGTACGGCCTGGGTTGGAGAGCCTGCTGGATTTCGCTCTCGGTCGGCAGGGTGGGGGATTCCCGATGGAGGTGCAGCAGGTCTTCCGTCTGTCGATTGGTCTCTTCGTGCCTCTTGCGGTGCAGGTCCTGGATCTGGTCCTTCAGGTCTCGCCGGGCGCGCTTGTCGACCCAGTCCGGGATGGCGTGTCCACGGTCGTCAACCAGGTTGGCGTTCCCCTGGGCGTCCAGACCCACGCGCAGATGGTCGAGATAGTCCTGGTATTCTGCCCGCTGGAGCGCCCGTGAGGAGCCACCGCGCGAGGAGTGGGTCCGGTAGGAGAGCCCCGTGCCGGGCAACCCGACGGACAGGGACGTGCCCCGAGTGCCCACGTTGTAGGACAGCCCGCGCCCGCCGAAGGACATGCTGGCTCCGCGGGTCGAGAGGTTCAGCCGCACCCCCTTGCAGAGGCGGACGCTGCGTCCAAAGCGAATGCCCATGGCCTACTCCTCCACGGCCGGGGCGGTCCTGGCCACTTCCTTGTCCACTTCCTGAAGCAGCGTTCCCAGCGCCCGGTCCGGATCTCGCACGAAGTGGGGGGTCCAGATGCGATGGACGTTCCATCCCTGGGATTGCAGCACCGCCGTCCGGAAGGCATCCCACTCCGCCGGGTCCGGCGCCAGGGCGAATCGAGTGGAGTCGCACAGGACGCCCAGGGTGACGTCTTGAGGTAGCACCGGGTGCAGCAGGGCGAGGTCGATGCAGAAGCCGTCACCTCCCCAGTAGGCCTCCGACGAGATGCCGTGCTGCGCGGCCAGGCGGCTTGCCAGGGATTCGGTGAAGGAGCAGGGGGTCTGGCTCTCGTACACTTTGACCTCGCCCCGCCGGGCGGCGGTGGCCTCGCGCCGCCTTCTCCAGTGTTCCTCGAAGAGCTTCTCGAGTTTTTCGGCGTAACGCAAGTAGGCGAAGAGGTGCCAGGCCCCGCTCGGCTGGCGCCCGGAGGGGACCTCCACCTCTGCGCGGTAGACGGAGCCCGGGATGGAGGTGATCAGGATGATCTCCTGGCGGGCCCGCGTCACCAGGACGTTGAGGCGCCTGGCGCCTCCGGGCATTCCCAGCGGGCCGAAGCGGCGGTAGAAACGTCCCTTGGCGTCGGGTCCGAAGGTGGTCGAGATCAGGACGACGTCCCTCTCGTCTCCCTGGACGTTCTCCAGGTTCTTGACGAAGAGGCCCTCGAAGCTGTCCCGCCCGGTCCGGGTTCGGGCGCGGGCCAGGCGGGCAGAGAACTCGGGGTCCTGCTCGGCCGCCTCGTTCAGGCGCTCCTGGATCAGGGCCTTCTGGACCAGGTTGAAGCAGGCGACGCCGATGCTGGGAGGCTCGGAACGCTGCAACAGTTCTTTGACGATCCGTACGACCTCTTCGGCCTCGCGTTCGTTCGCCCGCTTGTCGTAGACGCCTTCGACCTGGCGCATCCGGACGGGGGCGATCATGGCCCGGTTCCTCGGGTGGCCCGGGATGGGTTGCAGGCGGCTTTCGTAGAAGCTCTGGTTCGAGAAGTCGATCAGGGCCGAGTTCTGCGAGCGATAGTGGACGTCCAGGTAGGCTTCGTCGATCTCCAGGTTGAGCGCGGCCGACAGGAGGTCCTCTACTTCCGACTGCTGCACCTCGAAGAGTTCCTGGTCGTTTTCGAAATCGGCCCCCTCGCTTTCCACCACGGCGGACTCGAAGAACCGGGTTGGTGGGAGTTGCTTGGGGTCTCCCGCGACCAGGACGCGCCTGGCCCGGGTCAGGACGGGCAGGGCCTCCTCCAGTCGGCACTGGGAGGCCTCGTCGAAGATGACGACGTCGAAGAGGGGCTCGCGAGGAAAGACCTGGGCCACCGTGTCCGGTGAGGCCATCCACACCGGGCGCAGGTCGAAGAGCGGATCCCCGTCGGGCGTGTCGCGGCCGGAGGCCACGACCTGGCGAAGGCGCAAAGCATCCTTGCCACGCACCATCAAACGCCTCTTCAGGGACGCCCCCAGGCCATTCAGGCGACTGCCGGTCGTCGCCAGCAATCGCTGCTTCTGGAGCGTCAGCCAGCGGAAAAGCACCGCTTGCAGGACCAACGTTCGTTTGATGGCCTGCAGCTCCAGGTAGCGCGTCTGACAGGCGTCCAGGCGTTCGGCGTCCTTCTCCAGCAACCCGGGGGTCTCGGCCAACCGGCGGTCGAGCTCTGTTCGGACGACCCTGTTCAGGAGGCTGGCATAGCCGGCCTCGGCGTCCAAACCAGCACGAAGGCGATTCCGCAGGGCCTTGTTCAACTCCGCGGGCAGCGAGTCGGCGATGTCCAGGGCTCGCACGATCCCCTCCAGTTGGGGCAGTCCCGAGGCCAGTGCCGCAAAGCGCCCTTCCACGGCCCGGCTCTCGCAGGCCTGGCGGAGGAGGTTTCGGCGCCACCCCTGCGAGATCACGGGGCACAAACCCACGGCGGAGTCCAGCGCCGCCAGGGCTTCCGCGCGCGGGGCAGAGGCCTGCAGGCCGGCCAGCAGAGGATCCCAGCCCTCCCCGGCCAGGGCATGTCGGATCTGCTCCGACACTGGCTGCAACTCGGGCGATTCGGCCAGGAACTGGAGGGTCTCCAGGGCCTGGCGGTTCTGCCGGGCAGCGGTCAGCACGGGACCGGGCTGGTCCAGGTCCACCTCGTCCTCAAGCATCACCAGGGACGAGCGGCACGTGTCCGCCAACAGGTGGGTCGCCCGCTGGACCTGGAGGAAGGTCATCAACCTGCCCGCCTCCGCGTCCGAGCCTCCCAGCCCGAAGCGTCCGAGGACTTCGCGCCCTGACTTGCGGATGCCGAATTGGAGCGCCCCATACCACAGGCCCATCGACTTCCGGTACTCACTCAGCGTCTGGAGGTCCCGGTTCACCGAACCCAGGGAGAGGTCGACATCTCGAGCAGACAGCCTCAGTTCCCGGTCGTCGGGCGTCTCGGACAGCAGGGTCACGTGCTCGGCGGCGAGGTCCAGCTCATGCAGCGAGGTCCGGACCGAACCGTTTCGACTCAGCCAGCCTGTGAATCGGGCCCTCGCCTCGCGAGCCCCATCCAGGCGACGGGCCAGCTCGCCGCGCGCGGACCCCTGCGCCTTCGGGCAGTGGTCGACGCTGAAGGGAAGGAGGTCGAGATGGAGCGTACGGTCCACAGCCGTCGCAAGGTTGGCCACCCGGGCGACCCCGTCCTTGACCTGCTGGACCGGCAGGCGCACGAAGTCCTGGATTCCGACCCCCAGGGCATCAGGCCAGGGCGACTCCGCGAAGCCTGCGCGGAGTCCACGATCCAGGGCCTCCCGAATCGCCGCCTGGTGGCTGGCCAGGTCTTCGGGGCGGGTCTGGTTGAAGGACTCCTCGGGCAGCAAGGCCGTATTCAGTCCCGTGCCGTAGGTGGCAACCCACAGACCCGCGAGGTCTGTGAACGTCATGGCATCCGGCCGCGGGCGGCTGCTCAGGTGTGCGAAGTACTGCTGCATCTCCGCGTGGAGACTCTCCAGCTCTTCGTCTGCCTGGCGCAGGCGGCCGTCGGCTGCGGGGTCGGGCTCTGCCGTCGCCAAACGGTCCAACTGCTCTCGAATCTGCAGGTACAGGTCCCGCCGGTCCCGCTGGGCGTCGTGCACGACGGCGCACAGGTGACCGAGGCCCATATGAGTCAGGCGGTGATGTACCACGTCCAGGGCCGTGCGCTTGTCGCAGACCATCAGGACCCGTTGGCCCCGGGCCAGGTGATCCCCGATCACGTTGGCGATGGTCTGGCTCTTGCCGGTGCCCGGGGGACCGTGGACCACCAGGACCTGAGACTCTCTGGCCAGGGACACGGCCCGGCTCTGGCAGGGATCTGCGTAGGTGATGCAGCGCTCCTGTCGGATATTGCGCAGCCCCCGCAGCACGCGGTCGGAAGGATCACGTTCCTGGGGCGCGTTGGAGTCGGCCACCAGGAATCGGTTGATCGGCCCCTCGGGCACGCTCCCCTCGACCATGTCGCGCACATCGCACAGAATGCTCTGGTTCGGCAGGGGATACAAGCCGATCACCGCGGAGGCGACGATTCGGCAGGTCTCACCCGGCTCCGAACGAGGGGCGCGGACGATTTCGGTGGAGGGGCCCAGTTCCAGGGGTTGGACACCGACAGCCTCGGCCAGGGCCTGGACGATCTGACCAAGTTCGCCGAAGGCGTTCTCACCCGAATCGTCGGTGTCCAGTTCCGGCAGTCGTCGGCCCGTCTGCCGCTCCACCCAGGCCAGAAGCGCCAGGTTGGGGATGAGGCGGTCGGCTCCCGTCTCCGAGCAGCGGATCTCGACGCCCGGCGCGCGTCCGCTCAGCACCTTCAGTTGGATCGGCACCAGGGCCAGAGGTGCCAGCACGCGGCTGGTGGCCCGCCCCCCGATTCGGCGTCCGTAGTCGTCGGGAGGGAGACTGAGCAAAGGGTAGCCGATATACAGGGCGGGCACCCCGGTGTCCTGGAAATACTCGGTCGCGTCCTCTGCGATGGTTCGCAGTTTCTTGAGGGCCCGTGTCTGCTGCTCGTATCCCTCAAGCACCTTCTTGTGGGCCGCGACCTCTTCCTCGGTGGCGCCATCAGAGAGATTCGGGGGCAGGATGGCGCGAGCACGCAGGGTGACCTTGGCGGCAGGGCCGAGGAGTTGAGCCAGAGTCTCGCCGGGACTGAGATCCTGGAGGGCCTTCAACTCGAGAAGGTCCAGGCGTTGTCGACTGTGGCCCGGCCTGCAGTTCAAAGTCGGGCCGCTGGAAAGGGCGCTGTAGAGGCGGTCCAGCATCCTGGAAAGGATGGCCTGTCCGGCGGGGCGTGTCTCGATCTCCATGCGGTCCCCTCACTGGTTCGAACCTGGCGCAACGAGGGTGGGCGTGGTGCTCTTGCCCCGAGGCACTGGTCGTTTGGGATTTGCGGGGCGCCTCGAGACCTCCTCCCGGCAGTCCCGCCGCCTGGGTCCAGTGTCTCGCGGCGTGGTGACAGGAAGTGTCATGGGGGGCGCCGATGCGCAGCGTGCATCCTGGCCCGGCAATCGATGATCTCGCCTTGGACATCCAAGGCAACCTGGTCATCCCAAGGATCGTGCGGCAGGGTCTCCCAGCAGGATCTCCTCCTCGCCCGCAAGAAACGCCCGCAAACCAGCGCGCACCGCAGAAGGGAAGCTCTTTGACGGCCCTGCTTCCAGGCACTCAGGTCCAGGCCCGCGGCCTCCGCTGGGAGGTCGTGTTCACGCAGCCCGCCGGGGACCAGACCCTGTATCGCCTGCGTTGCCAGGATGGCTGGATGCGGGGTGAGGAGTTCGACCTGCTCTGCCCCTTCGAGGAGATCCGCCCCCTCACCACCGAGATGGACCCGACGAAGGCCGACCTGCTCCACAAGTGGCGCGTCTACCACCAGGCCTTCCTCTTAGAGCAGGCCCTCGGGCCCCAGGCCCTGCTGACGGTGCAGCCGGGTCGCCTCCAACTGGCCCCGTACCAGCTCGTCCCGGTGATGCGGGCGCTTTCCATGAGCCGCCCGCGCCTGATGCTGGCCGACGGGGTCGGCCTGGGCAAGACCGTCGAGGCGGGCCTGGTCCTCTCGGAGCTGATCGCCCGGCGCCGAGCTCACCGCATCCTGATCGTCTCGCCCGCGGGTCCGCTCCTGCACCAGTGGCGCGACGAGATGCGCGAACGCTTCGGCCTGCGCTTCGAGATCCTGGACCGCGACAGCCTCCAGGAAACCCGCCGACGCACCGAGCTCGGCTCCAACCCCTTCGACCACGAGGCCTTGGGGCTCATCTCGTTTGCCTTTGCCCGCCAGGAGAAGGTCCTGCGCGACCTCGAGCGCACCCAGTACGACGTGGTGGTCCTGGACGAGGCCCACCACTATGCGCGCCTGGGGGCGGCGGGCGACCGGGAGGACACCCTCTCGCGGAAGCTCGCCGAGGTGCTGGCCCGCCAGTCGGACGCCCTGCTCCTGCTGACCGCCACGCCCCACGACGGGTTCGACGCCCACTTCGCCTCGCTGGTTCAACTCCTGGACCCCAGCCTGGTCGACGGCAGCGGCGTCCTGCGCGGCGACCGCTACCGCCGCCACATGGTCCGCCGGCTCAAAAGCCACCTCCCGGGCCTCTTCCGGACCCGCCAGGTGGAACCTCGGAAGGTGACTTTCACCCAAGCCGGGCAGCCTCTCTTCACCCAGTTCCAGCAGGGCCTTCTGGCCCTGGTCGCCCCGCAGTTGCGCCGGGCGGTGCGCGCCCGCCGCTTCGGCGACGTGCTGGCCTTCCTGGCCCTGATGAAGCGCTCGGTGTCCACCGCCCAGGCCTGCGCGGGGACGCTGGACACCATCGCCGCGCGCCTGGACGAACTGGCCAGGACCGGCGGCGAGGACCAGGAGACCCGGCGCGAACGCTTGGGCACCCTGCGGGACTATCGGCGTCGCATCGAGCGCTTCGGGGTCCTGGGGTACGAGGAGGAGCAGGACCAGGCCCAGCTCGAGGCCGAGGACATGGCTGCCGAGCTGGCCCGCCTGACCGAGCAGGAGGAGGACGCCACCCGGGAGGTGCGCCGCGAGCGCGACCGGCTGCGGCGCCTGGAGGAGGTCCGCGACCGCCTGCGAGCGCTGGCGGACCTGGCCCGACAGGCCACGGCAGAGGACCCCAAGCCCGCCGCCGTCCTGCGCGAGGTGCAGGCGATCCGGGAAGCGCAACCCGACGCGAACATCCTGATCTACACGGAATACAGCGACAGCCAGGAGTTCCTGGCCCAGGTCCTGCGCGGGGCTGGCCTCGAGGGCGAGGTCCTGGCCCTGAGCGGCAAGGACCCCGAGAAGGACCGGACCGAGGTGGCCCGCCGCTTTACCGAGGAGCGCGGCCTCGTCCTGGTCAGCACCGACGCCACCGCCGAGGGCCTGAACCTGCACGCCCGGTGCCACCACCTGCTGCACCTGGAGCTCCCCTACAACCCGAACCGGCTGGAACAGCGCAACGGCCGCATCGACCGCTTCGGCCAAAAGCACGACCCCCTCGTGCGCTACCTGTACCTGGCCGGCACCTTCGAAGAGCGCCTGCTGCTGTTGCTGGTCTCGAAGTACGAGCGCCAGAGGCGAGCCCTGACCCATGTGCCCAACACGCTGGGGTTCCTGACCTCCGACACGGGCGCCGCCACGGTGAAGCTCCTGGAGGGTCTGGCGGAGGAGGACGGGCAGCTCTTCTCCGGCCTGGAAGGCCGCCTGGACTTCGGGGTCTCGCCGGAGAAGGACGAGGAAACCGCCTCGCCGGAGTACCGAGACCTGCTGGCCGAGGTCGAGAAGGCCTTCTCGGGCTTCACCACCGCGGCCAGGACCAATGTCTGGCTGGCCGAGGGGATGGCCTCCGACCCCCGCTCCGTTCAGGAGGCCGAGGGCGCCCGCCAGCGGGGCGACCGTCTGGGCGCGGTGGACCTGGTGTCCTTCGTCTCCGAGGCCGTGAAGGCCGGCAAGGGCAAGGTCCAGGGGCCCGACGGGGAGGGCATCCTGACCCTGAACCTGCCGCCCTCCTGGACCCAGGGGCTGCGCGACCTGCCGGGCCTGGACACGGATCACAAGATCCTGCGCCTCACCCGGGACATTCATGTCACCCGCAATGCCCGGGGCCAGGACGTCGGGTTCCTGGGCCGGGCCCACCCCATCGTGCGCCGGGCCCTGGACCGGGTGCGGAACCTGCAGTTCGGCTCCGACGGCTCGGAACTCGACCGCCGCGTCAGCGCGGCCACGAGCCCGGGCCCACACCCGGAGTTGCTCTTCACCTTCCTGGCCGGCGTCGACAGCGGCGCGGGCCGCGAGCTCGAGCGGGTGGTGGCCGTGCGCGTCCCCGAGGCCGGTGCGCCCACGGTCCAGCTCGAGAGCTCGGACTGGATCGCGCTGGCCGGTCCCGACCGGGACCTGGCCACCGCCGGCGTCTGGGAGCGCCACTTCGCCGGGTGGGATCGCCCGGCACGGCAGGAGGCGGCCAGGGCGGCCGTGCAGGAGGCGTTCCGATCCGTGGCGGACGCCTTCGCCGCCGACCACCGCAAGACGCTGGAGCGCGAGCAGGAGGAGCTGGAGTCCTGGCTCCGGCTGCGCACAAGCGAGTTGTGCGGCACGCCCACGTCCGAGCAACTGGGCCTCTTCGGGGGCCAGGCCGCTGAGATCCCCGCGTGGAGAACCCAGGCGCTAGAGACCGACCGCCTGGCCGCCTTCGCCTCGGGCCCTTCGAACCGAACCGGGAGCCGCCACGAAGCGCGCTCGGTCCTGGAGCTGTACCGCCGCCGCTCCGCGGACCTGGAGCGCCGCGGGCGGCTGAACCCGCCCGCCGTGGTGCCCCTCGGGCTCCTGATGCTTGTCCCCGGCGGAGGTGACTCCTGATGTCGCTGAACCTCCAGGACTGCCGTTTCGTCGGCCCCGCCCTTCCGGAGCCTTTCGTGGCCTTCGAGCTGGAAGTCCAGCTCCAGAAGAAGAAGCTGCTCGTGGACCGCCGGAGCGGCGACCTCGCCGACCGCTGGGACTCCTATCGCCGCAAGCTCCGCCAGTTGGGCGACCAGGGTCAGGAGATGCGGGTGGCCACCCACGTCTTCGAGCCCCTCGTCGAGCGCCTGGGCTACACCACCATGGAGCGCGAGCGCGAGGTGATCACCCGCGAAGGCGCGGAGAATGGAGGCTGGGTCCTGCGAAGCCCGGACTCCGAGACGGTTCTGCGGGTCTGGGCCTGGCCGACGGGCACCGACCTGGACGCCCCGAACCTCCGGGGTCGGGCCTACCGCTTCAGCCCCGCCCTGGTGGCCCAGCGGGTGCTCTGGGCCCGCGGCGAGAGGCTGGGCCTCCTGAGCGACGGCGACGAGCTTCGCCTGGTCTTCGCCACCCCGGGTGGCGGCGACAGCCACGTGGCCATCCCCCTCGGCCGCGCCGGCGGCTGGCGCAGCCAGAGGGACGTTCCCGACTCCTACCGGCTCCTGATCGCCCTCGCACGGCCGGAGGGCGTCCAGGCGGTGCCGGACCTCCTCGACGAGGCCCGCAAGGGCCAGACGAAGGTCACCAACGAGCTTCGCGACCAGGCCCGGACCGCCGTGGAGGGCTTCGTCCAGGAGGTGCTGGACCACCCCGCCAATGCGGACGTTCTGGCGACCTGGGAGCGCGAGGCCCTGGCCCGCGAGCTGTGGCGCGAGGGGCTGAACCTCATCTACCGGCTGCTCTTCGTCCTGAAGCTCGAGTCCTCGCCGGACCCGGCCCGAGCCTTCAGCTTCGCCTCGACCAGTCTCTGGCGCCGGACCTACTCGCCCGGCATCGCCCTGGCGCGATTCGTCCGCAAGCTGCTGGACGAGGGCCAGGAGACCGGAGGAATGCTGGAGACGGGCCTGCGCTCCCTCTTCCGCCTCTTCCAGCACGGCCTGTCGTCCAGCGAGTTGAAGGTGAGCCCCCTCGGAGGCATGCTCTTCGGGGCCGAGGCCATCCGGCTGCTGGATCGCCTGACCTGGGGCGAGCGCGCCGTGGCGATGCTGCTGGACCGCCTGCTGTGGACGCCAGGGAAGGGCAAGGGAGCCAGGGCCGAGCGCCGGCGGGTCCACTACGGCTCGCTGGACGTCGAGGACCTGGGCCGCGTCTACGAGGCCCTGCTGGAACTGGAGCCGGGCCTGGCTGACGAGCCCATGTGCCGCCTGCAGCGGGACAAGTTGCAGGTGGTGGTGCCCATGGCTCAGGGGCAGCGGTACCGCAACCCCGACACCGAGAGCAAGGTGAAGTGGATCGAGGAGATCCACCCGGGCCGGTTCTACCTGCGCGTGGGGCTGGGCCGGAAATCCAGCGGTTCGTACTACACTCCGCGAGAATTCGTGCGCTTCCTGGTGCAGGAGACCCTCGGGCCCCAGGTGGACGAGCGCAGCCCCCACGAGGATCCCCGCCCGGGTGAGATCCTGAAGCTCCGGGTGCTGGACCCCGCCATGGGCAGCGGCCACTTCCTGGTCGAGGCCTGCCGCTACCTGGGCTTGCGCCTCTATGAAGCCTGCCGCCTCTGCGACGAGAAGGCTCAAAGCCAGGAAGACCTCGCCGACCAGGCCGCCACCGAGGCCGAACGCACCGACGCTTTGGTCAGGACCGAGGAGTGGCGCCGCCGGGTCTCGGACCTGCCCGACCCCAACGACGAACTGGTCTCCTACCTGCCGAGCCGCGTCACCGAGGGAGAAGAGACGGGCCTGTCCCAGTGGAAGGCCGAGGCCCTGTGCCGACGCCTGGTCGCCGTGCACTGCCTGTACGGAGTCGACAAGAACCCCCTGGCCGTGGAACTGGCCAAGCTCTCCCTGTGGCTGGAGTCCTACTCCGAGGGGCTGCCGCTTACGTTCATGGACCATCGCCTGCTGCAGGGCGACTCGCTGACCGGCCCCTTCTACCAGCACCTGCTGACCTGGCCCCGCGCCAAGGGCCCCATCGAGGGCCTCTTCGTCCAGGACCTGGCGGCCCGCCTGACCGAGGGCCTGAACGCCGCCCTGGTCCACGTGCGGGACCTGGAGTCCAGCGTAGGCAAGGATTTGGAGGACCTGGAGCGCAAGCGGTCCGCCAAACAGCGCCTCGACCTGGCTCTGGCACCTTTCCTGACCGTGGCCGCCGCCTGGAGCGGCGGGGTCATGCTGGGCGACGAGGCCGACGACGAAGCCTACGAGGCGCTGTTGCGGGCAGTGGCCGAGGGCGAGGAGACGCAGGCTCTGCTCGACAGCAACGCCCGGCTGGCCCGGATGGTGGCGTTGGGCCGCGAGGGCATCGCCTACGACCTCGTGTTCCCGGAGGTCTTCTGGCCCGAAGGGCGAGTGGTCCAGCGGTGCGGGTTCGATGCCGTGGTGGGGAATCCGCCGTGGGACTCGCTGCAGCCCCTTGCCAAGGAGTTCTACGCCGCCTTCGACCTGCGGATCTTGGACGCCCCGACGCGCCTGGAACGGGAGGAGGTTGAGACCCGGCTCAACCAGGACGAAGCGGTGATGCGTTCCTTCCAGCAATACGTGGCCTCCTTCGAGCAGGCGAAACGGTGCATCGACCGGGTCTATTCCTGGATCAACCGCGAAGCCCACGGCAAGCCCAGCGGGGCCGTGATGGATCTCTGGCAGGCCTTCGCCGAGCGCGGGCTCGCCAACGTCCGCGCCGGAGGCCGAGTGGGCTGGGTGCTGCCCTCCTCGTTCCACGCCAACCAGAGCGCGACAGGCATCCGCGAGCTTTACCTCGAGCACAACGCCCTGCGCTGCTGCTTCTCCTTCGAGAATCGGGAGAAGCTCTTCGAGATCGACTCGCGCTACAAGTTCGCCACGGTGGTCGCCGAGAGGGGGGCGACGACCGGGGACTTCCCCGTGGGCTTCTACCTGCACGACATGGCGTGGCTCTTCGAGGATCGCTCGGCCCTTGTCTTCAACCGGGCCTTCGTGAAGGCCAGCAGCCCGGAGTACCTGGCATTGCCGGAGCTGCAGTCTGCGGCCGATGCCTCGGTGGCCACGAGGTGCTACTCGACTGGACTTGTGTTCGGAGAGCTGGCCGAGACTCTGGGTATCCGTCTGGGCCGCGAAGCGCACATGACGGATGATGCGCCCCGATTCACGCCCGCCGAGAGCCTGGTGCAGCCCGGGGAGGATGCGCGCGAACCTCAATGCGCTTCCCGGTTGCTCGAGAAGGGGTATCTACCGCTGCATGAAGGCAAGACCTTCCACCAGTACGATGACCGCTGGGCCGAACCACCGCGGTACCTCGTGCATCTCTCAGCCGTTGCCGACAAGGCTACCTGGACCGGGCCGGCGCGGCACTACCGGCTCGCCTTCCGGGACATCGCTGCATCCACGAATGAGAGGACTGGTATCTTCTGCTTCCTGGCGGCTGGTACGCTCTTTGGGAACAAGGCCCCGTCCGAACGGCAGCCGGGGCAACGTGCAAGCGTTTGCGCACTCATCCTTCTCGCCGTCGCCGACAGCCTCGCCTTTGACTATTCGCTCCGCCAGAAGGTGCAGACTACGGTCAACTTTTTCATCCTGAACGGCATCCCCGTCCCGCCGGTCTTCCCCGGCCTCACCCCCGAGCCGCCCGAGCACCTCCCGCGCTTCCTGGCCCACTCCGCCCTGCGCCTGACCTGCAACCACTCCGGCTACGCCGCCCTCTGGCGCGACCAGCTCGGCGACACCTGGCGCGAGCCGGCCAAGCTCCCCTTCACCTGGCCCGTCCTGGCCGGCGACGAGGAACGCTGGGCCGTCCGCGCCGCGATCGACGCCGTAGTCGCCGCCGCCTACGGCCTGACCCGCGACCAGTACGCCCACGTGCTGGCCAGTTTCAACCACAAGACCTACCCCGCATCCCAACCCCTCTGCCTGGCCGCCTTCGACGAACTCTCAACCCTCGGCCTCGAAACCTTCACCCGCAAGCACGACCCCTACTGGGACATCCCCTTGAACCAGAACCTCCCCCAACCCGTGATCGACCTGCCCACCGCCAACCAGCCCCCCGCCCGCTCGGCCGGCAAGACGCCAACCCGCCGAGGCCAGCAGTTGACCCTGGTGCCCCCCCGAGGCGAGCAGTTGTCGCTGCTGGATGAGTACGACCAGGACTCCCTCGAAGGCTCCCTGGCCGCAGAGCCCGGTCTGTCTCGGGATGTCGAAAACTGAAGATGGAACAGCGAGCACTGTGGAGGGGACCGTTTCCGTCCACAAATATCAGCAGACAATGAAGTCGGAAGGTGACCCCACAGCCATGGATCGAATTCCGGTAGTGTCCAGCAACCTTCGCTCCGTCGGGTATATCCAGGAGGCGGGTGTGCTTGAGATAGAATTTCATTCTGGGTCGGTCTATCAATACCAGAATGTGCCGCCAACAGTCTACAACGACCTCATGACCGCGCGTTCCAAAGGTTCCTTTCACAACGCATACGTGAAGAATTGTTACCGATTCCGGCGCATCCGGTAACGGGCGGGCAACTCTGGAGACGCATCCGCGAAGGGCTTCACACGTGCGGCGGACTCATCCGGTCCAGCTTCAAGACGTGTGCGCCACCGTAACGCAGAGGGCTAGTCATTCATGAAGATTGAATCGATCCGCATCAAGAACCTACGGTCCTTCGCCGACGCCACCATTCCTTTCAACGATTATACCTGCCTGGTCGGCCCCAATGGCGCAGGTAAGTCTACCGTGCTGTGCGCACTGAACCTTTTCTTCCAAGAAACAGAGAATGCCCCAACAGACACAAGGCTCCTGGACCCCGAGGATTTCCACAACAAGGACACCAGTGAACCCATAGAAGTCACGATCACGTTCGCAGACCTGAGTGCAGAAGCCCAAGAGGACTTCGAAGACTACTATCGCCACGGGAGGCTCATCATTTCCGCTGTCGCGACATTCAACGAAGCCACTGGCAACGCGGAAGTGAAGCAGTGCGGCGAAAGATTGGTCATGGCTGAGTTCCAGGAGTTCTTTCGTGAACTGAACGACAAAGCTGCAGTGAAGGACCTGAAGCAACTCTACCTGAGGATCAGGGATTCCTTCGGGGACCTGCCAGCGCCTGGGACCAAGGATTCCATGATAGAGGCGCTACGGTCCTACGAGAAAGAGCGTCCAGAGCGCTGCGTCCTCGTCCGGAGTGAAGACCAATTCTATGGCATCTCTAGGGGCGCAAACCGCTTGGCGAAGTATCTTCAGTGGGTCTATGTGCCGGCAGTAAAGGACGCGACGTCTGAACAAGTTGAGTCTCGGAACACTGCGTTGGGCAGACTGCTCGCCCGGACCGTCCGCGTCCACACCAGTTTCTCAGACAGCATTGAAGACCTGCGTGCGAGAATGCGGGCGGATTACCAGGAGATCCTGGACCAGAACCAGGGTTCTCTTGAGAAGATCTCCGCATCTCTTGCGTCACGACTAGAGGAATGGGCACATCCAAAGGCGCGGCTGCGGCTCGAATGGCGACAGGATCCAGACAAGTCCATCCGCGTCGACGAACCGTTGGCACGCCTCATTGCTGGCGAAGGAAGCTTCGAAGGCGAGTTGGCTCGGTTTGGGCATGGCCTACAGAGGTCTTACCTCCTTGTTCTGCTGCAAGAACTGGCAGGCAGTGACGACGGCTCGTCTCCTCGCCTCATCCTCGGGTGCGAGGAACCCGAACTCTATCAGCACCCGCCGCAGGTTCGCCATCTCTCGGCAATCTTGCGGAAATTGAGCCTTCGAAATTCGCAGGTAGTGGTATCGACTCACAGCCCCTTCTTTGTGTCGGGAGACGGCTTTGAAGACGTTCGCATGGTCCGCAGGAGCATCCACCGGGACGAGCCCTCCAGCGTATCTTTCCTGTCTTACATGGATCTCGCAGGCGAGATGAACTCTATCAGAAGCCGGCAACATCTCCGTCCGGCAGGCATCCTTGCGAAGATTCATCAAGCTCTGCAGCCCTCTCTAAGCGAGATGTTCTTCGCTTCTCGCCTCGTCCTCGTTGAGGGACCGGAAGACGTCGCCTATATTTCTGCTTACATCAACCTTCTGGACCGTTCCGACGACTTCCACCGCCTGGGATGCCACATGGTTCCAGCAAGCGGCAAGAGTCAATTACTCCAGCCGCTCCTAATCGCCAAGCACTTGCGGATCCCTACATATCTCGTCTTCGACTCAGATGCCAATGAGAACCGGTCAGAGAAGACGGAACTTCATCGCCGGGACAACCAGGAACTTCTTACACTACTTGGCCACCCAAGTGAAGACCCGATGCCGCAGAGAACCCTGTGGGGGAACGGCTTCGTGATGTGGCAGTCGAACATCGGAGAAACCGTCAAGAACGATATAGGCTGCGCGGACTGGCAAGCCTTTCAGGCAGAGGCAGATCGGCAATGCGGACACGCCGGGGACTTGAAGAAGAACACTCTTCATATCTGGGCCACGCTGCAGAATGCCTGGGATGCAGGGAAGCGCTCTGCCAACCTTGAGCGCCTCTGCCAGGAGGTATTGGACCCTTCGAAGTTGATCGAGTTTCCCGCAGGACATTGAGATCGGTAGGAGCCGCGGAGTAGACCAAGACGAAGAGTTTCCGCACCGCAGGAGAGAGGTCTTGGCCCGTGTCGACTCATACCCTGCTGCAGGAGAATGCGCTGGTGAGTGATCAGCATATCCTTCAAGTGAGCCGCAGGTGGGCTGCCGGCGACTCGACCACTTGGTATCGTCGGTCGAAGACCCTGTTCGAAGCGGCTCGTCGGCTGGCAGAGCCGTTCCCGGAGGCTTATGCGGTATTCCAGAGGGACGCCTCCGGCGAGGAGAAGTTGCAGGCGCAGGAGGTCCTGAGTGTCAGCTCTGTTCACCTCATGCTCTGCGGATTGGCGGTTGAACTGCTCCTCAAAGCTCGGCTTGTTGAACAAGGTCGTCCCGTCCTGGATGGCGATGAGAAGATGAATTTCCCGTTCAACCAGCACGATCTTGAACGCCTCGCAAAGGAGGCGAAGGTCCCCCTGACCAGCGAGCAGTGTTATCTCCTGCGACGACTAACGGCTTTCTCCGTCTGGGCTGGCCGCTACCCCATCGCCAAGAAGGCCGCAGCGCATCTTCCGGTTGATATCCAGGGCGGAGGGCGCGGCCCCATCAATCACGTCCGCTCCAGAGATATGGAGGCGGTAGCGGCCCTCTATTCGTACATCGAGGACCTGCCCGCAGGGGACTTCGCGGCAACGCCCTCGGATCGGTTCCTGGCCCCACCTGGATTCATGCTCGGGAGGAGACCCCCCCCATGACCCCTGAAGACTTCCAAGACCTCCTGGCCCACCTCCGGCAGCACCGCGCCGAGTCTCCTCGGATCGAGGTCAAGCTGGCTCAGGGCGGCCTGCCCAAGAGACTGTGGGAGACGCTGTCCGCCTTCTCCAACACGTCCGGCGGTGGGGTGTTGATCCTCGGTCTGGACGAGGACCGGGGCTTCGCGCCCGCCGAGAGTCTGGACGTGGGCAAGCTGCAGGCGGACCTCGCCTCGCTCTGCGGCCAGATGGTGCCGCCTCTTCGCCTGCTGATCGAGACGTTCCAGGTGGAGGGGCGCAGCGTCCTCGTGGCGGAGGTCCCCGAGCTGTCCAACGACCAGAAGCCCTGCTACTACGCGGGCAGCGGCCTCGCCGGCGGGGCTTTCTTGCGCGTCGGGGATGGAGATCGCCGGCTGACCCCCTACGAGATCCAGAGCCTCCTGGAATCCCGGGGGCAGCCCAGGCACGACCTGGATCCGCTGGCCGGGACCACGATCGCCGACCTGTCGGCCGAGCTTTTGGACCGCTTTCTCAAGCGCGTCCGGCGCCGGTCGGAGGCGCGGTTCCGCTCCTGGTCGGATGAGCGGATCCTCCAGGCGTTTCATGTGGTCGCCCCTCAGGAGGGTGGGGACCTGGCCGTGACCGTCGCCGGGTGGCTCTGCTTCGCCGAGTACCCGCAGGAGCGCTTCCCGAACCTCTGCGTCACCTTCCTCCGCTTCCCGACCTCGACTGCGGGCGAGCCCGGACCCGGTGGCGAGCGTTTCCTGGACAATGTGCGGCTCGAGGGCCCCGTCCCGGACCTGGTCGTGGGCGCGCTTGGAGTCGTGAAGCGGCACATGAAGCGGCGAGGCATCGTCCATGGCTTGTATCGCGAGGATCTCTGGGAGTACCCCGAAGAGGTCTTCCGGGAGGCCATCGTCAACGCCCTGGGACACCGCGACCTCTCCCCGGCCGCCCGGGGAGCCCAGGTGCAGGTGCTGATGTTTCCCGATCGCCTCGAGGTCGTCAGCCCCGGCGGGCTGTTCGGGCCCGTCTCCCTGGACGAGCTGGGCACGGTCGGCGTGCAGTCCTCGCGCAACCAGGCCCTCATGCGGCTGCTCGAGGACCTGGAGCCGGAGGGCCTCCCGGGAACCCTGTGCGAGAACCGCGGGACCGGGCTTTCATCCATGCTGGAAAGCCTGCGCCGGGCCGGGATGAGCCCGCCCGAGTTCGACGTGAGCCTGACACGCTTCCGCCTGGCCTTGCCGAACCACACGATGTTCGACCAGGAGACGCTGACCTGGCTGGAGCAGGTCGCGCAGGATCGCCCCCTGCACGAGCGACAACGGCAGGCGCTGGCCTGGCTGCGCCACGGCAAGGAACTGAGCAACGCCATCTACTGCCGGTTGACCGGGGCCGACTCCCGGGTCGCCACTCGAGAGTTGACGGAATTGGTCGAGATGAGCGTCCTGCAACGGGAAGGCACCCGGCGATGGGCCACCTACTCCCTGACCCTGGAGCCGGTGCCCGAAGAACAGGCGACGGAAACTCGTCCCGTGCAGAAGAGGAGCCTGGAGCGCGGCCAGGAGATCCTGGCACTACTGGAGCGCGAGGGCCCGCTCTCGACCGTGGAGATCGGGGAGTGGTTGCGACTCAGTCGCTCGGCCGTGGGTATCTGGCTTAGGCGGCTTGAGGCATCTCAGGAGGTCGAGCCTACCGAAAGGAGCCGCCGAGCGCCCAACCTTCGATACCGGCGTCGGCACCAGGGATGAGAACTCGCGGCACGGAACTATAGCGTTCGGCATAACTGCCTAGTAAACTGCTAAGTAAAGTGGTGAGTAGACTATCAAGCCTCATTGTCGCCATCTCTCCAGACAAGAGCCCCTGCCACGGCTCGAAGGCCCATGACTCTGAAGACCTCCAAGACCCCCTGGCCCCGGCGCGGCAAAGCGTCACCTGACGAGACGGGGAGCCGGCGCGGGGCCTGTCGAACCTGCCCTTGCTGCTCAATCCCGCTGTAGATGGCGGCTTCAGGTCCAATCAAGCGCAGAACCAGAAGAGACAAGGAACTGCCATGCCGAGCTTCAAGTCCGACGAGAGCTTCCTCGAGAAGCTGGCGATTGGTGCGACCGGAACCACCTGCGTCCATCGCGACCCCACTTGCCTGGGCCACCATGCCTGGCTCCAGGCCGACGGTCGCAGGATGCGGACGGGCCAACTCACTTGGAAGGTCCTCGCGAGCTGGGTCAACGGTCTGGAGGAATACTGATGGTTCCCTCTTGGTTCAGCGACCTGCCTTCCGCTCTTTATCAGACACGGTCCGGACGGGCCATCGTCGGCGACTCGCTCGAACTCCTCCAGCGTATTCCGGAGGGGAGCGTGGACCTGGTGGTCACCTCCCCACCCTTTGCCCTTCAACGCCAGAAGGACTACGGAAACAAGCCACAGGAGGAATACGTCGACTGGTTGACCCGGTTCGCCCGGGAGGTGCACCGGGTCCTGAAGGAGACGGGGAGCTTTGTCCTCGATCTCGGCGGTGCGTATGAGAAGGGCCGCCCGGTTCGCTCCCTCTACAACTTCCGGGTCCTGCTGCGCTTCTGCGATGAACTCGATTTTCGCCTGGCTGAGGAATTCTTCTGGTACAACCCGGCCAAGCTCCCGTCCCCGATCGAGTGGGTGAACAAGCGCAAGATCCGGGCCAAGGACGCGGTGAACACAGTCTGGTGGTTCAGCAAGTCGGACAACCCGAAGGCCGATGTCCGCAACGTCCTGGCCCCCTATTCTGCCAGGATGCGCAAGCTCCTCAAGGATCCGGAGGGCTTCTACTCCGCCAAGAAGCGGCCATCTGGCCACGACATCAGCATGGGCTTTGACAAGGACAACGGCGGCGCCATCCCGTCGAACCTCCTCGAGATCCCGAACACCGAGAGCAACTCGCAATACCTCCGCTACTGCAAGACTGCCGGGATCTCCGGCCACTCCGCTCGATTCCCGGCTGAGTTGCCCAGATTCTTCATCAAGTTCCTGACCCAGCCCGGCGACGTCGTGCTTGACATCTTCGCTGGTTCCAACACCGCCGGCCGGGCCGCCGACGAGCTCGACCGCGCCTGGCTGGCCTTCGAACTCGACCACGCCTTCCTGGCAGCCTCGGCCTTTCGGTTCGTAACGGACCTGGAGGAAGAGGCAGTGCGGGATCTGTTCGCGCGCCTGCAGGCTTGGCGGGACGCCGGCCTGATGCTCCACGGCGGCCGCCTGGACCAGCATCCCGAGCGGAACGGTTCACCACGCGCCACTGCCCTGCCGGTCGTCCGGGCGGAACAACTGGACCTCGTCAACCTGTGATTCAGCGATTTGAAAGGACGCCGTCCCGGCGATTGCCAAGCTGATGAACCTGCGTTTCGGAACCGCGATCACGCCCGCTGAGGTCGAGCGCCTGGTTTCCTCTTGGGGGGACGAGGGGCCCGGCCGCTTCGCCGTTTTCTGTGACGCCGTCGCGGGCTGGGAGGCCTTCAGGGTGGGAGGCGTGCCTCTCACCACAGGCCGACGCAGCGTGCCGGACGGTGGCGTCGACATATGGATCCATCTGGACGCGGACCAGGCGCGACAACTCTCCCCGGGCACTCTCCTTCGCGAAGGCCGCAACGTCATCCAGGTCAAGTTCAAGAGCGTCCTGTCTGGCAATCCCGGGTCGCGACTTTCTGCCCTGAAGACGGCGATCCGGGGGGGCTGGAACGATGTGTCCGAGTTCTTGAAGGCGGAGCCCGACAGGTATCTCCTGTTCACGAACCTCGACCTCTCTCGACCAGAGAAGGACAAGTTGGTCGCCGAGGTCCTCGATGCGACGGCGGAGCCGGCGTCCATCCGAAGTCGGGTGGAGGTCGTCGACGCCTCCGCGCTGGCCCTCTTCATGAACGAGCGCCGAAGCCTGCTGGCCGGCTTCTTCTGGGAACGCCCGGGGGTGGCCTTGTCTTTGTTCCGCAAGCAACAGTTCCGCCTCTATGGCGTGCCGGAGTCCTCCGCCATGGTCGGACGGGACGCGGAGTTGCACCAGATCCGGGAGCACCTCTCTCAGCCTGGAGGTCGGGTGGCCCTGCTCCTGGGTGGACCAGGAACGGGCAAGACCCGTCTGGCCATCGAAGCCCTGGAACCATGGGTACGGAACGCGGTGGTCGTCGAAGAAGCGGCGGACGCCGCTCCGGGTTTCCTCCAAGAACTCGAGACAACCGAACCCTGCGTGCTCCTTGTCGAGGAGCCTTCTCGAGATAGGCTCCAGGCCTGGGTCCGACGCGCGCTGGCGTCGGAGACGGCCAAAGTGGTCATCACGCTGCGCACGGAACGCCGCCCGTCCCTCGGGTCAGTGGCAGCCGACGAGAGATTCCAGGAGTGGTCGCTGAAAGCGCTACCTGCCGCGATGCGCTCGGACCTGGTGAGAGCGGTTGCGCCGGGACTCGACCCCATCCTCCGCTCCTGGATCGCGGAGCATTCGGCCGAAGCGCTGGACATGCTGGTGGTCGCGGCCGGATACGGGGAGAAGTTGCGGGGGCGAAGCGGCAGCCTCCGTTCCAAGCTCTCCCAAGAGCTGCTCAGGGACGCCGAGGACCGCCTCGACCCCGAGCTCCTGGACGTCCTTCGAAGGCTAAGCCTCCTGACCCGCGTCCACTCCACGCTGGACGAAATCCCGGCACTCGCCCGGATCCCCGTATCCGGCTCCGAGATCGAAATACTCCCGGCCCAGGTTCGGGCGCTGGTCGACGCCGGCTTTCTCGAGGACAGAGATGGCACCCTGACGGTCGTCCCCGCATTCCGAGGGGAGGTCCTGTTCGAGGATGTCCTCCAGAGGGATCCGGATCTGCTGTCCCATGCCCTTGGAACGTTGCCGGGGAGGATGCTGTACCGGTTCCTGGAGCGAGCTTCGCGCGCCCGCGCAGAGGAGATCTGGACGCGCGCGCTGGATTCAGTAGCCGGGCTCTACCGGAATCTCGAAAGTCTTCAGAACCTTGGCCCCGTGCTGGCTCTGGCCGTCGACGCCTCACCCCTTGAGACATTGCAGCTTCTCGAGGCTCGGTTCTCCGAACTCGACCCAAGGTCTCTGCTGACGCTGACCGGAGATGGCCGGCGCCATGTCATGTGGACCCTCGAGTCCCTCCTGACGCTCCCCGAGACGGCGCCTCGGGCGGCCCGACTGGTGGCCTGCCTGGCTGCGGCGGAGACGGAGACTTACGGCAACCGAGCGACGGCGATCCTGGGGCAGGCCCTGCGCCCCCTGACTCCGTGGTACGGCCTCGACGGGGAGAGCCGGCGGAAGCTGGTGGAGGAACTCCGGGGTCACGCCGCCTCAGAAGTGCGAGCCACCCTGGCGAGAGGGCTCTGCGACGCCCTGCGGGATCCGTTTCGCCCCGGCATGCTTCCCCGTCCCCTCTCAAGTGGCCCCGGGGCTTGGGACTGGGAGCGCCAGCAGAAGGAACTGCCGGACCTCGTGCAGGCGTACGTCGCTGCTCTCCTGGACTTGGCCGATGACGAGGTCACCGAGGTTCGAGAGGCCGCCCGGGTCGGTCTGCCGTCGGCCGTAGCATCGACCACTCAACTTCTGTCGGCAGCGCTTCTCGATCGGCTTGCAAGCCTCCTGACCCGCATCCTGGGCGAACCCGAGGCCCCGGTCTCGCGTCCGGAGATTCGCGAGTGGCTGGCGGGCGCGCGGAGGATTGCCCCTGTTTCGGCGTCCTTGCAGGCGCTCGAGTCCGCCCTCGAGGACACGTCCCTCATCTCGCGACTGCGGAACCTGCTGGACACCTGGCCACCCTACGAGGGAGATGCAGCCTACCGCCCGTGGCAGCAGACCCTCTCCAAAGTGGCCAGGGAATTGCTCGACAGCCACGCCCAGGTTTCCGACGAGACCTGGAAGGCCATCATGGCACCCAGGGCGCATGGCGCACCTGCCCTTCTCGACGAGTTGGCCCGCCAGGATCCAACGGGTTCGGTCTGGCCGAACCTCGTGCAGGCCGTCCGCTCGATGCCTCAGGCCCGGTGGGAACTCCTCGGTGTCTACCTGCGAGACCTCGAAGACCCGCTGGCGACGGCCAATGAACTGCAGGACTTGCGGGAGAACGATCCGGAGGCGTTCCTGCTTCTCCTGCTGCGCTTGAAGCCGGCTCCTGGACTGATCGACGAAGTCCTCAGGACATTGACCGACGCTCCGCCTCTGCGACGGAGGTGGGTGGGTGGACTTCTACCCCTGAAGCTGTGGGATGGCCTCGCTGAGGAGCAGGCTGCGCGACTCCTCCATGCCCTGGCCGGCCCGGACCAGGACACACCCGACGCGGCCCTGGCCGCAGCCTCCTACCTGTATTTGAACGAGCCACCACCGCCCGATCTGGCGGCCTCCCTGGCGGGATGGCTCGCGCAAGGCATACCCGTCGAGGCGGACGTGAACGTCCACGACCTGGATCGGCTGGCCCGAAGGCTTGCCGAGACGGATTTGGAGCGAGGCTTCGGGATCCTACAGGGGCTGCTGCAGACTCCGGGGCGCATCCTGACGTGGAATCCGCTTGCCAACCGCGGGGAAGACTCATTCTGGTCGTTGCTGCTGCAGAGCGATGCCAGGAGAGCCCTGGGCATGGCCTTCGAGGCAGAACTGAAACGGGGAGACGAGGGCGCCCTGATCGGCCACGCCCTCCGCCGCGGCCTCGACCCCGCCCAGGACAGTGCCGAGATGTTGAAGTTCGCGGCGCTCGGCGAGGCCGAAGCGAACTTCATCGCCGGCACGCTGGAGCCCGAGTTCTCATTGGGCGACGACCGGGGCTTCTGGTCCGTGGCGGCCAGACTGATCGAGAGCCATCCCCTTCCGAGCCCAGTCTCCCGCGGCCTGCTGGGCTCCATCCTCCTTGGTCCGACGTCGCGCGCCGGGACGCAGGAAGACCATCGCCTGGCGGCTCTCGACTGGGCACGCGGGAAGTCGGCCGAGGCGCAGGGTCCCGCCACCGAAGCTTGGCTACAGGCCCTGGTCGCAGAGTTGGAGGGGCGGCCGGTTCCGCGTGTCATCTGGGAGTATGACCTTCCCCGTGATGAGTTCCTCCACATCCTCCAGGACCCGGGGTCGCCCGACCACCGCTGGGCGATGGAGCGCCTGGTGCGCGAGGCACCTTGGGAGGAGATCCGGCAGCACGTCACCGTGGACGAGTTGCGCACGCTGCTTCCCGAAGTCGAATTGCCTGCGCGCAAGAAGCGGGCGCTCATGACTGCGATGGAGGTCTGGTCCCGCCATGGCTAGAGTCTGGACGCCGCTGCAGACCAGGGTCCTGGGCCTTCTTCTTGAACGCGGCTTCTTTTCCGACCACGGCTACTTCCTGACGGGAGGGAACGCCCTTTCGGAATTCGACCTCGGTCACCGCTTCTCCGACGACCTGGACTTCTTCTCCCACGACCGGCCCGACGTGCGGCCGGACGCGGAAGTGGTGGCGGGATGGCTGCGGGACGAGGGGCTGACGGTCGAGAAGCTGGACCTGCGACCCACCGGCTTTGCGAGGCTGCACGTCCTGGATCCGGCGAGCGGTGAGCCCCTGATCTTGGACTTCGGTACCGACCCGCACTTGATCGACCCGCAGCGCAACCTGGAGGGGCTCCCGGTCGACTCGTCCCGGGACATGGCGGCCCGGAAACTGGTGGCGTTCTTCGAGCGCGGCGAGGAGGAAGCCAAGGACGCCGTCGACCTCTTCTTTCTCCTGACCCAGGCGGGTTGGTCCCTGGCGGACCTGATCGCCCTCGCTCGCCGAAAGACGGCGGACTTTGATGGGGAGGATGGGCTCCTCATCCTGGCCAGCGAGCTGATCCACTGCTCCGAGCCCGCCTACCTGGACCGAATGCGGCGCCTGCGATACGTGCCGGGCCGGGAACCCGACGTTGCCGAGATGGGCCAACGCCTGCGGGAAGAGGGAGAACGCCTGCTGGAGAGACTGCGCCCTGGGTACGAATAGGCTTGGGCCAGGCAAGACAGGCCTGCCATGGCCGGCAGGCGGCGCGCCCGGAAGATGCGAGGCCAGACTCCAGGCTGGCTACGGCGCGACAGGCGGGCGGCCCACTCGCCGACGCCCGGCTCGTCAGGAGGCCTTGCGGGGACGGAACGTCACTTCCAGTTCGTAGCCGAAGACTTGGGCGATCCTGTCGAGGGTCTTGAGGGTGGCGTTACACTTCTCAGGGTGCTCCCATTTCTGCCAGGTCGTGTAGGGAACCCCGAGGCGGTCGGCGGCCTCCTTCTGGGTCAGGCCGGCCTTTTTGCGGAGACGGCGCACAAGTAGGGGCACCTCGACCGCCGTCTCGGGATGGACCCACTGCCACCCCTCGCCGGCGGGAAGCCGGCGGGAGAGGGGGTCCAACTCGAACCCCCGCTCGAAGCTCCCCTCCAGATAGACGGTGAGGGCCTCTATCGCGTTGGCGCGGGCTTCTTCCAGGGTGTCGCCAACGGTTGAAATTCCAGCGCCACCCAGGTCCGGGAACTCGACGACGATCCGGGCCTGCTCGTCCTCCGGATCGCGGTAGAATCTCGCAGGGTAGCGGATGCGCTCCATCCCTCTGGTCATCGAAAAACCTCCCACAGGCGCTATCTACCCTCGTCCTCCCGAGCCCGGTCCACAGCGGCCAGGATGCTCTTTGCCGTCCCGCCAGGGACCTCTCCGGAGTGGAAGGGCAGGATGGTCCGGACGCGGCCCTTCTGGTCGTGATGGTGGCTGCCGCGGACCTTGACGAGTTCGAACCCCTCCGCTTCGAGGAGACGCTTGATCTGCCGCGCCGTCATGTCCAGTTGATACATACTTCAGGATGCATGTCAACGCCTCGTGCCTTCCCCAGATTCCCGAACCCTCGCGAAGATATCTGTCCCCAACTCGCAGTGGACCGCCATCCCGTCTCCCGGTCACGGGCGCCGCTCAACTCCAGCCTGCGCCCCGGATGTGACCGGCTCGTGAACGGGATATTGACGGCGGATGGCCGGGATGTTGCCGATTCGGTCCCACTCCAACAACCCAAAGAGGACCGCCCCCGCGCCCGCGCCGAACCTGCAGCCACGCTCAGCGCCAGAAGGGAAGGACCGATGCCTCTGCACCCCATCGCCCTGGTCGACCGTGTCATCGACGAGTACGAGAGCTACCTCAAGACCGAGTTCCGGGCCCGGGACCCCAAGCTCCGCCAGGCGCTCGAGCAGGCTCTGGACCAGCCGCACTTCCTGGCCCAGGACACGTTCCTTCAGGCGCACCGGCCCTTCAAGTATGGCAGCCCGTGGCGCGAGCTGGGCCTGGACGCGAAGCTCGCAGGCGTGATGGAGAAGCGGTCCAGGTCGAAGTTGGCGTATCACCATCAGAGCGAGGCCATCACGAACCTGCTGGCGCCGGAGGCCACGCCAGTGGTCGTCACGACGGGCACCGGATCCGGCAAGACCGAATGCTTCCTGCTACCTGTGCTGCAGAACGCCATCGAGGATAGCGTCCGCTTCCAGCGCAGCGGCCTGACGGCGATCCTGGTCTACCCGATGAACGCCCTGGCCACCGACCAGGAGGAGCGGATCGCGGCCTATCTCGCCGAGTCGGGGCACACGCACGTGCGGGTGGCTCGGTACGACCGCAGCACGAAAGACGCCGACCGGCGAGCGCTCCGCGAGCGTCCGCCCCACATCCTCCTCACCAACTACATGATGCTCGAATACCTCCTGGTCCGGCCTGCCGACCGGGACAACCTGTTCAAGAACCACCGCTGCCGCTTCGTGGTCCTCGACGAGGTCCACGCCTACCGGGGCGCCCTGGGCAGCAACATCGCCCTGCTCTTCCGGCGCCTCCGGGCGCACCTGACCGAGGCGGTGCAGGACTGGGCGGCCGACGATCCCACCGATCGGCGCCGCTTCCCCTCGCTCGTGCCCGTGGCCACCTCCGCCACCATCAAGAGCCTCGACGAGTCCGGCCGCGCACCCGAAGAAGTCCGCCGACTTCGCGCGCAGGCCGTCCAGGAGTTCCTGCAGCGCCTGACGGGCCTGGCGGGCACCTCGTTCCATGTGCTGGGAGAGGAACTCCGCGAGTTGGAAGTCCCGCCAGAAGCGCGCTGGCCTGCCCTGCCGGTGGAGGTCGAGCCTCCGGACCCCGCCGACCCGGAGGCCGTGCGTCGGACCCTGACCGCGCTGGCCGGTGCACCCGCGGACACCTCGCTGGAAGAGGCCGCTCGCCGGGCGGGAATCCTGTGGACGATGCACGACCTGCTCGCGCGCAAGCCCTTGTCGGTGCCGGGACTGGTGGCGGCGATTGCCCAGCGCGTCCCCCAGCGCAGCGACGTGCCGCCCGAGGCGCTCCTGGCAGAGGTTCAGGCGGCCCTGGTCGCCGGGGCCGCCCTGTCAGACGAGATGCCCGGGGCCCTGCGACTACGGGCCCACCGCTTCGTCCGTGGCGGCTGGCAGTTCCATCGGTGCGTGGGGCAGGATTGCGGGCGCCTCTTCGCCCAGGGAGTCGACCGCTGCCCGGACTGCGACCGCGCCACGCCCCAACTCCTCCTCTGTCGCAGTTGCGGTGCCCATGCCCTGCGTCTCTTCGGCCCGGCTGACGACCCCACCAGGGCCCCGCTGACCGTGGCCCGCGCCAACGAGGAGATGGACGAATGGCTGGTCTATGATGGCGCCATGGAACTCCTCGTTGCGGATGAGGACGAAGGCACCGGCGGGCGCCGGATCCAGAAGATGAAGAAGCGCGACGTCTGCACGGGCTGGCTGGACCCGGACACGTTGTCTTTCTCCTGCGAGGCCGGGGACTACTCCTGGAAGGTGGCCCTGGCGCCGGCCCGCAACACGTGCCTGGCCTGCGGGTCGACCGCCGTGTCCCGCAGCATCCTCACGCCGATTTCGCTGGGCACGTCGGCCGCCGTTCGCGTGCTGGCCGAGGGCCTGGTCGAGGGCCTCCAGGAGCAGCACCGGCAGGGCTCGGTCCCGGAGCGCAAAGAGCGGCTCCTCATCTTCTCCGACAGTCGCCAGGACGCGGCGCACCAGGCGCGGTTCATCTCTTACGCGGGTCGTTACGACCGGATGCGCCGGAGGGTCGTCAAGCTCTTGGAAGACGGTCAGGCCTGGTCGCTCCCGAAGCTTCTCAAGGGCCTGCTGCAGGAGGGAGTGGAGAACCGCGACAACCCGAACTGCCTCGCCTACAAGGACGCCGACTACCTGCCCGGTGCCGTCCAGGATAGCGCCCTGGCCTGGGAGGAGGCCCCCCTCCTGGACGACCTGGCCGTCACAGCTGGATATCGCGCCACGCTCTTCAACCTCGGCATGGTGGGGGTCCGCTACGACAAGCTCCAGCAGTGGACCGAGGCGAAGGGCGGGTCGCTGGCCGCGCGCCTCGGGATCTCCACCGGGCAGTTGTTCCACCTTTGCCGCAGCCTTCTGGACGAGATGCGCATCCGGGGCGCCCTGAGCCGCCCGATGCTCAGCTACCATCCCGCCAACCCCTCCTGTCCCGACGAATTCGGCAAGTCCGCGGACTGGGAGCGCAAGCTGAAGCAGCCGATGGGCTACCCATGCGACGACGACGGGGCTCCTGCGGGCTCGATCGATTCCAGCGAGCTTCCCGAGGGCGTCAGCTACCGCAACATCTGGAAGCGTTCCGGGGTGGGCGGACGCCGTCCGGCGCCCGAGCGGATCTTCCGCCACCTGTTGGAGAGAATGAACCGGGGCTACCAGCCCGCCGAGGCCGACATGCTCGACCTTCTGCGGTTCCTCCAGCCGAACTGGGTGGTGCCGACCAGGCTGCACGGAGCCCGACAGGCCCGTCAACTGCTGCAGGTGAACGCCGAGAGCGTGCAACTGCAGCGTGTCGCGCCGGCCGAGCGGATGTACTGCGGCACCTGCCGACAGGTCAGTCCATGGGCGGTCCAGGGAGCCCCCTGCCCGAATTGCCCGGGAGAGATGGTTCCGTGGCCCGAGGAGGAGCTGGAACGGAGCCGCTACGTGCAACGGCTCCGGAAGCCGGAGATCCCTCCCCTGGTGGCCCGGGAGCATACCGCCCAGGTCACCGGCCAGGCCCGCCAGCAACTCGAGCAGGAGTTCAAGAGCGATACCGATCGCCTGAACGTCCTGGCCTGCTCTCCCACGCTGGAGATGGGCATCGACGTGGGCGGTCTGGACGCGGTGATCGCGCGCAACATCCCGCCCCGGCCGGACAACTACGCCCAGCGAGGAGGGCGGGCGGGCCGACGGAATCGCGTGGGCCTGGTCCTCGGCTACGCCCGCAACACGCCCCACGACCTGTATTTCTACGACCGCCCGGGGGAGATGATCGCCGGCGAGGTGCCGGCTCCCTTCGTCAGCCTGGGCAACCACGACGTGGTGCGCCGGCACCTGAACGCCATCGCCCTGGGTTCCGCAGAGCCCGGGCTGCGGGGGCAGATGGCGGCCTACCTGAACCTCCAGGGAGAGCGCAACGAGGAGGCAATCAGTGAACTCCTGGACGCCTTCCGCGCCCGGTTCGACCACGCCGTGGAGTTGGCCCAGAAGGCCTGGGGGCCGGACATCCTCGAGCCCGCTGGCCTGGGGACCCCGGAACTCCTGCGCCAGGCCCTGGAGGAGCAGCCCGCCCGCATCGACGACCTCTTCGACCGTGTGCGCCTGCAGATCATCAGGCTCAAGGACGCGATCGACCGCTGGTACGATATCGGGGCCGGCAAGCAGCCCGCCATCCACGCCCGAGAACTGCAGCGCCGCCTTCTGGGGCTCCCCAGTGAGGACCGTAAGGCCGACGGTGACGCCGACGACCGCTCCGCCGGGCACCCGATGCGCCGCTTCGCCGAGTTCGGGCTGCTCCCCGGCTACGAGTTCCCCAGCGAGCCGGCCACGCTGCGCCTCTTCCGGGACGAGCACGAGGAGGAGACCCTCTCAGTGGTCCGGCGCTTCGGTCTCGCGCAATACCAACCCGAGGCCTGGGTCCATGCCCGCGGCCACCGCTGGCGGGTCTCCGGGCTGGACACCTCCTCTCCGTGGAACCCCCGTAGCGACAATCCGAGCTGGACCTACCGCCGCTGCGAGCAGTGCGACCTGCGCTTCGGGGCGCAGGAACACGTGAAGTGCCCCCGGTGCGCCTGGCCGGCAGGCTCGGAGCCCGAGTACCCGGGGTTCGAGTTCGGCGGTTTCCTGGCGGTCCGGGACGACAATCCCGTCTTGGAGGAAGAAGACCGCTTCGCCACCGCCTCGCTGCTGAAGTGCCACCCCCAGTGGAACGGCACCGTCGTGGCCCGTTACTCGCTGCCGTCGGGCTGGACCCTGCGGCTTTCCAGCGACGAGATGATCCGCTGGGTCAACGAGTGGAAGCCTCCCACCCCACCCGACTTCGAACGGAACTGCTTCCTGCACCAGGAGGCCCGGGGCTTCTTCGTCTGCCCGACCTGCGGCCGCCTCTTGAACCCGGAGGCCCCCGACGAGAGCGCCGGCAAGGGCCGCCGGAAGCCGCGTCAATCCGGGGCCGGCGACCCCTACGGCCACGCGGGTGGGTGCGCCCGGGCCGGTCAGCCCCCGACGCCCCTGGCCCTGACCACCTCGTCTCCAGCCTGGACGATGCGCCTGTTGGTGGACCTCCCCCTGGACGTGTCCGCCGAGGCCTACCAGCGCTGGGGCTACTCGCTGGGCTACGCCCTGCGGTCCGGCATGCGGCACCTCTATATGCTGGAGGGCCCCGAGATCGAATTCGAACTGGAGCCCTCGTGGCAGCGGACCCAGGAGGGCGTGACCCGGAGGGTGGGGAGCCTCACCTTCCTCGACCCGGCCGTGGGGGGCACCGGCTTCCTGGAGCGCGCCGCCGCCGAACTGCACCTCGTGGCGCGGGCCGCCCTGGAGCACCTGGAACACGCCGACTGCGACGCGGCCTGCTATCGCTGCCTGAAGACCTACCAGAACCAGCGCCACCACGTGTACCTGTCATGGCCGACCATCCAGCCGGACCTGCAGGCTCTGGCCGAAAGCCCGCCAACCCCAGGCCCCGCAGAACTCGGAGACCTGCACGATCCGCAGCCGTGGCTCGCGGCCTTCGCAGCCGGAGTGGGGTCTCCGTTGGAACTTAGGGTGCTGCGCCTGCTCGAGCAGCGTGGCATCCCCGTCGAACGGCAGGTCGCCGTGGCCCCTTCCGAGGGGGCCCGCCCCATCTCCGTCGCCGACTTCCGGGTCACCGGGACCCGCACGCTGATCTACGTGGACGGCGCCGCCTTCCACAAGGGGCCACGGCTGCGCAGGGACATGCAGGTGCGCGAGCGGCTGACCAGCGCAACCCCCGGCTGGAGAATCGTGGAGATTCGAGCGGAGGACCTCAAGAAACCGGACGAGCTGACTCGCCGTGTGCGCGGAGGGGAGTCGGCGAGGACCCCAAGCCCGACATCGTGGCCGGCAGGTCTTTGATGGTCCCCCAGGTCACTCTCTCCGGATCCACCCCCTGGATTCCGGCTCGGCCGGAGTTATAATCATGTCCGACATGGACTTCGCCTTCCTTCCGGGCCAGGGCTTCGACTGCATCCGCTGCGGTGAGTGCTGTCGCGGGGGGTGGGGCGTCGGGGTGGAGGAGGGTTGCCGGGAGCGCCTGGAAGGTTCGGCCCTGCTGGCCCGCCTCGAGGAGGGCGGCCCGGTTCTGCTCCGGGCCGGGTCGGGGCACAGGGCCGCCGAACGCGAAGGTCATTGCGTCTTCCTGGATGATCGCGGGCTGTGCGCGGTCCAGGCGGAGTTCGGAGAGGACGCCAAGCCCCAGGGATGCACCCGCTTCCCCTTCCTCCTGCTCCGGACCCCGGAGGCCTTGCTGGTGGGGGTCTCCTTCTGCTGTCCGGCCGTGCAGCGAAACCACGGCCGCCCTCTGGCGGATTGGAGGGAATGGCTGGAAGCCCGGGCGGCTCCCTGCCCTCGGGTGGGCTTCCGACCTTTGCAGGCCGGCGCGGGGCAGACCTTGGAGTGGCAGGAGTACCTTCGCCTGGAGGAGGGGCTCCACCAGGACGTGGTCCAGCCCGATCCGGCCCGAGCCCTCTTCCGACGTTTGCAGGGGTTCTGCCGTGGCCTGAAGGGCTCCCCGGCCGGAGCGGGGGATCTGGATCCGGGCATGCTGGTGATGCGGCCCTACGCCCTGGCGGCCCTGGTCGGAACGCTCGAGGCCCCAACTCCCCAGGAGGCTCCCGGGCTATCCCGTGTCCTCCTCTTCGGGGAGGAGGTGCGTCTGCACCGGTTTGGCTGGAAGGGGGACCCGGAGTTCCTGCTTGCTCAACTCGACCAGCCCGGCCCGACTGAACTCGAGCGGGAGATCGCTCGATACCTGCAGGCCCTGCTCTTCCGCAAGTGGCCGGCCACCGAACGGCCGGTCCTGCACAACCTCCTGCTCCTGGCCCTGGTCCCTTGGCTGGTGCGCCTGTACGCCTGGGCTGCTGCGGACTCCCGTAGGGCCCCACTTCCCGAGGCCCGCGACGCCCATCGGGCCCTGTCCTGGCTGGACCGCCGGCTTCTGACCCACTCTTCGGGATTGGAGCCGCTGCTGGCCAGTCTGGCCGAGGGGATGCTCCATCAGGTGCAGGCCTGCCCGGTTGCGCCTGCCAGGCCGAGGTCGGCTCCTCGCCGGCTCCTCCCTCGGGTGGCTGCCGCGGCCGTGGTCCTGCTGGCCTTCCTGGGAGGCTTCTTTGGCCACTCGGTTCTGCGGCCGGCCGGCGCCTCCGTGGCCCTGGTGGTGGCCGAGCCCGCGGGACACGGCGACGATCCTGCGCTGCGCCAGGTTCTTCAGGCCCATCACGGAACCGCCACGATCCTTCTCGAGGTCCAGGACCTGGAGAACGCGCGGGTGGTGGAGACCCTGGCCCGCAGCGGCGAGGAGGTCGGCGCCCTGGTGCATCCCGGAACCGCTGAGCCGACCTTGGAAGCGCTGCGTCTGGAACTGGACCAGACCCGACACATCGAGCTCCGGGCGGTTTATTCCGAGGCGCCTGACACCGGAAGCCGCTTGGAGCGAAGGGGCTATCGGGTCCTGCGCCAGGAGCCTCTGCACCTGGCGGACGCGGCGGGAGTCACCCGCCTGGCTGCGACCGTGCCCGAGGGCAGCGTGGTCTTCGTCGAGGGAGGGCGGACCGCCGAACTCCTGGTCTGCGAACTGGCCCGCCGGGGCCTGCGGGTCACGCCTCTGTCCCAGCATGCCACCCACTCTTCCTTCGCCCCCTGGAGCTGAGGGCCAGGTCCCCTCCGGCTCGGCGTCGGGGTCATCCCTCCATCCAGAAGCGCCTTCCCTGGAAGGGAGAGGTGGGCAGATCCACTCGCCGGGCCGGGCGGGGGTGACCCGGGGCCGCGGGGTCGAGCTGACCGCCGCGCAGCCAGGCTTGGGTGAGTTCGCAGGCTTCCGTGGAAGCGACCGGTTCGGGGGCGGCGCCCCCGTCGGCGAAGGCCCGCAGGGTTCGGGCGATCTGGGCCGGGTCCGAGCCGGAGAGGGCCAGGCGCTCTGCGAAGTGGGTGCGCCCCACCGCCAGGGTCCAGGCCACGTCGGGCAGGGGGATCGAAGGGTGCGCCTGCAGGTGGTTCGCCAGGCGACCGGCCATCTGGCGCAGGGCTTCGGGGCTGCGGGCCGAGACCAGCAGCAGATGCTCCGAGCCCTCGTCCCATGAGGTCTCGGGAGCCACCTCGGGCGGAGGCTGGGTCAGGACCACGTGGGCGTTGGTCCCGCTGTTGCCGAAGGCGCTGACGCCCGCCACGCGCTCGTCCTGGGATTCGGGCCAGGGCTGCGGACGGGTGGCCACGCGCAGGGGCAGCGACTCCCACTCCACGTGAGGGGTGGGTCGGGCGCAGTGGAGGCTGGCCGGAATCAGGCCGTGGTGGACGGCCAGGGCGGCCTTGATCAGGCCGGCCACTCCGGAGGCCGCCATGGTGTGGCCGAGGTTGCTCTTCACCGAGCCCAGCCAGGCGGGGGAGCCCGGGCTCCGCCCCTGGGCCAGCACGGCCCCCAGGGCTTGTGCCTCGAGGGCGTCGCCCAGGGGCAGCCCCAACCCGAAGGCCTCCACCAGGCCGACCCGACCCGGCTCCACCCCAGCCTGGTGCAGGGCGCGTCGCACCACGGCCTCCAGGGCGGGTCCGTTCAGACCTCCAGCCCGCCCGTCCTGGTTGATCGCCGATCCGCGCAGGACGGCCAGGATGGGGTCCTGGTCCCGCCGGGCCTCGGCCAGGCGCTTGAGGACCACCACCCCGCACCCCTCCGACCAGACCAGCCCGTCGGCCAGGGCGTCGAAGGCCTTGCAGCGGCCATCGGAGGCCAGCAGGCGGGAGGAGCTGGCCGCCAGGCTGACCGCCGGGGTCAGCATCAGGGTGACGCCGCCGGCCAGGGCCAGGTCGCTCTCGCCCGAGCGCAGGCTGGCCATGGCCAGGTGGACGGCCACCAGCGACGAAGAGCAGGCCGTATCCACGGTCATGCTCGGTCCCTGCAGGCCCAGTTGCAGCGAGAGCCGGCCCGAGGCCATGGCCGCCGAGTTCCCGCCGGTGGACCAGGCGTCCAGGTCCTGGGCCTGGCGCAGGTGCAGCCGGCCGTACTCCTGCTCGGTCAGCCCCACGAAGACCCCGGTCTGGCTGCCTGCCAGCCCCTCGGGGGGAAGGCCGGCCCGTTCCAGGGCCTCCCAGGCCACCTCCAGAAGGAGTCGCTGCTGGGGGTCCATGCGCTCGGCCTGGAAGGGCGGGATGCCGAAGAAGGCCGCGTCGAAGAGGTCGATCCCTGACAGGAAGCCTCCCCACCTGGAGGTGGTCTTCCCCGGCAGGCCCGGGGTGGGATCGTAGAATGCCTCCACATCCCAGCGGTCAGGGGGCACCTCGGTGATGGCGTCCCTTCCCTCCAGGAGGGCCTGCCAGAAGCTGTCGGGGCTCTCGATCCCCCCGGGGAAGCGGCAGCCGACGCCGATCAGGGCGATGTCGTCCGGCTCGGCAAGCCCGGCTGGGCGGATCGGGGAGGGGACCTTCGTGGGCGCGGGCACTCCGGGCCCGGCCAGGAATGCGGCCATCTCCCTCAGGGTGGGGTGGTCGAAGGCCAGGGTGGCGGGCAGGTTGCGCCGGGTGGCCTGGGCCAGGGAGTTGCGCAATTCCAGGGCCATCAGCGAGTCCAGGCCGAATTCCCGGAGGGGACGGTCCCAGCCCAGTGCCTCGGGGGTAACGCCCAGGGCTCGGGCGGCGTGGCCTCGGACCATGTCCTGCAGGCTCTCGATGTCCGCCCCTTCGGGCCCGGCCTGAACCGGGCTCTCTTGAGTCCGCTTCCAGGGGACCAGCTCGCGGACCAGCGGCGAGACCGGGCCCTGACCGCGAAGGCGCAGGACCTCCCAGTCCACCGGCATGACCACCCGGTGTCCCTGGGCACCCAGCAGGTCCTCCAGGGCCGCCATGCCCTCCTCGAGGCCCAGGATTCCCAGGCCCTCCTGCGTCAACCGCTGGCGGTAGGTGGCGTTCAGGGCAGCCCCCATGCCGGCCTGCCAGGGGCCCCAGTCCAGCGAGAGGGCGGGAAGGCCCTGGGCCCCGCGCAGGGTGGCCAGGGCGTCCAACCCGGAGTTGGCGGCAGCGTAGTTGCCCTGGCCGGCGCTGCCCAGGACCCCCGCCACCGAGCTGAACAGGATGAAGAAGTCCAGATCCAGGGAGAGGGTCGCCTGGTGCAGGTTCCAGGCCCCTCGGAGCTTGGGGGCCAGGACCCGCTCCAGGCGCTGGGGCGTCAACTCGCTCAGCACCCCGTCATCCAGGACTCCGGCGGCGTGGACCAGGCCCTTCAGGGCGGGCATGGAGTCCGCCCCGGCGGCCAACAGGGCCTCGATCTGGCCCGGGTCGGCCACGTCGGCTTGCAGGACGCGGATTTCGGCACCGCGGGCCCGCATCTCCGCCAGCGCCCCGAGGGCCGACTCGGAGGGAGCGTGGCGCCCCACCAGGATCAGGTGCCGGGCTCCGCGCTGGACGAAGCGCCGGGCCACCTCCAGGCCCAGGGCCCCCAACCCTCCCGTCAGGAGGTAGGTGGCGTCCGGGCGCAACCCGGCGGGTTCCAAAGCCCGTTCAGAGCGGACCAGCCGGGCCGCCAGCCGGCGTTCGCCGCGCCAGGCCACCTGGGTCTCGCCGTCCCGGGCGGAGAGTTCGCTTACCAGGACTTCTGGAGGCGTCCCACGCTCCAGGTCCACCAGGTGGCAGTCCAACTCCGGGTGCTCCAGCATGGCCACCCGTCCCAGCCCCCACAGCGGGGCCTGGGCCAGGTCGGGGGTCTCGCCGGGCAGCGGACAGGCGCCCCGGGTGACCAGCCACAGTCCTGGAGGTTGCCCTGGCCAGGGGTGGCGCGCCAGGGCCTGGATCAGGGCCAGGGCCTGCTGGCATGGCTCGGAGTCCGGCGCAACCGAACCCGGGGCGGCCTCGCGTGCCAGCATGACCACCCCCTGAAGGTCGTGCTGGTGCAACCATTCCTCGGGGAGGTGAATCGAGTCGGCGCACAGGAGCCGGGCCCCCGCCTTCTTGATCGCCTCCGCCACCTCCGCCGCCCGGGTCCCCAGCACTGCCCAGCAACCCTCCAGGCTCTGGCCGGGGGGCTTGGGAAGCGGGCGCCAGGCCACCTCGAAGACGCGGTCCTTGCCCGGCGAAGTGGTGGGCGTGGTCGCCTCTGGGGCCCTTCCGATCCAGAAGGAACGGCGCTGGAAGGGATAGGTGGGCAGGTCCACCCGGGGGCCGGGGAAGGGACGATGCAGGGCCGCCCAGTCCACCGTGGCTCCGGCGAAGTAGAGTCCGGCCAGCTCTTCCAGGGCTTCTCGTCCCAGGCCCCCGGGGGGCTGGACCCAGGTCCGATCCCAGGCCTTCAAGCCGTCCAGGGGGGCGAAGCCGATCGAGAGGCTGGAGGTCCCCTGGCTTCCGCTCGGGATCGAGCTGGAGGCCAGGGCCTCGAGCTTCGCCAGCATCTCGGGCACCGAGGCGGCCACCAGTGCCACCCGCCAGGGGAAGTGGTCGCGGCCGACGGCGGCGCTCCGGCACAGGGCCCCCAGCGGCACCTCGGGATGGGCCCGGAGGTGGCGCGCGTAGCGGGTCAGGAGTTCCTGGAGCGCCTCCGGGGTCCGGGCCGAGAGAGGAAGCAGGTGGAAGGTCCTCGGGTCTTCCGGGAAGACCTCCTCGGGGGCCTCCTCAAGCACCACATGGGCGTTGGTCCCCGAGATCCCGAAGGCGCTGACTCCGGCCACCCGGGGGAACTCCTCGACCCAGGGCTCCAATGTGGTGGGAGCGTGCAGACGCAACCCTTCCCAGTCCACGTGGGGGGTCGGCCGGACCAGGTGCAGGTTGGGGGGGATGGCCCGGTGGCGCAGGGCCAGCACCGCTTTGGTCAGTCCGGCCACGCCGGCGGCTCCCTCGGGGTGGCCCAGGTTGCTCTTCACGGCGCCGACGCGCAGCCCCCGCTCGGGTCGCTGGCGGCCGATCACCTGGCCCAGGGCTTGCAGTTCGATGGGGTCGCCCAGAGGGGTGCCCGTGCCGTGGGCCTCGACGAAGCCCACCCGCGAGGCGGGGACCCCCGCGCGGGCCAACGCCTGGCGGATCACCGCCTCCTGGGCCGGCCCATGGGGGGCCGTCAGCCCGTTGCTGCGACCGTCCTGGTTGGTCGCGCTGCCTCGGATCAGGGCCAGGATCCGGTCGCCATCCCGGCGGGCGGCCGAGAGCCTCTTGAGGACCACCACCCCGCACCCGTCGCTGCGCACGAAGCCGTCGGCGGACTGGTCGAAGGCCTTGCAGCGCCCGTCGGGGGCCATGGCATGGGTCTGGGAATGGACGACGCTTCCAGCCGGCGAGAGGACCAGGTTCACGCCGGCCGCCAGGGCCAGGTCGCACTCGCCGGACTTCAGGCTCATGGCCGCCAGGTGCACGGCCACCAGGCTGGACGAGCAGGCCGTGTCCAGGACCAGGCTGGGGCCTTGCAGGCCCAACAGATAGGAGAGCCGCCCGGCCGTCACGCTGGCCTGAAGCCCGGTCCCGGCCCAGGCGTCCAACTCCTCGAGGTCGCCGAAGAGGGTCTCGTAGTCGTGAGAGCACACCCCGACGAAGACCCCCGTGGCGCTGCCCTCCAGGCGGGAGGGGGCGATGCCGGCATCCTCGAGGGCTTCCCAGGCGGTCTCCAGCAACACGCGCTGCTGGGGGTCCATGGCCCGGGCCTCGCGGGGTGGGATGCCGAAGAACTCGGCGTCGAAGAGGTCCGGCCCGGGCAGGAAGCCGCCGCAGGGGCTGACCATCCGACCTCGCGTTCCCGGTTCGGGCGACCACCAGGCCTGGGCCTCCCAGCGCTCGGGGGGAACCGTCGTGATGGCGTCGCGTCCCTCGGCCAGGAGTTCCCAGAAGGCCTCGGGGCCGTGCCCCCCTCCAGGGAAGCGGCAGCCCAGGCCGATCACCGCGATGGCCTCGGGGGACTCGCAGGGCGGGGCCACCAAAGAGGTCTCCCGGAAGGCCGGGAAGGGGGCCTCCGAGGCGGGCCCGGTGGGCGCTGGCTCCGGGCTCGATTCCACCCGGACTGCCGGGAGCGGGGCAGGGTACGAAGGCTCGGCCGGGGCTGGCCGAAGGGATTCGGAAAGATGCAGGGCCAGTCTTTCCGGGGTGGGGTGGTCGAAGACCAGGGTGACCGGGAGGCCCAGGTCCAGATCCTTCTCCAGCCCGTTTCGCAGTTCGACGGCCATCAGCGAGTCCAGGCCCTGGTCGCGGAAGGCCGTGCCCGGGTCCAGGGCCTTGGGGCCCTGCAGGCCCAGGCAGCGGGCCGTGCGGGCCAGGACCTCCGTCAGCAACTCTTGGCGAAGCGCCTCGGGTGCCAGGCCCTCCAGGCGCGATCGCAGGGCCCCCCGAACCGGGGTCGGGCGCGAACCGGCCAGATCCGCCAGAAGCGAGCTGCCCTGCCACTGGGGGTAGTATTCCAGCCAGCGGTTCAGGTCCAGGGGAACGACCATGCTGGAGGGGATTCCCTCCACCATCAGTCGGCCCAGGAGCCGGGTCCCCTCCTCGGCTTTCAGGGTGCCCATCCCCGTCTGGTGGAAGCGCTCGAGGTTCTCGCCCAGGGACATCCCTCCGTCCTCGAAGGCCGTCCAGTTCACGCAGGTCACCGGCAGCCCCGCCATCCCGCGGAAGGCCGCCAGCCCGTCCAGGAAGGCGTTGGCCGCGGCGTAGGTGGCCTGGCCCGGAGAACTCAGGATGCTCCCCACCGAGGAGTAGAGCACGAACCAGTCCAGGGGATCGGCCAGAGTCAGCTCGTGGAGATTCCAGCCTCCGGTCACTTTGGGGCGCAGGACCCGGGCCAGGCGTTCGGGGTCCTGGTCCACCATCAGGCCCACGTCGGCCACCCCCGGGGCATGGAAGACGCCACGCAGTTCTCTCCGGGTCCGGATTTCGCTCAACAGCCGGGCCAGGGCCGGGCGGTCGCCCACGTCCAGGGCTTCCACCTGGACCTGGGCTCCACTGCCCTCCATCTCCCGGATTGCTTGCGCCTGCACGGGATCCGGGGCGCCCCGCCGCGAGACCAGGACCAGGTGTCGCGCCCCTTGCTGGACCATCCAGCGGGCCAGGGCCAGCCCCAGCCCGCCCGTCCCCCCCGTGATCAGGTAGCAGGCGCCGGGTTCGAAGGTGGGCCCGACGCGCCGGAGGGGTTGCGGACCTGCCTGCAGGCGGGCCGCCAGGAGGGCGTTGCCGCGCAGGGCCAGTTCGTCCTCGCTTCCCGCCCCCAGGAGGGTCTCGGCCAGGCGCTCGGCCTCCTCGGGAAGCGGCCGCGGGGGAAGGTCCACCCGGGTGCAGCGCAGCTCGGGGTGCTCCAGGCGGATCACCCGCGCCATGCCCCACAGCGGGGCCAGGTCCAGCCGGACGCCTTCGTCACCGGTCCAGCAGGCGCCCCGGGTCAGAAGCCAGAGCCGCTGTCGGCCCCGAGCCTGGACCGTCTCCAGCAGGCGGCGGCAATGGGACTCGACCAGCCCGGGCAGGTCTGGCTCGCCGGAGGGCTCCCCCGTCCAGAGCATGACCAGGTTCCTGGCCCCGGCCCCGGTCTGGTGGCCTCGGGCCTGAAGAGCGGCCTCCAGCGCTCCCGCCAGGCCCGTCCCGTCGTCCAGGATCTGCCAGCTCTCCGGTTCACAAGGGGGCAGCGGCCGGACCTCCTTCCAGGTCGAGACCAGGAAGTGGCCGGCGTCCGGTGGCTTCGGGGCGCTGAACCAGTGGCGCTCCGGCTCCCAGGGGTAGGTCGGGGCGCTGAGGACGGGCAGGTGGTAGGGGCGGTCGAAGGCCTTCCAGTCCACCTCGGCTCCGCGGACGTACAGGGTTGCCAGGCTCTGCAGGAGGGTCCGCCACTCGGGTTCGCCCGGGCGGATCGAGGGGAGCCACAGGTGGGGGCTTCCCAGCAGGTTCACGGCGCCCATCCCCAGGAGGACCGGTTGGGGGCCGATCTCCAGGAAGGCGTCCACGCCGTGTTCGGCCAGGGACCTCAAGCCCGCCGCGAAGCGCACCGGCTCGTGCATGTGGCGCACCCACCACGAGGGCTGGCAGACCTCGCGATCCACGCGGGCTCCGCTCAGGGAGGAGTAGAGGGGGCTTTGGGGCGGGGTGCCCGGGATTCTCACGAGGTGCTTCCCGAACTCCTCCAGGAGCGGTTCCATCGCGGGCGAGTGGAAGGCGCCCGAGACCGGAAGCCGGGTGGCCTGGACGCCCCTGGAGAGGAAGTGGGCGCATAGGGCCTCGACCCCCTCGGAAGGCCCCGAGACCACCACGTTCAGCGGTGAGTTGATGGCTGCCAGGCTGACCCCCCGGGCCTGGGGGAGCCCTGCCAGCGCCTCCCGGACCTGCCTCTCGGAGGCCCAGACCCCGGCCATGCTGCCCGGAGGCAGGGTCTGCATGAGCTGCCCCCGGGTGGCCACCAGGTCCAGGGCCTGCTCCAGGGTGAAGACGCCGGCGGCGCAGGCCGCCACGAACTCGCCCACGCTGTGCCCCAGCAGGGCGGCCGGCCGCAGACCCCAATCCCGCCAGAGTTCCCACAAGGCCCATTCGAAGGCGAAGAGGGCGCTCTGGGTGCCCAGGGTCTGGTCCAGCAGGCCCTGGGGATTCTCGAACATGATCTCCAGGAGGGGGCGGGGCAGCCGCGCGTCGAGCCGTTCGGCGCAGCGCTCCAGGGCCGATCGGAAGACGGGCTGGGTCTGGTAGAGCTCCCGGCCCATCCCGGCATGCTGGGAGCCCTGGCCCGAGAAGAGCAGGGCCACCCGGGGAGGCTCCTGGGCCTGGCCCACCCTCATCCGGGCCGGAACCTCGCCCGAGTCGGCCCAGTCCCGCAGGTCGCGTGCGGCCTGGGCCGGGTCGTGGCAGAGCAAGGCCAGGCGATGGGCCAGGTGCGAGCGACCGCACGCCGCCGAGTGGCAGAGCGCCCCCAGGTCCTGGTCGCCCTCCAGGGCCAGGGCGAAGTTCCGGGCCTGCCGGCGCAGGGCCTCCAGGCTTCGCGCCGAGAGAGGCAGGAGGTGCCAGGGGCGGTCGAGCCGCGGAGGCGCGGGGGGCTCGGGGGCCTCCTCCAGCACCAGGTGGACGTTGGTCCCCGAGATGCCGAAGGCGCTGACGCCCGCCAGGCGGGGGCCCGGACCCTGGGGCCAGGGAAGGAGCCGATCCACCACCCGGAGAGGCAACTCGGCCCAGGGGACCAGGGGATTTGGGGTGTGGAAGTGCAGGTTGGCCGGCAGCCTCCGGTGGCGCAAGGCCAGGACGGTCTTGATCAGCCCGGCCACCCCCGCCGCGCTCTCGGCGTGTCCGATCTGGCTCTTGACCGAGCCCACCAGCAGGGGCTTCTCGGGCGAACGCCCGGGACCCAGGGCGGCACCGAGGGCTTGCAGTTCCAAGGGATCGCTCAGCGGGGTTCCCACCCCGTGGGCTTCGACGTAGTCCACCTGCCAGGGCTCGACCCCGGCCCGCTCCAGGGCCCGGCGGATCACCGCCTCCTGGGAGGGACCGTGGGGGGCGGTCAGGCCGTTGCTCCGGCCGTCCTGGTTGGCGGCGCTTCCCCGCACCAGGGCCAGGATCCGGTCGCCGTCGTGCAGGGCCGCAGACAGGGGCTTGAGGACCACCAGGGCGCAGCCGTCGCTGCGGACGTAGCCGTCGGCGGCGGCGTCGAAGACGCGGCTGCGTCCGCTGGGAGAGAGGGCTCCCATGGCGGACATGACGCACGAGGTCTCGGGCGAGAGGATCAGGTTCACGCCCCCGGCCAGGGCCAGGTCGCATTCTCCTGTTCGCAAGGACTGGCAGGCCAGGTGAACGGCCAGCAGCGAGGAGGAGCAGGCGGTGTCCAGGGCCAGGGCCGGACCCTTCAGCCCCAACTGGTAGGCCAGCCGCCCGGCCGCCACGCTGGGCGCCACCCCGGTGCTGGCCCAGGGGTCCATCTGGCCGGCATCGCGCAGCATGGTGAAGTAGTCCAGGGTGCTCAGGCCGACGAAGACCCCGGTGGGCGTCCCCTGCAGGCTTTCGGGAGGAAGGGAGGCGTCCTCCAGGGCCTCCCAGGCGGTCTGCAGCAGGAGGCGTTGCTGGGGATCCATCACCCGGGCTTCGCGGGGTGGGATGCCGAAGAACGAGGCATCGAAGCGGTCGACATCGGGAAGGAACCCGCCCCAGCGGGTCACCATGCGGCCCGGGGCCTGCGGGTCGGGGTCGTACAGAGCATGGGCGTCCCAGCGCTCGGGTGGGACCTCGGTGATGGCATCCCGGCCCGAGACCAGGAGTTCCCAGAAGGCCTCCGGGCCCTCGGCGCCCCCCGGATAGTGGCAGCCGATCCCGATCACCGCGACGGGGTCGCCCTGAGGAAGCCCCGGGGGAGGGGACGGGAGCCGACTCGAATCGGGGAGGATCCTCCCGGGCGTCGAGAGCGGGTCCAAGAGCCCCCTCAGGAAGGCCGCCTGCTCTTCGATGGTGGGCTGATCGAAGGCCAGGGTGGCCGGCAGGTTCCGCCCCAGGGCCTGCCCCAACTCCTTGCGAAGCTCCAGGGCCATCAGCGAGTCCAGCCCGTAGTCGCGCAGGGGGCGTCGGGGATCCAGGGTCTCCGGGCTCAGGCCCAGGATCCGGGAAGCGTGCAGGCGCACCAGCTTCTCCGGATCCTGGATGGAGGGCTCCGGCTCCTTCCCCGAGAGGGGGAGGCACTCGGCCAGGAGGGGGCGCAGCTCCCGCCCCACCCAGGGCCGGAGGGCCTCGAAGTCCACCTTCAGCGCCAGCACCCTTCCGCTCCGACCCAGGAGTGACTCGAAGAGGTCCAGGCCCTCCCGGGGTTCCAGGAACCCCAGGCCCTGGCGGACCAGGCGCTCTCTGTGCTCGGGTCGAAGTTCGGCGCCCATGCCCACGGTCCAGGGCCCCCAGCCGATGGCCAGGGCGGGAAGCCCCGCGGCCCGGCGGGATTCAGCCAGGGCCTCCAGGAAGGCGTTGGCCGCCGAGTAGTTGGCCTGCCCGGCGCTGCCCAGGGTGGCGGCCACCGAGCTGAACAGCACGAAGGCCTCCAGGGGATCCTGCCGGGTGGACCGATGCAGGTTCCAGGCCCCCTCCAGCTTGGGGGCCAGGACGGGGAGGAAGCGCTCCCAGGTCTGCTCGGTGAGGACCCCGTCGTCCAGCAGGCCGGCGCAGTGGACCACCCCCCGAAGCGGACCCAGGCGCGAGCGGATCTGCTGGACGGCCTCTTCCACGGCCCCCGGGTCGGTCAGGTCCGCCGACCACAGGCCCACCTCCACTCCTTTCTCGCGGAGCCCCTCCAACCAGGCGAGTTCCTCGTCGTGGGGCTGCCGTCTCGAGAGCAAGGCCAGGGCCTGCGCACCCCGCGCGGCCAGCCTCTCGGCCACCAGTCGGCCCAGGTTGCCCAGGCCTCCGCTCACCAGCCAGGGGCCCGCCAGCGGCGGGGGGGCGGATTCCGGAAGGGCGTCGAGGCGCGCGAGCCGGGCCAGGTGGCGTCGGCCCCGGCGCCAGGCCACCTGGTTCTCGGAGTCGGTCGAGGCCATCTCGGCCAGCAGGGCCTCCAGGGCCTCGGTGGAGTCCTCCGGGGCGCCGGGATCCAGGTCCACCAGGCGGGGGTCCAGCTCGGGATGCTCGTGACAGACCACCCGGCCCAGCCCCCAGGTGGGGGCCTGGAGAAGGGTCGGAGCCTCTCCGGCCACCGAGCATGCGCCTCGGGTGGCCACCACCAGCCGCACCCCCTCCTCCCGGGGAGGGGAGGCCACCAGGGTCTGGACCAGTCGCAACAGTCCTCCCAGCGGGCCTTCCAGGGCCGCCGAGCCGACCGGCTCCGGCTCATGCAGGTCCAAGGCCCAGAGGCACACCACCCCCTCGATTTCGGGGAGGAGGGATTCGGGCAGGTCCGAGGGCGTCTCCACCTGGAGGGCTCTGGGAAGCCGGCCGGCCAGCGCGCGGGCCAGGGGGCCCCGGCCCGCCACCAGCCAGCGCCCCGGAAGGGGGCGGGTCGGAGGGGGTGCCGAGGCTCGGAAGGCCAACTCGAAGAGCCGGGATTCCCGGGATGGGGAGGAGGCGGCCGGGGGGCGGGCGAGGTTTCCCGGCAACGGGAAGCGGGTCCTCTGGAAGGGATGCCCCGGCAGGTCCACCAGCCGACCCGGCCCGGCCAGGGCGGACCAGTCCAACTTGCTTCCGGCGACGTACAGGCGGATCAGCTCGTGCAGGTGCAGGGTTTCCCGGGCGGGTGCCGGGGTGGGCCTGCACTCCAGCCATCCTCGAAGACGCTCGAGCAGATCGACACTCGAGCGGGCGACGAGGGCCAGCCGCACGTCGAAGTGGGTGCGGCGGAGCCCTGCGGTGTGGCAGAGGTCGGCCAGCGGGACTTCGGGATGAGCCTCGATCCACTGGGCAGACCTCTCGGCCAGCAGGCGCAGGGATTCCTCGCAGCGGGCCGAGAGCGGGAAGAGCCGGGGGGCCTCCCCTTCCGGCGGAGCCTCCGGCGGCCGGGGGGCCTCCTCCAGGAGGACGTGGACGTTGGTCCCCGAGATCCCGAAGGCGCTGACGCCTGCCACCCGATGGCCCTCCTCGGCCAGCCAGGGAAGGACCTGACGCGGAACTTGCAGGTGCAACCCCTGCCAGTCCACCAGGGGCGTGGGGGTGCGGAAGTGCAGGTTGGGCGGCAGCGTCTGGTGCTGCAGCGCCAGCACGGCCTTGGTCAGCCCGGCCACACCCGCTGCCCCCTCGGTGTGCCCCAGGTTGGTCTTGACCGTGCCCACGTAGAGCGGGGACCCTGGCGGGTGCGAACGGCCCAGGGCGGCGCCCAGGGCCTGCAACTCGATGGGGTCTCCCAGTGGCGTCCCGGTCCCATGGGCCTCGACGTAGCCGATCTGCTCGGGCCTCAGGCCGGCCCGGTTCAGGGCCTGGCGGATCACGGCCTCCTGGGCCGGTCCGTTGGGGGCCGTCAGGCCGTTGCTGCGTCCGTCCTGGTTGGTGGCGCTGGCGCGGATCACCGCCAGGATCCGGTCCTGGTCCCGGAGCGCGGCGGACAGGGGCTTGAGCACCGCCACCCCGCAGCCGTCGCTGCGCACCAGGCCGTCGGCCGCGGCATCGAAGCTCTTGCAGCGTCCGTCCGGAGCCAGGCCGCGCAGTCGCGAGTGGAAGACGTTGCCCAGGGGAGAGAGGACCAGGTTGACGCCGGCCGCCAGGGCCAGGTCGCATTCGCCTGCGCGCAGGGACTGGCAGGCCAGGTGGACGGCCAGCAGCGAGGAGGAGCAGGCCGTGTCCACGGTCATGGTGGGGCCCATCAGGCCCAGGACGTAGGCCAGTCGCCCAGAGGCCACGCTCATCATGGCCCCGGTCCCGCTCCAGGGGTCGATCTCCCCGGCCTCCCGGGCCAGCGCGGCGAAGTCGGAGTTGCAGGCTCCGACGAAGACTCCCGTGCTGCTCCCCTCGAGCTTCCCCGGTGGGATGCCGGCGTGCTCCAGGGCCCGCCAGGCCGTCTCCAGGAGGATCCGCTGGTGGGGGTCCATCTGGCGGGCCTCGCGGGGAGCGATCCCGAAGAAGGCCGCGTCGAAGCCGTCGAAGTCCTCCAGGAAGCCGCCGAAGGGGCTGCTCATGCGTCCGGGGACCTCGGGATCCGGGTCGTACCACTCCTCCAGGCTCCAGCGCTCCGGGGGGACCCGGGTGATGGCGTCCCGGCTTTCGAGAAGCATCTGCCAGAAGCCCTCGGGGCTTTCCACGCCTCCGGGGAAGCGGCAGCCCAGTCCCACGAGGGCCACCGGTTCGTCCCCGACGCGCGCAAGGCAGGGGGCGGGAGCCTGGGCGGCGGGTTCTGCTTCGGGCAACAGGCCTTGGAGGTGCGCGGCCAGGCGGGTGGCCGTGGGATGGTCAAAGGCCAGGGTCACCGGGAGGGGCGCTCGGAGCTCCTTCTCCAGGCCGCTTCGCAGTTCGACCGCCATCAGCGAGTCCAGGCCCAGCTCCTGGAAGGGGCGGTCGGCGGCGACGGCCGCGGGGGAAGCCAGGCCCAGGACCCGAGCCACCTGCGCACGCACCATCTCCAGGAGCGCCTCCGCCCGAGCGCTCCCGGACAGTCCGGCCAACCGGGCGGGCCGCCCGGTCCTGGAGGGATCCTGGGTCCGGGGGCGCAGGCCGGCCAGAAGCGAGCTCTCGGCCCAGGCCGGGTAGTAGTCCAGCCAGCGCTCCAGATCCAGGGGCAGCACCAGCATCTCGGTCAGGTCGCCGCGCAGCAGGCGTCCCAGGATCTCCATGCCCTCTGCGGTGCCCAGGGTCCCCATGCCGCTGGCGGCCAGGCGGGCCGCGCGCTCCTCCTGTCCGGTGGCCATTCCGGCATCCCGGAAGGCCGTCCACTGGATCGCCAGGGCCTTCAGGCCGCGGGCTCGGCGCCATCGGGCCAGGGAGTCGAGGAAGGCGTTGGCGGCGGCGTAGGTGCTCTGCCCGGGCGAGGCCAGGATGCTTCCCACCGACGAGAAGAGGACGAAGAAGTCCAGAGGGAGCTGGCGGGTCAGTTCATGGAGGTTCCAGGCACCCTCCACCTTGGGCCGCAGGACGGCCTGGAGGCGTTCGGGACTCTGCTCGGCGACCAGGCCCAGGTCGGCCACTCCGGCTGCGTGCACCACCCCGCGAAGCCGGCCGGCCAGGGGGGCCAGGGCGTGGGCCAGGGCCTCCCGGTCCGCGACGTCCACCCGGGCCACCTCGACCCGGCAGCCGGCGGACTCCAGCTCGGCCACGGCCCGGGCCTGCTCGGGTGTGTGGACTCCCCTCCGGGAAAGCAGCAGCAGCTCGCGGGCCCCTCGGGCCACCAGCCAGCCGGCCAGGACCAGCCCCAACCCTCCGGTTCCCCCGGTCAGGAGGTAGGCCCCTTCCGAATGGATCGGGAACGAACCCTCCGGGGGGACTTCTCCGGTGGCCGACCGCAGCCGGGGGGCCAGAAGCACCCCCTCCCGCAGGGCGATTTCGTCCTCGGAAGGATGCAGAAGCACCTCTTTCGCAATCCGGTCCAGGTCTGGAAGAGACCACTCCTCGGGCAGGTCCACGCGCAGGAATCGCAACTCGGGGTGCTCGACGGCCACGGCCCGGGCCATCCCCCAGAGGGGCGCCTGGGCGGGGTCGCCCGCGGTCCCACGCAGGGCTTGGCTGCCCCGGGTCAACAGCACCAGCCGGACCGGCCTGCCGGGGGCGCGGACCAGGGCCTGGACCGTCGCCAGCAGGCGCCGGCACGAATCGTGGACGAGGCGGACCGGAGCACCCCCGGTGGGTTCGGCCAGGAAGATCACGCCCCGCAGATCTTCCGGCAGGTCCCCTGAGGATTCGGGAAGGGCCTCCATCTGCCGGACCCGGAATCCGCGGGTCTTCATGGCGTCCAACAAAGCCCGGGATCTTGAGGCGACCGGGCCGAGAAGAAGCCAGGAACCCTCGGCCTCGGGGGCGGGAGGCGAAGATGGGACGGGCTCCCACTCCAGGCTCAGGAAGGGGCAAGCGAGAGGCGAGGAAGCCGGGGGAAGCGCTGCTGGGGTCGAGCGGGGGGTGAACCAGTAGCGTTCGCGCTGGAAGGGGTAGGTGGGAAGCGCGATGCGGCGGGGGGAATCGGGGGCGCTCAGGGCCGCGTGGTCCACTCGGGCTCCCCGGACACAGAGTTCGGCCAGGGCCATCCGCAGGGTCTGGCCTTCGGGCTGGCCCGGGCGAAGGGAGGCCAGCCAACGTTGCGGGCCGCTCAGGAGCCCGGTTGGAGACCCCGACCGAGCATCGTCGAGGGATTTATTGTCCCCGCCAGGAGCAAAAAGTTGCGGTTTGCTTGAGGCAAATGAGACTTTTTGCGACACAGCGGGGGCGGAAAAGACCCGGCGAGGCGACCGAGGGGTTTCCGGCTGGGTTCC